>JBDRSD010000064.1:0-42577 GCA_043825215.1 Nanobdellota archaeon
TATGCTCGTCAGACAATAACACTTTTTGATAAGCCATTAACAAACCACCTCACATTTTATCGTCGATAAACTACTATAAATATGTTACTAATCACACGAGAAATTATAAGCAAAATAACCAAGACTTTATAGACAACCCCACCAATCCCTTGCAAGGGTTGTCATCCGTGCAATGCACGGCTAGTGGAGCGGGAGCAAGAACTACTACCAATACTGCTACAGCTGCACGAGCAAGAAAACAAGGAATACAAGCATAATTCAGAACTTCTTGAACTGGCTTGCAATATCAATCAGGTCCACGTGGCCCAAGAATACTGCCCTGCAGCAGAAGCGCTCAAGACCCAAGGAATCAAAGATCTTCTTTCTATCCTCGCCTTTCTTCATACGCTCCTGATAGGGCTCCCAGAGATGCGCTATTGGCTTTCCACAACTAAAACAACGGATAGGGACAATCATTTTCTCACCTGTATGACTTCTGACGCTTTGCACGCGCCTGGCCATGCGAATTCGGCTTTGCTGCTTCTTTTCTCCTGATATCTGCTACAAGGATCTGACGATCATAGTCTAGGAATGTCTGCTTTAACGTCGGCTGGTGCTTAACCAAAGCCCGACCAATAGCGAGGCGAACCGCATCTGCCTGTGAAGACGGACCACCGCCAAACACCCGCACCCACACATCAAGACCCTTAGCGATATCACCCGCGAGGATGAGCGGCTCTGTCATTCTCAAACGATACATCTTCGGCTCTAAAAAGTCCAAATGACGCTTATTAATAATAACACGACCAGATCCTTCATACACAGTCGCACGGGCAATCGCCCTTTTTCTCTTTCCTGCAGCATGCACAGCGTTCATATTTTTCCTCCTAACTTCCTGCAGATCTCACCAACAGATATATATTTTTTTGTGGGAAGCTTCGACACGTGCGCAGGCTTCACCGAGATCATCTCCTTTCCGAGAAATGCTTCAGGAATGCCATTATAGCACATGATGCGCTTATACGCGTCAGATCCTTTTGGCTGCTTATACGGAAGCATGCCACGAATTGCCCTTCGCACAAACCTGTCCGGACCCCTATAGAAGAAAGGTCCCTTGAAGGTCCCTCGCTCCTTTTTCTGCTTGTACAAGGAAAAGACCTGCTGCTTATCTCCTGAAACGATCGCGAACTCGCAATTGACAATATCAATCGTCTCTCCAAGAAGCGCCTTCTTCGCAGCAAACGTCGCGAGACGCCCCATGATCAAGTCTTTTGCATCAATAATCATCCTAAAATCCTCACCCCCTTGCCTTGGGGATTCTTTGCCATAAGTTCAGGAATAGACATAACCTCGCCTTTCTCGCTGATCTTCTTTCTTGCATCATCTGAAAAGGTAAATGCGGCCACACTCACTTTCTTTGAAAGCTCGCCAACACCAAGCACCTTGCCAGGAACGATAACAACCTCATTCTCGAGTGCATACTTGTCAATCTTATACACATTCACCACCCGCCTCTGACGAGTAGGTCGCTCAAGATCAAGAGCAATACGCTTCCATAGCTGAGACTTCTTCGTCGCTGACAACGTTTTCAAATCAGCTATGAGCTTTTCCAATTCCGGGTTCTTGATTCGATTCATAGTAATAAACTGCGGGGGACGAGGTTCGAACTCGCGCATCCACTAAGGAACAAGGCCCTCAACCTTGCGCATTTGACCACTCTGCCACCCCCGCATGAACATCATTCGGGAACCTCCTTCAGGAGCTTTGTGAAGCCTTGCACTTGGGTATTGAATACCTCAACAGCCTTGATGACAATGTCTTCCGGGGGAAGCTGGCCGAAACTCTCAACAAAAACAAAGTAGTCGTCTTCAGTTTCCACCATCACACCGCCACTACTCAGGTCCACACATTCATTGCAGAGGATGCAGGAATCAGCATTCTTCGCATTCAGGGAGAGTTTCCCGTCCTTATAATCAAAGCACTTGGATGGGCACTTCTTTGCGATAGCCTCGCCCATCTTTGGCTGACCCTTGATTGTGATCTTTGGCACATTTCTATAAAATATCAAACCAGGAGCCCACTTCGTATGCTCCTTTCCCACACCAAGTACTGCTGTTGCCTCAAACTCCATATCCTGACCATCCAAAAGCTTCACAATAGGCGTCTGAGGAAAAACAGGCTTCACTTTCGGATCCTTTGATTTCATATCGCCAGCATAAACTGTCTTTGGGCCTTGGACCTTTAAAGTCAGAGTAAGTCTGCACTGCGCGCAACCCGCGCCCTTGCACGAGCACTCACCCGAAAGATTATATGATTCAAGATCAGTCTTCAAAGGAACCAGGCCGAGCCTGTGCGCGACCATCTCATCATACAGGATGGAATTGTTCACACGGAATTCGACATCCTCGATCGCCATGACCGGAACCTCAAATGCCATGAACCTGCGAAGCGCGTTCACATACGCAGGACCCTCACCGGTAATTCTCATCTGCAACTTCTCCTTTGATTCGTCAATTACCTTAACGTCCATCATACCCTCCTTCCGCGCTTCCCGCCCTTCTTCCTGCACCCGCCATGGGGGACTGGAGTCACATCCTCAATGTAACCGATCTTTAAACCCATACGGGAAAGAGCACGAACAGCTGCCTGCGCGCCAGGACCGGGATTCATCGGACCATTATGACCGCCAGGAGCCTTGATCTTGATATGTACCGCAGAAATGCCCTTCTCAAGAGCAATTTCTGCAACCTTCTTTGCCGCAACCATTGCCGCAGTCGGCGAACTCTCCAACCTATCTGACTTTACCACCTGGCCACCAGAGACAAGCCCTATCGTCTCCGTGCCAGTGATATCAGTGATATGGATGATCGTATTATTATAGGATGAAAATATATGGGCAAGACCCCATCTCCCTGTTGTTGTTGGTTGTTCTCTCATTTTTTCTTCTCAAGCTTTTCGAGCTCTGTCTTGCCCTCAGTGATGATCTCCTTAACCTCATCATCAGGAGTCTCTTTCTCCAGGCGCTCGATAATTTTATCTTCTTCTGAAACAAGGGCAGTTTCAATCTCCTTTGCCTCGATCTCTTCCTCAGTCAAGCCCTTCTTCTCCTCATCAGTTAATTCGCGACGTTTCCTACCCTTCTTCTTGTCGTCTTTCTCCTTGTCATCCTTCACCTTGTCATCCTTCACCTTGATTGGCTGCATCCTCTCTGGATGCTCTAATGAATACAGGCCTGATTTGGTATGGAAACCAATCTGATCCTCCTCACCAAGGCTTACCAAATAACCAGGGACAGTCATGAGCTTCCCATTCAGCGCAATATGCCTGTGCGTTATGAATTGGCGTGCCTGAGTAACGCTTCTGGCAAACCCCTTCCTGACAAGGAGCGTCTGCAAGCGCCTTTCGAGAAGCAACTTCACATCAGCAGCCAAGACCCCATCCAAGGAATCGCCTGGTTTCAACAGACCCAATGCGATAAGCCTTCTTTCCAGGTGCTGCATCTCAATTTCTGCCTGCTTATCTTCTGAGACAGTGAGCGATTTGATCTGATCCTTAAATTTCGTGAGCAGAGAATCAACTTTCCATAATTCTTTCTTGTTCTTTAAGCCAAACTCGCTCATGAGCACTTTCTCTGTCACGATGCGATCCTTCTGCCAAGGGTGAAACGGCTTGTCGTACGATTTCTTCTGCTTTTTAATGTCTCCCATGATTACTTCCTTCCCGGCGCAGTCTTCTTCCTCTGCACACCCATAGATTTACCTTTATTCCTTCTGAAATTCGACTTCGTCCTCTGGCCACGCACAGGAAGGCCCCACTGATGGCGCAAGCCCTTGTAGGATTTGGTCTTCTTCATAAGCTTCATATCCATGTCTTTCGCAAACCCGAGATCAGATGTGATAAGATGCTTATCTTCCCCAGTCTCCGGATCAGAACGCCGATTAAACAACCAGATCGGAAGCGAGAATTGCGCAGGATTAGCAATGACCTTTTCTAGTGCAGCAACCTCAGACTCAGTGAGGTCCCCAGTCTTTTTCCTCTTGCTTATGCCTGCAGCTGTACAGATGGCATTCGCGTACATGTGCTTGATGCCCTTAATCTTCGTGAGCGCATACATAAGATGCTTCTTACCATCGAGATCAGTTGCTGCGACACGGACAAGATGCCTGTAATCCATCTTTGGCTCCACCTTAGGAGCTGGTTTCTTTTCAGGTTGTTCTTCAGCCATTTTTTCAATAGTACCCAGAGAAACATGTTACCCTCAACGCTTCTCACTCGGGCAAAGTAAAGCCGAGAAACAGCAGGGGATTTATAAAGGTTACGATGAGGCAAAGGTATGCAGCCACATTCATCAAAATTTATAAACTAATACATTCTAAACTATATAACAAAGAGGGAAGAATGAAATTAGAAACAAAAAGACTAGTCTTAAGAGAATGGGACAAAAAAGACGCCAATGACCTTGTTGAAGGACTGAATAATCTAAAAGTCACCAAATGGCTTGCATTCATACCACACCCGTATACAAAAAAAGATGCAGAAAAGTGGATAGATTATTGCATTGAAAACGCCAAAAAAGGAAAAAAGAGAAACTCATTCGAGTTCGCCATAGAACTCAAATCCGAAAAGAAAGTTATAGGCGGCATAAGCCTGGATAAGATAAACAGAGTTCAAGGGACTGCAGGAGGAGGCATCTGGCTCAATGCTAAATATCAGGGTCAAGGATATGGCACCGAGGCGTTTGGTGAACGAATAAGATTCGCGTTTACCAAGCTGAAACTCAGAAGACTTGAAAATGGCTTTCTCAAAGGCAATCCCTCTTCGCTTAAGATGCAAAAAAAATTCGGTTACAAGATTGAAGGAAAGAAAAGGAAGGCGTTCAGATGCATGGCAGATGAAAAGATAAAGGACGAATACATCACAGGACTCTTAAAAGAAGACTGGAAGAAAAAATTTAGTTGAAAAAACAAGACGAAATACAAATTCTGCAACAAAAGGACGGCTGGGGGGAATCGAACCCCCTCCTGAGGCTCTCTGCAACGTGAAATTCCACAGGCCTCCACGCTACCGTTACGCCACAGCCGTCATGAACTGAATAGAAATCAAGCGCATTTAAAAAGTTTTCACAGATTATTGAGACACCTACATGACTTTATGCAGATGACAACAACCCTGGCGCAGACGCGCCGAGGGTCGGCTCCGTCGGAGTGGCGCGTAGGTCGAACGGAGTGAGACCGCAATGTGAACCAGAGGTTCACGTTGCGCACATAAATCTACGATTTACGTTGCGTCTGCCGCCAGGAGGGTTGTTGTCTACGGCAGCATTGGCAGTTTTCAGCACATTTTAAAACTATAAAATAAACACAATTAGATATGGGAGAGCCAGACAGAGGACAACACTACTTAATCGATGAAAAGATCGCAGAATATATCATCAAGGAAGCAGAGCTTACTTCCAAAGATATTGTGCTTGACATCGGCGCAGGGCAGGGAGCACTGACAGAAAAGATCGACAAGGTCTGCTCATGCATTGCCATAGAAATTGATGAAGAGAACATCGTACAACTCCGCAAGCTTCCCTTGAAAAATACCAAGATCTATGCAGGAAATGTGCTCAAGCTCGTCCCCCGTTTTAAGTTCAACAAAATCGTCGCGAACATCCCCTACGCTATCAGCGAACCACTCTTCTACCTTCTCGCAAAAAAAAGGTTTGATCTTGGCATCATGACCATCGGGGAAAGCTTCTGGAACATCCTCAACAGCGAAACCAAGATCGGACAACTCTTTCGTGCAACCTACGACATCACAAAATTACAAGAAGTGCCAAAAACAGCATTCAATCCCGCTCCCCGAACCGAATCAGCCATCATCAAAATACGACCAAAGACAAAAAGAACAGCAACAGAAGAACTTCTCAACAGGCTTTTGTTTCTCGACGATAAAAAACTCAAGAACTCACTGCTCACCATCACTGAGGGAATAGCAACAAAAAAGCAAGTGAAAGAGATACTGCAAGATGAACTGTATGATGAAAAACTCGCACAACTCTCCAATGCGCAGTTTCAAACACTACAAAAAGACATCACACGAATCCTTAAGAAAAAAGTTTCTTGAACAATTCGAGACCCTTCTTCTTATGCTTCTCATGGATCTCGTAGAGAGCAACGACAAAAAGGCTCTCAGCCCAGCCAAGAGGCATATTCTCATTGAACTTCTTCGAGTTTGAGAAATACAATTCAGGAATCCCTTGCGGCTGCACCGTATGCAAGGCCAAGCGCTCATACGCCTCTGCCTTTTTCTTATCGCCGAGCAGCTTATAGATGATCGCAAGCCAGGACAAACCCATGGTCCACTCCGCCTCCTCACTCCGCTTATCAGGATTCTTATTATAATACCAGTCATTGCGATACCTGATAAGGCCACGCTTCTTCACAAGATGATATTCGATATTTCTCAAGATGTCTGCGCGCTGCCTTGCAGAAACAACATCATACGGCCAGATCAATGAGAGAAGGGCCAGGTCAACAAAACGCTCCTTTGATTCCCTAGGAAGCAGCAAAGAGAGAGTATGCATCCCCTGATCAATCAATCCCTGGGAGACCTCAAGATCAGTGTGACGCTTGATCATCCGAAGGCCGGCAACACATGCGCCAATGGACGAGGCATGCACTTCTTCATCATTCTCCCACACGCCATTATCCTCATCATGCCAGTACTCAACAGACTTCAAGTACCAGACAAGCTTCTGCACAATCCTCTTCTCCTCTGCAGATTCCAAGACATTGATTCCCTTGACACCCTCAAGCTCTCCAATCTTAAACAGGATAGCGCCTATAGCGTCATTCTGCTTATTGCCCCACTCCTCCCAATACTCATCAAATGTCTTCGGATTATACCTGGGATGAATGTATTCATAGCGGAATTCCGGCTTTTTCGCGATCGCCGCGTCAATCTTGTACTCGTGCTTCAAGAAAATCTTCAAGATCGTCTTATACGTCCGCTGAACTGTCGCAAAATCACCAATGACCTCAAAGGCAAGGCACTCATAAAAATTATCCCTCAACCACGCCTTATCATACCCTGTGCCGACTGCTTTTGAAGAAGCGGCAAAAAGCCCTGACTCATACTCAAGAGACCGTAAGATACGCAAATGCTGATTCAAGACCTTCTTATAAGATAATACCTTCACAAGAGCACATCATCACATCTGTCTTTTAAATAGATTTCGACCTATGAGGAAGAGAAGAGCGTATGGTTTTTTATATAACCTCCACTTCAACAAAAAAATGAAACTGAAGATAATACTGCCGCTTATAGGAGTTCTCGTCGTAGCATTTATCATCAGTCTCCTCATCACCAGAGCAAATACAGACGAGGAGAAAATCAATACTGCAAAGTGCCTCACTGCACAGGGGTTTGCCATGGCAGGAACGTCCTGGTGCCCGCATTGCGAGGAGCAAAAAGAGATATTCGGAAGCGCCTTCCAGTATATTGACTATTATGATTGTGACCTGGAAGCACAATGGTGCGAGGAAAAACACGTGGAAGGATACCCGAGCTGGGTAAGCCCTACAGGAGCAGCCTCTGCAGGAGTAAAAAACCTCGCAACACTCAAGAAAATGTCGGGGTGTGAGTAATGGACGAAAAAATCCCTGAAAAGGAACCAATAAATAAAATAACAGAAGACACAGAAAATGAAACAGCATTATCTGAAGAAGATAAAGAATGGCTCGACAGCATTGCAAACCCGATTCCTGAAAAAAAAGAGCCCGAACAAACACCACCCCCTCCCGTAACGGCAGCAGCCATCAAAACGCATCCTGTGAAAACGCGCACAACTTCCATACCGAAAAAAAAGAAAACAGCGACAAGGAAGAAACCAAAAAAAACGACAAGAGTTCCTCTGATAAAAAAACATAGCAAACCAAGCCCTCCAAGGATATCTAAAACAAAGATCAGTATCATGATAGCAATCAGCGCAATCATGCTGCTTGTCATCGCAAGCCTCATCATCACCTACACTCGTACTGCAAACATCAGACCAGAAAACCAAGAGAGCAAAGTCATCACCCTCATCACCAGCGCCTGCGAAGCATGTACCATCCCCCAGGAGATCGCACAACGAGTGCTGAGTGCGAACATCACCTCATTCCAAGAGACTGACCTGGAGACAGAGGAAGGGAAAAAGCTCGCACAGGAGTATGAGATCAAAACACTGCCCGCAATCATCATCCTGAACTCCCCATTCCCTGATTTTGAAGCAAGAGGGAATGCGGCAGTCTACGAAGCCAAGGATGTACCATATTATGATATCGCATCACAGAATATCATCGGAGCAGTCAGCGCAATCATCCTCAAAGACTCATCGTGCGCAGATTGCGCAGACATAACAACCATCATTTCCCAGCTACAAGAGGCAGGAATCGCCATCATGACAACTGAGACCGTGGAGACAGATTCAGAGCAGGGAAAGGAAATCATCGCAGAATACGGCATCCAGAAGGTCCCGACGCTTATCCTTGACAAGGAAGCAGAGAAGTACCGGCTCATCGCGACGAACTGGGATGTCATCGGCACCAGAGAGACAGACGGGTCCTACATCATCAGAAATGTCACCCCTCCATACCAGGACTTGGCAACCGGACAGGTCAAAGGGCTGATACGCATCACCTACCTCATCGATTCGTCCTGCACCATCTGCTATGATGTCCTGCTGCACAGGCAAGTCCTCCTGGACAAACTGGCCATGAAAGCGCGAACAGAAACAACCTTCGACATCGCAAGCAGCGATGGGCAGGACCTCATCAAAAAGTACGCCATCACCAAGGTTCCCACAGTCATCATCTCAGAAGATGCTCAAGAATATCCGTTCTTTATCCAGATCTGGGCGCTTCTTGGAACGATAGAAAAGGACGGTACGGCCGTCTTCAGGAACTTTGACGCGCTCTCCGGGCAATCCTATAGGAATCTTGAAAGTGACGAGATTATCACCTCCCCAAGCCCAGGTGAGCCATCGTCGTGAAAGCAGGAAGCATTTATAAACAAAACTGAAACTACTTCAAAATAGCTACATAAAATTTAAATATTCGACCCCCTCCTATACATCTAAAACCAAAATTTTGGGGGTGAAAATACAATGGCTAAAGGAACTAGCACAGGAAGTTGGGCATTTCTTATCGGTGTCATCCTGGCATTGATTATAGGAATTGTCGGTCATTATACACAGACTCCGACATGGCTCGGTATAGTATTGGTCTTGCTTGGATTGATAGTCGGACTTATGAATGTTACTGCCAAAGAAGCTCATTCATTCATGATTGCGGGAGCAATACTTGTGATTGTGGCGGCTCAGGCAGGTAGTGTCTTTATGGGAGTTTGGGCATTCCAGGAAATACTCACTGCCATCTTGATGCTGTTCACACCGGCAGTGGTCATTACAGCAATCAAGGAAGTCTGGGGCATGGCCAAAAATTAATAGCAATTTTTTTTTCATCTTTTTTCCTTTATGATAACTGTTATGGCAACAGGGTGCTTTGACATCCTGCACAAAGGACATCTCAGCTATCTTTCTCAGGCCAAAAGGTATGGCGATTATCTTGTCGTTGTGGTCGCACGAGATAAGACCATACAAAGGGAAAAGCACAGGACTCCTCATCTTGATGAGAAAACACGAATCAAAGCCTTGCAGAAGATCCCTTTGGTTGATAAGGCAATCTTAGGGTCTTTGACAGATAAGCTTGCTACGCTCCTTAAAATAAGGCCTGATGTTCTTGCCATCGGTTATGACCAGAACATAAATGAAGAAGAGCTACAGAACTACTTTGAGAAGAACAGATTACACGTCAAAATCATACGAATGAAGCAGCACAGACCAAATATTTATAAAAGCAGCATCTTCAGAGCAAAACATGAGCACGCAAAAAAAGTTTGATACCAGACAGTTCTTTATCCTTCCCAAGCGCCACCTCATCTCATTCATCCTCTTGTATGCATTTTTGCTTCTGCTCATCAAGCTCATCACCAAAAGCCTGACTGTCCAAAAATGCCCAATTTGCGGCACAGACCTGGTTGCTACGGCAATTTTTCACCTGTTCACCATAGGAATTGTCTATTTCTTGTTCTGCTGGATCATCCACATGTGGAAAAAAGCAACTAGGGAATTCCACCAATAGGATTTACGTAAGATTTTTAGAAAATGGCTTGTGCTGTTTTATTCAAGTCAACTTGCAGATTTTAAAGGAGAGAGCCGTTTTATCATATGAATTCTGCATTCACATCGCCTAACGCTCGACGACAAAATTTTTTAAAAATTCGAATTCCTTTAAGATACGGCTTTATTCATTTAAATTCCGGGGGTAGCACATTTGAATTTTGCTCAAAATACCCGTAAATTTTCCAAAAATATCGTAAAATATTCAGATTTTCTTCAAAAAAGCACGATTTTGAATATTTCAATAATCAAGGATCGGAAAAAAGTCCATTTTACACCACCTACTCTTCGAATTTAAAGGAGAGAGCCGTTTTATCATATGAATTCTGCATTCACATCGCCTAACGATTGACGCTAAAAAAACAGCCACTATTCGAATTCATATAAGATAACCGTTTTATCATTTAAATTCTCATAGTGTTAGATGCTGTTATTTTCAATATTTTACGAAATCTTTTCAAAAAATTCGAAATTTTTCCGAAAATTGAGGGTAAAAATAGATACGTCATCAAAAAAAAGAAAAAAAGGACGAATTCAATTTCGAAAAATGCGTTTATAGAAGCTCACTAAAGTAAATTCGACGTTTTAGCAATTTCCTCTCGTCGAGAAGAAAATGAAAAATGCGTTTATAGCTTGCGCTTCCTTTAAATTCTGCAGTTTAAGAAAAAAAAAATGATGTACAAATACGCAATAAAAAAAAATTACATCATACCCATGCCAGGCATTCCTCCAGGCATATCTTGCGAGGAGTCCTTCTTTTCAGGAATGTCTGTGACAAGTGCTTCGGTCGTCAAGAGAAGGCTTGCGATGCTTACCGCATTCTGCAGAGCGGTCCTGACCACTTTCGTCGGATCAATCACACCTGCCTTAATCATGTCCTCAAAAATGTCAGATTTCGCATTATATCCGATCGACGGATCCTTCTGCGACAGTATCTTCTCAACAACAACCCCCCCATCCTTTCCTGCGTTTATCGCAATCTGCCTGACAGGCCAAGAAATTGCCCTCTTGATGATCTCGACCCCGACCTGCTGGTCGCCGACGAGATTGAGCTTCTCAAGCTCTGTAAGCGAGTGCAGAAGAGTCACTCCGCCTCCGGCAACAACACCCTCCTCGACAGCAGCCTTTGTCGCGTGCAAGGCATCATCCACCCGGTCTTTCTTTTCCTTCATCTCGGTCTCAGTTGCCGCGCCGACATTGATTATTGCAACTCCTCCGGAAAGCTTTGCAAGGCGCTTTTGCAAGTCCTCCTTGTCGCTTTCAGATTCTGAGAGCTTGATTTGCGACTCGATCACCTGGATACGCTTCTTGATTTCGCCAGAATCACCACTTCCCTCAACGATGATTGTATTCTCTTTGGTGATGTTGACTTTTCTTGCGCGTCCTAAGTGCTCTAATTTAACGTTTTCGAGCTTCATTCCGGTCTCTTCAGAGATCACCCTTCCCCCAGTCAAGATGGCAATATCCGCAAGCATCTCCTTTTGGTCATCACCAAAGCCGGGAGCCTTGACCGCAACGACCTTTAATACTCCGCGCAGGAGATTGATGACAATTGTCGCAAGCGCCTCTCCCTCAATATCTTCACAAAGGATGAGGAGTGGCTTTCCTTCCCGTGCCACAATTTCAAGAATGTGGACAAGCTCCTTCATGACACTGATCTTCTTGTCATAAATGAGGATATACGCGTCTTCAAGGTTTGCCTCCATCTTCTCCGTGTTTGTGACCATGTAGGGAGAGAGGTAGCCCCGCTCAAACTGCATGCCCTCGACAACCTCAAGAGAGGTCTCAAGCGCTTTTGCTTCTTCTACGGTAATGACCCCTTTCTGCCCTACCTTTTCCAGGGCGTTGGCAAGAAGTTTTCCAATCTCTTCGTCATTGTTCGCAGAGATTGTCGCGACCTGCACGATCTTTTCCTTGTTCTTCACATCAATACTCTTTGACTTGAGAAAATCAACAACCACTTTCGTTGCCTTATCAATGCCACGCCGCACCTCGATGGGATTTGCGCCTGCAGCGATGTTCTTCAGGCCTTCCTTTATGATTGCCTGGGCAAGAAGGATTGCCGTGGTTGTACCGTCCCCTGCGATGTCTTGCGTCTTTGTTGCGACTTCCTTGATGAGCTGCGCACCCATGTTCTCAAATGGGTCCTTTAAGTCGATCTCCTTTGCGATCGTCACCCCGTCATTCGTGATGATGGGCGAGCCATACCCTTTGTCAAGGACCACGTTTCTGCCCTTCGGGCCGAGCGTGATCTTTACTGTATTTGCAAGCTGGTTCACACCAGAGAATATCTTGTTTCGTGCCTCATCACTAAAAATGATCTGCTTTGCCATTATACATCACCTATTTCGTTAATTTCCCGAGGATATCCTTTATCTTGAGCACCAGATGCTTTTTTCCAGAGAGCGTGATCTCAGTTCCTGCATAGGACTCAAAAATGATAGTGTCCCCTGCCTTGAGCGGCATGTACTCCCCTTCGCCAACAGCAATAACAAGCCCTTCCTGGGTCTTCTCTTTCGCAGTTTCAGGAATATATATGCCTCCTGTTGTCTTCTCTTCAAGCTCCTTTGGCTTGACTAATATGTGGTCTTTTAATGGTATAAATTCCATGCTTCCACCTCCTTGGCCATGGCATTTAGATTCGGACATGGGAAGAAACAGGACGTCCTTTATAAAGATTGCTCAGGGAGGAATATCTTTGCACTTTCAAAAAGAATATCATTTTCTGATCGTAATTGCCTGTACTGGGCAATTGTCTTGCGCGAGGATGTTTATTTTTTCGTCTTCTTCGGATATTTCCCGTACCTTGCATCGTGCCTTGCATTCAGGACCAATCTCAAAATGCGCAGGCACGAGCTCTTCGCAGAGGCCGCAGCCTATGCACTTCTCCTCATTTATCTCAATGCGCGCCATGCTATGGATAACCTATGCATATTCATAAAGCTTGTGTTCTCGAAGCATCCTCTAAAGTGAATATTTTCCGAACATTCCAGAAATATCTGCCTTTTTTTCAGGACAACTTCTTAAAGAATGAGCCCCCTCACAACTAGTAATGTTCAAGGATCAGCCAAACGAGGAATTGCCAAGGGAAAAACTCATGACCAACGGAGTGTCAGCCCTGACAAATTCAGACTTGCTCGCACTCATCATAAGAACAGGCACCAGTAAAAGGAATGTCCTGGAGACTTCGAAAACCATCCTTAGCACCCAGTCACTGGATGAACTCGCGCATGCGCCCTTTGCAGAAATATCACAGCTTCTCGGCCGCGTGAAAGCATGCCAGATTGTCGCAGCGTTCGAGCTTGGAAGACGAGCATTAAGCGCGCCCTACAAAAAAAACATCATCAGATGTAGCAGGGATGCGGCACACCTACTCATGCCTGAACTTGCCGGAAAAAAACAGGAACACTTCATCGTGCTTCTCCTTGACACGCGGCTGAATCTTCTCAAGATAGAGACGCTATTTCTCGGAACGCTCAACTCATCATTGGTCCACCCGCGGGAGATATTCAGGCTGGCGATCAGGAATTCTGCATCCGCACTCATACTCATCCACAATCATCCGTCAGGGAATTGCGAGCCGAGCGAAGAAGACATCCACATCACGACAATCATTCAAAAAGCAGGTAAACTCGTGGGTATTCGCGTGCTCGACCACGTCATCATCGCAGGCAGAACCTATTCAAGCATGAAAGAGAGAGGGCTCATCTAGATCTGGCTTTTTTCTCGCACCTATCAAAATCCACACTAAAGGGACCTGCACCGAGAAGAATCAAGGACAGGGCAATTCCCAAGAGGAGAATGCCTGTGATAAGGTCATACCCTGCAAGCAGAAGGCTAAGCAGGTAGAACGAGAGGACATAGGATATCTCCCGCGTAAATAATCCTATCAAGAGCAGCACGCCAAAGAGGAGCTTGAGTAACGCCAGCGCATATCCTACAAAAGTTGTTGAATAATCAAACGCGAGAACAATGATAACAATACCCAACAATGAGCGTAAGAGGAGAGTCACATAAGATGATGCATCATGCTCTAAGAACCACCATCTTTTCTTGGTGAACAATACGTATCCAGTGCATAAGACAAAAACAACCACAAGCACAGGAACATAGGAGCGATGCGAAACATTTTGATCAGACACCACATTCCCCGTCAATAAACCTGTTCCTTTCGCTGTCTCACCATAAATAATAGCGTCATACACACTATCATTGTTCAGCACGACCTCGCTTCCCACCATAGCAAGAAGCAATGCAAAGAACAGGAAATATTTCACAGTACTTGCGCCCATACCTCCTCAATGAATCGTACTCCTATTTAAATGTTAATCTTTTTAAACTTCAGGGATATCTACTCCACATGCGCATGCAACTCATCATTCTCACACTCATGGGACTTCTCCTTATGAGCTGTGCGAAAACAGACACCGGATTTGTCATCAAAGACATCTCCATGACAGAACGCGCATACGAACCTGCCCCTGAACAAGAAGCAGTAGCAGACATCGAGAACGTGCCCACCATTGGACAAGCTGAAACAATAACGTTCTTCTCAGAAGAAGAAAAGACAGTTTTTGATACACATTTCATTGTCAAAGATCTTGGCACAGGGGTTCTCATCCGTTCAGGAGATGAGCAGATCAGGCTCGATGAAGGAGAAGAGGGGACAATCGCGGGAATACACATAAAAATTTCTGATATCATCCGGGAACGAAAAGAAAGCTACGGGATTGCCAGGTTTTTCTATACGTTTGGAAAAATGACTAAGCAGATTAGCATGGGTGAACAGGAAAGCCTGGAATACACTGGAGACATCAGGCATACTGTGACTGTGGCATTCATCGGAGAACGTGAGGGAAAGGATGCGGTCATCTTCATCGTCAATGGACAACGGACAAAATCGCTCTATGAAAAAGAAGAATTCTATTTCAAGGATGGTAGCAATATCTTTGTGCACGAGATCATACGGCAACGAACGCCAAGGATCATCGAGGAGACAACAATAACCCTTGAGGCATCAAGATGAACATCATACTCGTATACAAGAAAACACTGAAAGAAATCTTTTTGACAGACAGGTCAAGCACGAAAAAAAAAATTGAAAAGGACAAGGCACTGTGCACATGCATCCTGAGAACTGACCAAGAATACAGAAAAGCACTCGCAAGTGTGGAAGATATACTTCATGAAGAAGGACTGCAGTATAAGAAAATATACAGAGGGAATCTTTCGGGAATGCACAACACAGATCTCGTCATTGTCGTCGGGGGAGACGGCACGTTTTTGAACGCTGCACACCACCTCAATGCACAAGCATTTCTTCTTGTCAACGCCAATCCAAAAGACAGCGAAGCATTCTACAGCGGCGCCACACGAAAAGACTTCAGGCAGAAACTTAGGAGCCACCTCGCGCACAATCTCCCGGGAACGAGCATCTATCGCCTCAAACTCGTAAAGGACAAAAAAGAGGTAAGGATGCGCGCAGTCAACGACATACTGATCGCGCATCAAATCCCTTCTGCTGTCACCAGATACGTCATCTCCGTCAATGGGAAACGAGAAGAGCAAAAATCCTCAGGCATCTGGATCGCAACACCAGGAGGAAGCACAGCAGCCATCCATTCAGCAGGAGGAAAGATCCTGCCCATTTCCTCTAAAAAAATCCAATACCTTGTGCGAGAGCCGTATAAAAGAAAAGAATACCAGATGCTTCACGGAATTACCACCAAAATCGCCATATACTCGAAAACCAGAAGGTGCAGGATATTTATCGATGGCAGGCATGACAGCATTGACCTTAACGTGTCTGAACGATTAGACATAACCCTCGACGATAAGCCACTCTTCGTGCTCGGATTTGACAAGAATAAAAACAAGAGGTATATATGAAACTCCTGCAGGCAGTAAGCATTGTACTCATCATCATCGTGCTCTTGAATTTCATCCTGTTCATCATTGGCAGGATCAATGCGACCTCCTTCTGGACGGTCCTCATCATCATAGGAATCGCAACATACGCCCTCAAGTACGCAAGGCGAAAAGTATAAAAACCAATAGCCAGAAGATCATCACATGGAAAAAGGCAAAACAATCCTCCTCATCCTCTTCCTCATCACTTTGTTCATCGCAATATTTCTCGCTATCAGGATATCCATCCTCACGCAGGAACAAGACAAGGCAAAAACAGTCAATGAAGAAATCCTCGCATTCTTCTACAACAACGACATCCGCTGCAAGGCAACAAGTGACGAACCTGGAAAAATACTCACCTGCATAAACGACCTCAACCGGAAATTTTCTACCAGTTTTGTCGACGAAGCAGGATTCAAGAATGTGGATGTCCGCTCAGGCAAAGAGGGGTATGTTATCGTGAAAAACAAGATACTACGAAGCCTCAACTCAACAGACTTCACGCTTCTCAAAGACAACACGCTTGTGGACTCTGGGTGCGAGATATCCGGCGTCATTGACAAGGAAGAAACCTGCAAGCTCTTCTTCTCAGAATACTGCGAGCCAGGACAATTCCTCGAAGTCATGTACCAAGACACCAGAGTGTTCATCAGGAACTGCTAGACTCACAAAGCAACCAACACATAATACCCTTGTTCTTCTGGAATCTGCCTTACCTCCTCATAAGAAATCTGAGCTCCGGGACCGTTCCATCCCCTCTTAAAAAATGTCAATTTCTCAACACCATAGACGCTTTCAAGAATTTTTAAGACAGCCCTATGAGTTACGTGTCCGAATGAGGTCTTCACGGACAGCTTCTTAAACACAAAATCCATAGCAAGAACCAATTTTGTTCCCCAACCTTCCCTTTTAACATCAACCTGAATATCATCACGATATGCAGCATCACCAGTCACAGTTGCACTGAAAAAAGAACTACTATGACCAACTACCCGAATAACAATACCAAGACTTCCTTTTTCAAGGATAAATTCAATTGATAGCTCGTTTCCAAATTTCTTTTCGAACTCATCCTTTAATTCTTCAAAAGGATTAACTACACTTTCAGGTAGGTGATAGTTCTTTTTTGATGAATCGCCCGATCTCGTGCATGGCTTCTTTTACGGTTTCGAAGTTGCTGTTGTTGAGGCAGAATCGTTGTATTTGTCCGAAGTCTCGTTCGACGGGGTTGAGCCATGATGCTCTCGTCGGTAGTGGGAGGATTTTCATTCGGGGATGGAGGTCGAGCCATAATTGTGTGTGTTCGCTGCGGTGAGCGCTCCAGCCATCCCAGATGATGTAGATGTCGACGTCAGGATATTCAATCAATAATTTTTCGAGGTATTCTGTGACGATCCAACTATTTTTCCAGTCGTAGAATATGTGATGTCTTTTTCCTGTGTGCACATTCTTCGTCATGAACAAGTCGCAGATTCCGCGTACTTTTTGTCCATAGGGAATGTGATAATATCCTTTGAAAGTGAATTTTTGTCCGCCATATTTTTTAATGGCGGTCTTGCCTTTCTCGTCGAAACTGAGTATGACGCTGTTTTCTGGACAGAATGCGATGGCTTGCTCTATTCGTTGTTTTTTTTTCCAAACTCTTTATCTGGAGAATATTGCCATCGCTTGCTTCGTTTGAGTTTTCCTCCAGCTTGATAAATGATCTGCCGCAATTGCTCGATGCTGATATTATCGACAACGTTGTACTCGATGAGATGCTTGCGAAATCTTGGGAGTGTCCACGTTGAAAAAGCTTCTCCAAAACTTCGCGGTTCCTTCGAGAAATGCATGAGGATGCCCTGTTTTATTGTCGGCGTGAACTTCGGAATTGCACCTGGTGCTTTCCTTCGCTGCAAGGATTGCAATCCCTGCAAATTGAAAGTCTTGATTGCCGTTCGCACTTTTCTCTCGTCGAAAGTCAGCTTTGCTGCAATTTGTTTTGAACTGTTTTTTTGTGATGAGAGAAAAAGTATTTTTGCTCTATCTCTAGTAAATGCGTCATTGGATTTTTTTGCAATCTCCAAAATTTTAATTTCCTCATCTTTTATTTCCCTGATAAATATTACTGGCTTTCTTCCCGCATTTGGATTTTTACGATTATTGATGGGATCCACTGGCCCAAGATATTTTTTCTTGTGTTTTACCTTTTTTCCAACACGATAATTATTGATTTCATAACGATATTTTCTACCCTTTATTTTGTAAATTTCGATGTGTGCCATTGTAAAAAATAGTTAAGGGCTACAAGTATATAAACTTATCGACGATAGAACATATATGTAGCACACAATATATTAAAAACCGTTATTAATCAGAAAGTGTAGTTAAAGATGTTTTAAAACTCTTCACAAGACAGAAAAAGAAGAGTTAAGTTAACACTAATATTTTTTTCTTTTTAATTTAAGCCATGTTGCGATGCTTCGCATATCACAAATTCCATCCAACAAAACTTTTCATTCCTTTCTAAATCTTACCTTGTCCGGCAGCCGGACAAGCTGATTCTAGGTGTTTGTCTATGGCTAAAAAACGATTCTTTTTAGTTATTTTTGTATTTAGTTTGAAAAAATTCTAGGAACTCTACTTCTGATTTACACTTTTCGAAATGTGTTTTATGTATGGAATATTTGCTGATCCGCTTATCTCCTTTAATAGCATATTTATTTGCTGAGGTTACATTGTCTTCTTTATAATTTAATACAACTCCATTGATTCCCAATTCATAAAGTCTCCATGCTACTCTGGCAACATCCTTAATATCAGTTGAATCATAAGTATAAACAATAATTACCTTTATATTTTTATCAATAGCATCAGGGCTCTCCCAAGTAGTTGCAGTCTTTGCTCCATTCCCAAGCCTGCCCGCTTCAGTTTCTCTCTTAATTATATCCCAAGTCAAATCCAACTTATCCAAAGGAACAAAAATCATCCATTTTCCACAATTTTCAGTAACCTCATGTATATCATATAACGGATCAGCACAAACCCAAGGTTCGTTATTAACTTGTGAAGGTCGTCGATTATCAATATTATTCTGACGTATATTCAATATGTGTTGCTGATAGCCATGGCGTAATGCTTTTTCTACCCAAATATCTTTGGGTTTCCTGTTTGTCACGAAACCATACAAATTATTGAGATAGTCTTTATCCATAAAGAACCCGACTTTGTTTTTCAAACCCAATAATGCTATTATCTCTTCGTCACTCCTTTTCCTTGCTCTCATTATTCTAGTATTAATGATAATCTTATCTTGAGAAAAAAGAGATTCCTTATAAAGATCAACTACGCCTTGAATAACACAACCATATCCTGCATGTTCAATAATATTGCACATAGGACAAATGGTGATCAAATTACTTGTATTATCATTTTTTGGATTTCCATCAATATGATGGACAATCTGATATTTCTCAGAACGGAAATTACAATAGATGCACTTATAATCATCTCGAATAAGAATGCTCTTCCTAAGTTTGATCCAATTAGCATTTCGATTACTATTCTCCCGCCAATTCGTTGGAGGACTAAAAGATGGGCAAAAACTAACCATACTCCTAAGCAATCCACTCCATTATTAAAAATTATCCTAAAACACGTCCCTTATTTACCAATTATCTTCTCTTATGGTGGCGGGTTGTATTATTTTCTTGAATATGGGTGATCCGCCGTGTGGTGAGCATCCTTCATTAATGTTACCATCGCAGTTGTCATCATAAGGCGTTCCACACCATTCAGGATGACCTGGATTGACTTCTGGGTTGGTGTCATTGCAATCGCATGCAAGACCGAATCCATCCTTGTCAGCATCAGTCTGGTCTGGATTATGCACCTCTGGACAGTTATCTTCTATGTAGAAAACACCATCCAGATCGTTATCTCGTTTACAGATTTGGACATTATCGTAATCCATATGAACAACTCCATTATGACCCGTACGGGTGGCAAAGCCAAAGGTATGATTGAGCCCTGGCGATTGCGGATACTGCTGTATAAACCAAGTCGAATTATCAGGTCGAGTAACATATACATCAGCACCATAATCAGTGAAAGACACATTAAAATGATACAATCCAAAGTCATTTCCCCCCTGCTCCACTTCATTCCAATAACCAACAAGACCGAACCATCGTGTGCTCTCATCAATATCAACAACACAAATCCTATTACCATCCCCACTTTGATATAAAAGATCAAACTCAGCCCAATCTCCAGGTTCAAATAGATATCTCTCCAATTCTAAAGCAATTTCCCTATCTGAAGGCGATAATTGGGCAGTATGATAATTCTCCGACACATTATCAAGATAGTGTTCATCCATACCACTATCCAGTTCTCTCCAACGATCATCTAACACATCTCCAGAAAAATCATCATACAAATAACAGGCATAATCGAATATGCAACCATCCAGAGTGCTGCCATCACAATTATCATCATAAAGCGTGCTGCAATCCTCCAACCTGCCCGGATATACATCAGAATTATTATCATCACAATCCTCATAATTAAACCAACCGTCATCATCAAAATCCCAAATAGGATGATTGTCTATTCCATTTCCATCGCCATTGACTTCGTAATAAGAAGGATATCCAGTATTATTCATAAAATCAGACCAATAATTACCTATCCCCTGATAATCCCAACGATTATTATCTGAGTATTCATCTTCTATAACCTGAACAGGGTTATTGATAATAAAATTGAGCACAATTAAATTATTATCAGAATCTTCTATCCAAAGTCCTCTGTCAATTACATTTGATATATTATTGTTATGTAATAAATTATTAGAAGAATAACCTATATGGAGCCCTGTTCCCGAACCAATTAAAACATTATTTCTAATAGAATTATTTTCAGAATTTGAATATAATATCATATTTCTTATTGTGTTATTGTATACATAATTATCTTCTATTAAATTATATTTTGAATTATCAAGTGAAATTCCGGCCCCATAATTTTCGAATACTCTATTATGTGATATGACATTATTATTTGAGAAAGACCTTAAACTAATCCCAATCCCGTCAAACATATTTCCTGATATGTTATTATTGATAATAGTAGTATAATTTGAATAATATTGTTCTATTCCTGAACCTCTTTTTTCTACCATATTACTATTATTTATTGTAATATTTGATGTATATTGAAGAACAATTCCATTATCAATATGATACATATTAATATTTGATAAAAGTATATCAGTAGAATATATTGAATGGAATCCCATGCTTACATAATTGATTTGGGAATCAAGGATATTAACCTTTGATGAAGACGTAACTCGAACTCCATTTGTGTAACAAGATATATCACAATTTTTAACATTAACATTAGTCACGGTATTTATAAATATACCAAATGCACCATAATGGGCACAATCAGCGTAAATTGAAAAATTTGCACAATCTAAAGTTACATTATCAGTGAATATTTTTAATGCTTCGCCACAACCAACGAGGTTGGTTTGCATAGTATAATTTTCAATTACCTCATCTCCGCACTGACATTGTACATCCCCACCACATGTGCCGGTCAATGGAGCATTGGCAATTCCACTAGATTCAATTGTTCCTGTCTGTCTGAATGCAGTTGCTTTTCCTGCTAATGAAGACTGTTGAAAAGCGGAAGATGGAACTGAATTCATATTTGCATTAGAATATGGTATACCCATGATAATGATGGCGAATATTGCAACGACTGCAACAATGCTAAAATTAACAAGATCTTTTCTCATAAAAAATTATTATATGGAGATTTCTTTATAAATTTTGTTCAAAAAACGCCCCTTTTTCAGGGCTACTGGAATACGTCGATTGTTACCAGTACCCCCCTTTTTTATAATAACTTCCTAGACAAAATGATAAAATATTAATAATAACATGATAATAAAGACCTAGAACATGAAAAAATGTCCATCATGCAAACACTCTTGTGCCAATAACGCCAAGACATGTCCAAAATGTGGTCATGTGTTTCCAACTGGGGGTTTATCTACCCGAATGAAAGTTATAATAATTATTGGTTCAATTATTGCTTTACTTTTAATTATCTCGACTTGTTCTAGTAACGGTTCAAATGAATCTTCATGTATACGAAATTGTATGAAAATATATTGCGATAGTTTTGATGCTACTGCAAGAAGTGCTGGAGAATCTTGGAGATGCACTGATTCTGATGTAAACGCAAGATTTAGAAGCGACTGCGAAGAAAAGTGTCAATAGTTCGTATTTTTTCTTTTTCTTGGTCTTTTATCCTTGCTTCCTTTTGGTCTTCCTCCTTTCCATTGGCCTATGGCTCGTCTTCGTTTAATACCCGCCTTAGTTCTTTCGCTGATCCTTCGTCTTTCCTCACTCGCACTCCAACTCATAACAGATAATACTAATTCTCCCACTGGGTTCTCCTTGCTCGTGTCCAACCAACTCTCCGTAAGACTCTTCACAGCCACACCACGACGCTTTAAACGTTCAATATACGCGAGTGTTTGGCTTACCCCCTCCCGGGAAAACCTGTCAAGTTTCCATACCAAAACTGCGTTAAAACGTAATTGCATCGCATCCTTCATCATATTTCGAAAGCCAGGCCTTGCAGGATTCGCACCACTCATACGATCAGAATACTCCCCGACGACCTCCCAACCTTGCACGTTTGCCCACTCCCTAAGAGGAACGAACTGATTTTCCAAATCCTGAAACCTCCTATCAGCCAAATCAGACTCATCCAAAGACACCCTGGCATACAAAGCAACTTTCACTCATCAACCTCCTGCTGTAACCGTAATGGCAACCGTGCATAAGGAACACGCACAACCTTGCCAGCTCTTCGAACTACACGGCTGGCAGGCAGGCGATCAGCACCACCGATCGTCCGCCCAAGGCGAAGATCAGAATAAGATTTAGCCTTCTCAAGAAGCTCACGCTTCGAACCAGCAGACAACACACCCTGAAATCGTCCATCAGCATCCAACAAGGCAGCCCAAACCTTAGGATTCATTCTTCATCACCATTCGCAGACAATATAGTATCATCTTCCCCATCCTGGCCTGGCAAGGATGGCAAAACCTCTTCCCCTGGTTCACTATAATAAGCGAGTCCGTCCGTCCGCTCATTAGATTCCTCCTTCGAACGACACACAGCACGAATAAAACTTTCTTTCTTCAAACCCAAATAAGACGCACACAAACCAGGCAAGCCCACAGGAATACGATCACCACTCGCCTGCACATACCGATAAAACTCAATCAACATAGACCGATGAACACGATTCATATCGTCCGCCCCACCAGTCACACCACCCTGCGCATTAGCAAGCTTCAAAACTTCCGCCTCCTCCTCCAACTTCTTAAACCAGCGCAACTCACCCATATCAGGAAAAACAACCCACCCAAAAAAATTAGGAGATTTCTCAATACGCTTCCCCATCCTCTCATTTAAACGCTGATTCCACGAGTCAAGATTAAAACCATTACTCACAGGACGAAAAATCTTCACATAACTAGGTTTCCCACTCATAGGACGATCCTCCACAAGAAACATGATACTGCAAAAACCACGCAAGATACGATCCAAATTCCAGAAACTTGGCGTGTTGAAAAGGATGAGGTGACCACGATGCCGACAAATAGCCAGCCTCTTAACCAAGCTTACCTGGTCACCAACCATACTCTGACGACTAATAAGCACACTTAAAGCTTCGTCAACAATGAAGATCTCATTATACGAATCACCAGCCAGTTTTGCATCAAAAGCCTGACGACTATAATACGTGCTAGCCTTCAAGTCAAACTCTTTCTCACACAAACGCGCATAATAATGAGCCAAAGCCCTGCTAAAACTACTCTTGCCACTACCACGCGCACCCGCAACACAAATAATACCATCATGACCCGCGCTCACGAACTCGTATATCTTCTTCACCATATCCGACAAGCTAATGTACTGCTCACTCATAATCATCCTCTCCCTTTCGCAATTCCTTGTCAAAAATCTTCCCCGGAGGATTAAGCTTGCGCTCCTTCTGAAAACTACCCAGCAAATCCATCGCGAGCATAAGCTCTCTAAAAAGAGTCATTATCTTCTTCTTACTATCACTTCTACGCATAAGTACGTGCTGACTAGGAACTTCACCCATCTCATAACCATCACCCAATGTTTCCGTGTTCACCAATTCCACACCCGTAACTTCTTGATCGAACCATTCCACAAGACCACCCTTAAACCCATTCTCAACAGCCTTCTGATACGATACCAGACGTGATAATTCCTTACTACCCATCCTATTTTGCAGCTTGCAAAAACAATGATCAAGCAAGAGCTTAAAACTCTGCAAGTCATCAACACTACCCGGGCTGAGAACAGCATCATAATACCTATTAACAAGAGCGTTCAACGTGTCATAATAAGACGCAACCGCATTCCATGTTTCCTCAACATCCGACTTCCATAAATTCTTACGCATCATCTTCATTTCCCTCCATAGACTGAATTTTTTAACTTCCTCCTACGCAACACAAACTCCTTCTTCTTCCTACCTATGCATACCACCTCCAAATTTTTAGTCAAACACATCGCAAAAAACCCTTAGGAACCTCACAAATCAAACCTTTTTCCAAAAGACCCGATACTACCTCATCCCCAAACTTTTCCGCAAAATCATCTAATGGGTAACCTTCAGATCCCCGCTCAGCGATAAATGTTAACAAGTCAACATCTGAAATTTCACCCCCCTCCCTCTCCAGGATAGTGGCACGTACGTCACGATGTGGCACGGTTTCTAGTGTCGTTTGGTGACGCTCTTGATATATAGTGTCGTTTGTGTCACTTCGTGACGCTTCAACCGTGCCAAATCTGTATGTTTTGATTACTTTGCTTATTGCCTCTTTTGATAATAGATACTTTCGAATACCTGATGACCTGGAGCGTTTATACTGATAAGATTTGAGGATGCGACCTATCCAACTCGCGGGACTTTTATAACTAGTCAACAAATCGGCAATATCTGGAAAGTTTGCTAATTCTTTAGGAGTATAATATCGCGGTTCATCCGTGACGAGCTCGTGTAATAGTAAGAAAAAGGTTGCAGTATTATCTCCAGTTTCGATTTCGATATCTTGATATGATTGAAGAAATAATAATAGGTTCTTTTCGGCATTGACTTCTTCACCTGGTAATGAATCCACGTACTTGGCGATAGCAAATAATGGAGACCAATTATCATCATCTCGATTGTTCAAATCCAAACTCAAATTAGAATATATCTCCATGATAGATTGCCAGTGTTCAAGCGCGAATATGAATAAATCGTCGCGGAGAGGTTCAAAGCTTGCTTTGTCCATCTCTCTGTATGGTTTTCTCTTGCCTTTGTCACTTGTGGTTTTTAGCCATTGCAACGCGATGCACCGGCTGAGACTTGTGACGTTTAATCCAGAGATATTCGCGATTATTTTCGGACAGAAGATTGGAAATTTGTATGACACCCACTTCTTGTTTATTTGTTCACACCTGATAACATAAGCGTCTTTCGTGGGACTTGCATTTATGATTTGAAATACGAGTTGTTGTGTGGGATCATCTCTTTTCGCACTTAGCTCGAATTCGTCAAGTCCAAGAGTTCCTCTGCAACCTTCAATGGTTCGAAACATCTGAGCAGGGGTAACTCCACCACTTGCACCAAGATCAAAACCTCTATATGTTAGTTGAAGGACAATAAAGAACGCCTTGCTTTTGCCACTTCCACTCGGAGCATTTATTAAAATGTGTGGAAACCAAAAAAAGAGCGGGTAGATGTAGGTTGCCATGATCCAGCAGGTAAGAACATCAGCGATTTCGTCTTTTCCTGAGAAATCCATGTAATAAAGGATTTTCTCTCTAATTTTCGCGTATGTTTTCTTAGGGTCTGATTCTCGCTTTCCTGTTTTTCTAGCTAAATAAACGGTTTTAACAGTGTTAGGACGCATTGTAGGAGCGATATCGGAAATGTATCCTGTATAGTCCAAGAATTTTCTGATTTGATTTTCTCCCTGAACAGTTCCATCTGCGAGTTTAACAGAAAGATCGATCAGGACATCTCCTTTACTGGTAACGATTGCTATTCTGCCATTTGGGAGATGAAATCCATAGTAAAAAGCATTATCTTTTAGACCAATCTCAATGGATTGTTTACTTCGAATCTCTCCATCAAGATACGATAATGTGTCATCTGTTTGCGAAATTGTTCTCGGTGTGTTGTTACGATCATAAATTCTCATGTCTCTAGCAACATGATCTTTTATGAGTTGTTCTTGTTCTGGGAATTTCTCTGCTATGTATGCTAGGGCTACTTCAGGAGATCCTTCTATTTGTAACCAATCAAAGAATTCTTTTAAGTCCTCCTTAGGTATTATGGGTTTGAGAACTCGTTTCGCTGATTTCCGAATACTTTTAAGATGGGCTTTACGTCGTTCTAAAGACTGGTCTGAATCGTTCATTCTGCTACCCCAATCACTTCACAGGTTGCGATTTCAGATCGAGATATTAGTGTTAAGTGTCCTGTTTTATCATCGTCGAGATGGATGAATCCTTCGTCTTCATGACAACATACTCCTAAGTATCGGAATCTATTTTTTAGAATAATTAGAATGCGTTTATTGATTATTTTTGATGTCGTCATTTATTCCCTCGGTCTGTCTATCATCTTTGTTCATTATTAGTAAATCAATTAATTGGCTTTTCCAAAATGCTCGAATTTGTTGAATTTTTATTGGTAAAGAATCTTCGATGTGATCTTCTAGTTGTATCATGGTTGTAAAATGAGCAATTTTTTTTCTTTATCCCACATTAGCTGAATTGGCTGTCTTCGTTGTAAATTGTAGTGTTTTCTGTATATTACGGGAATACTAATGTAAAGGCTGTTTGCATGGGCAATAAGCCTCCGATTTCCTAAATCTATAAAGTGTTTTTCCGATGGGTTTTCCATGTTAACGCTTGTATTTGAAGACTATAAATACCCTTTAACTTAATATTACCTATTATGTGGTAATTTTTGAAAACATTTAAATATAAGTTTACATTTAAACTTACATTATGCCAAGAGGAAAACCGAAAACCAGAGAATTTAATTATCTTAGAGGCCTCTTAACAAATCCAAAAGATAGAAACAAGAGCAAACTGAAAGAATATAGAAAGACACTCACCTCAGAAGAAGGTTGGTTCTTTCCAGATAATATTCGTGACCAGCTCAAAGTCAGCCAATCGAAAACCCACGAATTTAAAAAATTACTCGAACCTACTGGATTTGTAGAACTCAAATCAGCTGAACTTATTGATAAGAATAAGACACCTCGATCAAAAGAAGCAATCCGTTTGCGAAGTGATAGAGCTGTCGAACTTTGGCTATATTTTATTGACCATAATTTCAATTTAAGTTTCATCAGTAGTGATTACTGGCAGAGATCGAACGTTAAACCGATTATAAAAGAATTTTTTTACGCCTGGATACCTGGATCTCAAATAGATGAGACTATATTAGGTGCCTTTCCAGAGAAAGTTAAGGATATTGTCGAGGAAAGACTGTATGTGTTTCCAGTTATCGCATTACCTCAGGCCTTTAAATTATACTCGAATGAAAAAGAAGAATTTTATCGCATAAAAAAGCATTTTTTAAGTCTATTCGAAGAAAAAAATGGAGAGATCACAGAATATACTCCATCTATGAAACTTCTTAGATTTCTGATATCTATTGGTCTTATAAAATTGTTTAATGAAATCATAGAAAAGCCAGTGCCGTCTGATGAAGAAGCAGTCAAAGATTTACATATAGCCATTGATCATTCAAGAGATTTATTTAAAGAGAACTTTTACCTATTTGAGAGGATTATTCAACAAGAATACTTCTCAAATATCTTAACAAAATTCCGAACTGATCTAGAATATAGAACACTTTTCCAACAAATACTAAACAAGGAGGTAAAGCTGGGAAAAAGAAAGCCAAAAAAGGAGGTAGTTGCACTAAAGAAGTAAGCTGCCCCGTGCGGGATTAACGTTTAATCCCCTTTTTCGGAACTGATTTACCGACGATGGCCGGAAGGATCACGGCCACAGAAAAGCCATACCAGCTCTCATTCTTTCTATGCTTCTAAAAGAATCATCCTGCGGCAAATGCTGTTTTCCTGCTAATCTCCCATCCTTAAGTCTGCTGTTAAACTGTTTAACACCAGTCGCCCCGCTTTGCAACCACAAACGAACCATCGTTCCTCACGAGCAACATCAGCCATAGTTCTAATATCCAAATGTTCAGAAACTCCTTGTGGTACCACAAGGCTTTTTTTTATCGTCGATGACAAACCAGCAATAGCCAAAAAAACATAAACTTCTCACAGGCGCACATTGAAATAATTTCTTTCAAGACAACAAAAACAACGCTTAACAAAATAAAAATACGGCTTATCGTCGTCAAGAGTGATAGGAAATTTTGGCACTTTCCACAAAACATTCATAAACCCCCAAATCACTTAACCTTTTATGGAAAAAACCTACAAAATCACCATCCCGGAAGATTTACACACCATGCTCAAAATCGAGGCAGCCCAAAATAAAACGTCACTTAACAAGACCGTCATAAAAAAATTAATGGAGACTAAATATGAACGAACCAACAAATTTCGGCAAATTTCTAAATAAACCTGTTAAAATTATTTTGACACCGCCAGGTGGAAACGTCATAAGTTACTATGGCGAACTTCTCGAAGAAGACAATACCAGCCTGCTGCTAACCAACAAGCGAGATGGCGTCTTACTCATCGCCAAGAAAGACATCAGTCAAATCTTGGAGGCACCGCGATGACTTCTTGTGAATCCTGTGGGAGAACCTTGGAACGACCTTCTTTTATCGATTATTCATTTTGTTCGAATTGCGAAAGTTTTCGTGCTGAAAAAACACGGCCGTACTGCGTCCGGAAAGAAATCTTTCTCAGAAATCCTGACCGGATCATAGCGTGCAGTTTGATTGAGAAGATGATCATAACTCCCGAGGAGGTGGACGCATGAGCCCATTTTACGACGTCGAACAACTCAAAAAAATTCCAATACTCAAACTCGCACGAGATCTCGATTACAATCTCAAAAATGGCATGAATAAATGCCCGTTTCACGAAGACAACGATCCAAGCTTGTCTATTAGCGAAGAAAAAAACCTGTTCAAATGTTTCGGATGCCAAAAGCAAGGCACAGTCATAGAATTCGCCCAAGAACTACTTCACCTCGAATTCAAAGAAGTCTGCAAATTCCTCAGCGACGAATACAACCCCGACGCAACCCAAAAAACAAAAAGCAAAAAATACCCAGGAGAAACAACGGCACTAGAATACCTGGCGAAAAGAGAACGAAACCAAGCCACCGAAGAAATAGTAAACGCATTCACCTCCACCAATCACGTATATTCCATCAGAAGCGACACACAAGACGAAGTATGGATATACGATTCAGAAACAGGAACGTACAAGCCCAACGGAATCACCAGAATCAAAGAATTCTGCCGAGACCAACTAGGACAAGCATTCAATAACACGATAGCAAACGACGTCATACAAAAAATTATCGTCGACCATTACATCGAACCAGAAGAATTCTTTAAAGACAAACACAAAGAAGAAATCGTCGTCAATAACGGAATCCTTAACATTCACACAAGAAAACTAAGCCCACACACACCACACAAAAGATTCTTCCAAAAAATCCCAGTCACATACGACGAAAACGCAAAGTGCGATAAAATACTCGATTTTCTAAAAGAAGTTTACCCATCAAAAGAAGATCGAAACGTAATCATTGAAGCAACAGGCTCGTGCTTGCAAAGAGAATACCTTATCCAAAAAGCATTGGTGCTTGTGGGGAATGGAGGAGAAGGAAAAAGCGCAGTACTTAGCCTAATACTTTCACTTTTGGGAGAACAGAACGTCAGTCAAGTAAGCCTGCAAGACCTCAATAACAAACCATTCGCAAAAAGCATCCTATTCGGAAAGCTCGCGAACATCTGCGCAGACATACCAGACTCAGACCTTATCAGTAGTGGCGGTTTCAAAGAGCTCACAGGAGGAGATTGGATCACCGCAGACAGAAAATACATGAATCATTTACGATTCAAAAATCACGCAAAACTACTATTCAGCTGCAACCAAATACCACAAACCAAAGACATAAGCGACGGATTCTTCAGAAGACTTGTCGTAATCAATCACACTCAAAAATTCTTACCTCAAAAAGAAATCGACGCTCTACCAAAAGAAGAACAATCCACAGTACACCTGGCAAATCCAGAAATACTAAAAGAGATCACAACAGCAGAAGAATTATCAGGGCTTCTTAATCTCGCATTAGAAGGCTTAAACAGGCTTAATGAGCAGAGGGATTACTCCTACACGCCAACTATGGCGGATGTGAAAAAGGCCTGGTTACGTAAGTCTAACAGCTTCCTCGCATTCTGCGAAGATAATATACGCGAGGATTACGATTCTCACGTTATTAAGGCAATACTAAAGCATGAGTATGTCGAATATTGTCGCATTCATAAATTACGAGTGGTTACGGATAAACAGATAAAAGATACATTAGAAACCTTGTTTGGAGCTTATGAAAGCAGACATAGAGAATTTGAACAAAAGCCTGTTTGGGAGGGTATTAAACTTGAAATGTGCAGGGTGAGTGAGGTGTGCAGGGTGTGCAGGGGTTTTTCAGAAAGCCTAGGGAATGCCATCTTCTATACTACTTCAAAAACCCCTGCACACCCTGCACAGGTTGCACAAAATGGTGAAAACAGCCATGTTAGTATGAAAAAAGAGCAATTTCTTGATACTAACAGCCAAGAACATACTAGGTTAGTATTTGATTATTGGGGTAAGTGTGGCGTTAGTATGTGTACAGGTTCGCCTTGCGCTCTGGATACTAATGGCAAGCCTTTTTGCGAGAAGCATCAGGAACTGATGGGGGTTAGTAATATATGAAGTCTAAAAAGATAAGCCGATTTGTAAATGTTGAAATGGAGCGTGCAGCTGGTGATTCTGTTGATGGGTTGCCTTCTATTCATTTTCACAAAAAATGGATTGATGATTCTGAATTAACTATTTTGGTGAGTGATCGTTCTTTGGAGGATGCTGTGAGTGTTGTTTCGTGGTTGTTGGAAATTCAAAGCGAGATCAAACCATCTAATGGTGTTAGTAAACGAGAACGACCTGGAGGCATTGGGTGATCATGGCGAAGTACTTGGCTTTGTGTGTTGATGCGCGTGATGCTTTTGTCGGTTTTCTTACTGGCAGTTCGAAAGAGGACATACGGAAGAAGGCTGATGATCATGGAGTTCGCTTATGGCGAGAACCTCGGAAGGTGAGTGAAGATGATTGAGAATGAATATTTGCGTGGTGGTTTGCTTTTCTTGCTTGTTCTATGCGTGATTATTGCAGCAATGTTCTTGATTGATATGGGTGTGGATTGGCGGGAAGCGCATGAGAATCAGTCTAATAGCACGGTTGTTATTGGCTTGTTGCGTGTTGAGCCTTGTTGCGATCGCGTTGAGATAATTGATTTTACTGATCCTGATCTTGATTTTTATTCGAATGTGTCAAATTTGCTCGAGCAGGTGGAGGTACTAAATGGCTAGGGGTTTGATGATGCCAGCTGGCAAGTTTGAACGCTTGACTGTCCTGCAGTGTTGCGTGTTGTTGTGCAGGAGAAAGTATAACGCACGATACGAGGACATTGCTGTAGTCTTGGGTTGCTCCCATCGTAATGTTACGTACGTTGTTGCGCGTTGTCAGGCGAAGGGTTATCGTACTGTGACAAGTACGCCTGAATCGTATACTTTGCGTGATTTGGAATTGTTTGTGGAGAATTTTTTTGATAAATATGGCGTAATATGCTAATATTTGTTATATTATGTTATTTATGTCAAGAAAAAGCGTAAATGTGTCATAATTCTAGGATTTCTAGAATTTTGACCGGAGGATGATTAAAATGAACAATATGTGTCGAAAGTTATTGCAAACTCCTAGCTGGGCTGTGGTTGCACCTTATTATCTCAGGAAAGATCAGGGCCGTTGCTGGTTTGAAAATCTTAAACGGTGTGGGTTGACGCATCTTTATAGATTGCCCATGGAAGAACAAAAAGAATTTATTCGTAGAATGTATTATCAAAAATCACGGATAGCAGATCTCGGGAGTGTACTAGAAAGATGAAGGTTGCGCTTTACGCCCGGGTGTCGAAGGCCTTGGAGCAGAATCCAGAAAACCAACTGCTCGATCTTAGAAGGTGGGCTAGTGTTATGGGGCACGATGTTATAGGAGAATTTAAAGATGAGCTGAGTAGTAAAGATACGAGGCCTCAGAAAGAAGAAGTGCTGCGTCTTATAAGGCAGGGAAAAGCACAGGGTGTCGCTTTTTGGGCACTTGATCGGTGGGGCAGGAGTATGGCTGAGCTTGTTTTAGAGCTTGAAGAATTCAGCCAGAAGGGTTATATCATGTATTCTCATAGGGAAGGTTTAGATCTGTCAACTGCTGCGGGACGGTTGATGGCTAACGTGCTTGCGGCTATGGCTAACTTTGAAAGGGATAGAATTAAGGAGCGTACTCTTTTAGGTTTGGCAAGGGCGAAGGCTCAAGGAAAGCTATGCGGTAGGCATCCTTTAAACTGTCAATGCAAAAAGCATAAAAATAAACCCCCCCTGCAAAACCCCCCTGAAATCGTGAATGAATAATGAACTTAATTAAACGGACGTTTTTTCTAAAACATATAAAATAAAATAAGGGGGTGGTGGAATGAGGAGACGATACTAAAAGGTGAACGGTGGGGACGCCATATCCAGCCGAACAATCGTGGGAATTCTACCACCCCCTTTTTTTTAGGTACGTATTGAGTGCGACGCTTATATAGAAAACAATTACATTAAAAAAAAAGGAATAATTATAGGCCATTCCAACCCATACGTAATTTGTCAGCCACCTTCTTTCTCAATTCAGGATGCTCCTTAATTATCTGCGTGACAATCTCAATAAACGGAACATCAACAGCTTCCCGCTTAACCAAAGCCTTTTTAATGGCATCGAGTTCTTCACGCATACTCACGTTTTCATCTCTGAGCTTTAACACCTCATTACTGTACACCTTTTTCGCTGTACTCTTTTGATATGCTCCGCTGTTGCGGATGTATGTTTTGAGTTCCTGGCTTGCTAGTGACCAGCCATAACGCTGTGCGATCTCGTTCATATTCCCATCAAGAAGCCTGCTATACAATGTTGCAGAACTGTGACGCAAGGCGTGAGGGCTTACCTTCTTATTAAATAATTCTACGCTATACCGCTTAAGCATCTTATTAAAGCATTCATAAGATATGTTGAAAAGTTCTGCATCATCATCAAGAGTGTTGTATGCGGTGCTGTTAAAATAATCCGATAATTCCTTCGTGAATAAAGGCACAGGAATAGTACGCAACTCTGTCTTACTCTCAGTGCAAGTCACCCAGAAGCACTTATTATGTTGATCGTCATACGCATCAAAGGTAATATTGCGTTTCTTGACGCTCATCATCTCAGAAATCCTGAATCCACTATCAAACAGGAGAAGCGTTAGTATGCGGTATTGTGTCTTAGTAAAACGTTTTGCCAATAATAACGCCTCTTCCTTGTTAATAACAGGCTTTTCTTTTGGCTTCTCATCCTTTCCGATATTGGTTTTAATCCATCTGACCTCTGGAGGGAAGAACTCGCCATCACCACGCAACCACTTATAGAACTGCTTGAGAAACTTCTTAATATCGCTCTTAGATGAACCACTATAAGGATCGCCATCAACTTGCACGAAACGATCTTCATGCAAAGCATCCACAAAGCGCTCTATATCTTCTCTGTTGGCTTGATCTAGTGGCTTGCCTATGCCACGGTTGCACGTGCCGTACATCTGCAAAAGCTTGTCTATTCGCAGTTTTGTAAGGCCTTTGTTTTGAATGTATCGGCGCTTGAAAGAAAGCCATAAAGCATCTGGTTCGGTTTGGTTCATTTTGATTCATTCTAAGACGAGAACTAGTATATAAATGTTGTTCTTTTTTTAGGGATTAAACATAATGCCCCGTGCGGGATTCGAACCCACGTCCTCGGATCGAAAATCCGAAATGATTGGCCGGGCTACACTAACGGGGCGTGTCCTTGTTTTTTGCAGCCACAAGTGGGGCTGAGCACCGCAGGTGCGAATGACGCACGGTTTCTACCAGATCTTTTGTTCCAAAGATCTGACACTTACGGGGCGATACTTTGAGAGAAAGAGGGACATTTATAAAGCTTATGCTGGCTTGTCTGCCGTCACGAACCAGTCGAAGAGCGGCGGGGCTTCAAGATTACAGAGGTCATCATCTTCGCACATCTCCCAGGGATAGAGCACCTTGTCGATGACGATGTTTGTGAAACCTGCCTGCTTCAGACGGTATTCCAGCTCAAATTGGTAGAAGTGCTTCTGGCTTCCGTCATAATGATACAAGCCGAACATGAAATCAAAATCCTCTTCGCCCATGATATATCTCGTGTTTTTCATGGCTTCATCTTCTTTTTTCGTCTCCTCATACTGCATGTCAAATGTCAGCATGGCACGATACAGGTCTGAATTGATCGAGGGGAATATACCGATGAGTTTCCCGCCGGGTTTCAGGATCTTGAAGGTTTCTAGAAACATCTTGCGTATATCGATGATGGACGGGAGGACAAAAGAGTTCACCGCGACTGCCACATCGAATTGGTTATAGAATATCTGCAGGTCTCTCATATCCTGCTTTAATACGACAACATTCTCCATTGCCTTGCACTTCTCACCCGTCACCTCGACCATCTTCTCAGAGAAGTCAATCGCTGTGACATGGCCGAAGTGCTTGGAAAGAAATGGCGTCAAGTTCCCGATCCCGCAGCCGAGATCGATGATTCGCATCTGCTTTCTTCTGCGTATCTTCTTCAGCTGGTCAAACAATGGATTATCCACGCGCTCATCAAACGGGCTTGATACGATGTCAAAGTATTGTGTCGCTATCTTGTCCCATCTTTTATCATCCATAATGCGATTTTATATCATCTTCATTTATAAATATATCGAAACAGATGACGTTAAGCGATGTTAAATATATGCACGATAACATAAAAGTGTTGTTTGAAGGACCGCTTCCGAACAGCCAGTAATTAGTTGGGTTCAGATTTTTTTGCGAGTGCACAGCGGAAACGGAGAGGGCATTTGCTGCGCAAAGCCCTCTGCATTGGATTCTTTCGAGATGGCAGCCGTTTCTGGTGGCTGTAGGCTGCATTCTGATTTCAAAAAAGCTTGGCCCGACGTGATTCTCACATCCGGTTTCGCCCCATCATCGAATAAATTCGATGGGGTTTGAACAAGTTCAAACGGATAAAACGACAACGAGTTAGGCATTCGCTACGCGAAGCCTAACGCATTTGATTCTTTCGAGACTGCAGCCGTTTGGGTAAGCTGTCAGCAGGGTTCTGATCCCCTATTAAAAAAAGCTGGGCCCGACGAGATTTGAACTCGCGACCACCGGCTGTCCTGGAACGTTGTCATATAAGACCGGCGCTCCACCAGTCTAAGCTACGGGCCCATTAATAGTACCTGAGACAGGCGATTCTTTATAAATATTATTCCCCTGGAGGCTTTTACACCCGACAGATTTATAAAAAACGAAATCCTTCCTTTAGCATATGTCCGGCTTTGAAGATTATTACAATATCAAGGAATTCCCTCAAGAATTCCTCGACGACCTTAAAGAACTCAACAAGTCGTTCAAGGAAAAGCACCCTCACTGGACAGAAATCCAAGTCCTTAAAGACCAGTGGCCAGAAGGCAACATGCTGCACCTGAACTACTGCGACCTGGCATTGAATGATATCAGCGAGATTGATTCCGAACTCCAGAAGCTTTTCCAAAAGCACAATGTGCAATTCGAGATATCCTCAGGAGGATACACAGATTCTGAAGAAGGATAAAACACTACTGCCTCTTGAATCGGTACAATTATGCAAGAATAATCTTTTTATAGGATATCATCATTTCCACGCATATGATCACGCGAAAAGATATAGAAGTGCTGGCTATCGGCGATATCAACAATGATCGAGATAGAATCGATCCGTCGTTAATGAACCAGTTCCTCCGTCTTCCCTGGCAGGTATATTCAACAAGGGAGTTGCTCGCGAAGAATTGGGTACCGCCAAACCTGAAGGAATCACGATTTGTCCTGAGCAGGAATAACCCGTTTTTCGAGCATGCTTGTGCAAGGTTATTTCTCGCGATGCACGAAGAAAAACCAGTAGGACGGATCGCTGCCATAGTCGATCATGCCCACAATGATATTCATCATGAACACACAGGCTTTTTTGGGTTCTATGAATCATTTTGTGATCCTCACGTTCCTCAAATTCTATTTCCAGTGGTAGAGGATTGGCTCAGGGAACAAGGGATGAGCATTGTACGCGGACCGCTGAACCCGTCTGTCAATGACGAATGCGGCCTGCTCATCGATGGGTTTCACCTACCGCCTACAATGATGATGCCATATAATCCCTCGTATTATGTCAATCAGATAGAAGAGCAGGGATTTGCCATCGCAAAAACCCTATGTTCCTACCTCTTGACTCCTGACGTGATCTCATCGAATACAAAAGTGCGGCGCCTGACTGAGATACCCAGAAAGAAAGGATTGATGGCAAGAGTCCTCTGCCTTGATGACCTGGCAGGAGAACTCGCGAAAGTAAAGGAGATCTATAACGACGCATGGTCTCCGAATTACGGATTCGTGCCAATGACTGACAAGGAAATCGATTCCATGGCAAAACGGCTGGCTGATGTCATTGACCCGAACTTGATTGTCTTTGTCGAAAAAGAACAGGATGGGAAAGCACCAGAACCCATTGCCTTCCTTTTAGGAGTACCTAATTATAATGTTGCGCTAAAGCACATGGATGGAAAGGACGGTTTTTTCGAGAAATTGAAGTTCATCTATTATGGCGGATTTCCAGCAAACCTCTACCATGGCAGATTGCGGAAAATATATAGTGGCAAAATCAATGCGTACCGTGTCATGGTCATGGGAGTAAAAAAAGAGCATCAGAAAGGCGCATCGACGGCAATGATGCTACAATTATTCCAGAAAAACCTCAAGCCAGGATCAAGCGTCGACATGTCCTGGACACTTGAGGACAACATCGACATCAACAGGACCATCGAAGGGCTTGGCGGTATCGTATACAAATTGCACAGGATTTACGAGAAGGCAATATGAATAGAGGGCGTAATGCACCGGCCGGGCAGCGACCGTATAGTTCAATTCACCGATGTCAAAATCAGAAGAAAAATAGGGGTTTTTATGTTTTGTATTACGATTGTATGTACATTTTTAATTCTTTCGGCAGTTCGTGCTTTTTCTTGGAATAGATGATGTCTTCAGTCTGTGAAATTGCCTTTTTGCACAGATCAGTCATGTAGTCATACTTGCTCTCGACCTCTTCGCTCTTGATGGCAGGGCTATATCTGGCGTTTTCCCTTTCGTCAACGTCGGATCTTGCTTCCTTTTCCCTGTGAACAGTGATCCTGTCGATGAATTCGTCATTATAGTCGATTAATCCCTGTTCTTTAATGTAATGCAAGAGTGCCGCTGTGCATGCTTGGCTCCTGCTCTCAACTCCAAATTTTGCAAGAATGGCTAATGCGCAGTAATAGAGCGTGTAGAACCATTCCTCCGGAATCTTATAATCATACCCTTTCTCCTTGAGAGTGTCGCAGAGACCGAGGTTTACCTTTGCCTTTTCAACATACTCCTGGGCAACCCTATCATCCTGCCTGGTCATGAGAAGCCCTTTGTGCTTCTTGCCTTTCTTCTCATCTTTCAGTGCATCCTTGAAGCAATCATCAACGTTCTTCATTTTGTGTTCAATTCTTCCATGAACGATATAAATCTTTCGTGCCCGAACAGCACAACCCCTTTTCTTATGGCATCGATAAATGCAGGATTCCTATTCTTTAACTCATTCTTGAATTCATTAGGCGTGAATTGCACGGCATGAATCATCCTTAGCTCTGCCTTCCGGATTTCATGAAGCGATCTTTCCAAGCCTAAAAATTTTTCTTTTTCAGAGATACAAAGAATGTCAATGTCATTTGCCTCCTTTGGGCTATGCAGGATACTTCCGAAAATGATAACAAAATCAGTAAAATTCTCTATGGGTTTAAACGTATTCTGCCAGCGAACATAATCATTTGCCTCCGATGCCAAAAACAAGGAAAACAGCTTTTCCAACAACGGATGATCCCGCTGTAATCGAACAGTACTCGTGCTCGTCTTTCCTTTGCCAATAGCGCTCATTACAACCAGCTTCTCCCTTTCCAAAGATTTCACTATCTTGAAAACACCTGGGCGCGTCATCTTAACAGCCTTCGCGAGAGAGGTTATGGTCTGCTCCTCTGAAAACTCCTTGAAGAGAACAAGCAACACCTTCCTGGACGAATCATTTATTTCCATTTTGTTAATAGTTATAAACTAAATGTTAATAGTTGTATTTAAATGTTTTGGAAAATCAAGAACACGAATAAATCATCACCCGAAGTGAGGATAAATATTCCCGGTGAGTAAAAAAATGCATCACATCTCTAAGATGCAATCTCACCGCCCTCAGCCAAGTAGGCCTTAATTGCAAGACGGAGATTGATTATTCTGTCACAGATATAGTCGCAATTCTTACTGAACGCAAAGATGAGTTAGCTTATTGGCGAAAATTAAAGGAGCGCGAACCCCAACTCGTGACAATTTGTCACGGGTTCAAATTAGCTGCAAAGGATGGCAAGATGAGGTTTGCAGATTGCGTGAATACAAAGGGAGTGTTCAGGCTCATCCAATCAATACCCTCTCAAAAAGCAGAACCATTCAAGCAATGGCTTGCGCAAGTCGGATATGACTGTGTGCAAGAGACTTGCTTTGAACTTATCGATCGGGAGAGTCATCGTTGGTTCCAAACTATTCTAAGGATTGTCTTGGCTCATAACAGGTTGCCGGAGAATGTTGATACATAATCATCGTTATCCGCATTATTTCTTTGTATGTTCAAGACTCCATTTCCAAAGAGGAACAATGCGTATCTTTTTAGTGTCTTCAACGATTGCATATTCCTGATTGAGGGTGATTATGAGACCTTCATCAAGTTTGAATGCGTTCATTGCTTCTTTGAGACCACGCACTTCTCTTTCGCGATTTTCCGCTGTGATTGCAGTTGTTACTTGTATCGCCGTGTGCACGTGCCGACCTTCTTTTATAATGAAGTCACACTCATTTTTTTCAGAAAAATAATACGGCTCAAGCAATTGCCGTTTGAGTTCAAGAAAGACAGCATTTTCAAGGAGACGCCCCTCATCAAGAGTTTGCTTGAATGCGATCGCATTGATGAGGCCATTGTCGATTGCGTACACTTTTTTTGGTGACTTGTTCTGTACTTTCAATGAACTGTCGAATCGTTTCATGGTAAAGAACAGATATGTCTCTTCGAGATACGTGACAAAATCGATGACTGTGGGCGTCGTCTTTATCGAAAAAATATCACGCAGCTTTGTGTACGTAAAAGGTCTTGCAACATTTGAAATAAGATAATGTGCGATTTCTTTCAGTGCCTCCTTTTCACGAATGCCATATCTCAACACCACATCTTTTAGGATAATATCCTCATAGAGACGTTTCAAGATATCTTTCTCTTCAGATCTCACAAATTCCGGAAAACCCCCATTCGTAAAATATTGGGAAAATTCATTCTTCAACATGCCCTTTTCACGAGAGGAAACGTTCTCAAATTGAACAGCATCACGTTTATCAACAGAATCTAAGCAATCAGATTTGCCACACATCCTCTTGCTTCTTATGAACTCTTCAAAAGAAAAAGGGAAAAGTTGCACATCTAGATGCCTTCCAGTAAGAAATGTCGAAAACTCCTTGCTCAACAAGTGCGCATTCGATCCAGTGAGAATGAACTTGTACTTGTTCTTTTGCATCCTATTGACAAACTTTTCCCAACCACGAACATTTTGAACCTCGTCAAGAAGAAATATTTTCCTCTCACCATACAATTCCAAAAAAAGGTCATGAATAACAGAAAAATCATCTTCCAAGAAATTCGTAAGCCGTTCATCATCAAAACTAAAATAATACACTGCATTGCCTGTCTTCTTGATATATTGCCGAAGGAGAGTGGACTTACCACATCTGCGGGGACCAGTAATGACAACAGTATGATCAGTCTTTGCATACCGCAAAACAATATCCAAAGCAGACCTGCGAATACCTGTATCCTTTGCAATATTCTCATTCACATCCAAAATGAGCTGTTTCAAAAGTTCTCTATCCATACATTGTCTGAATGCACTTCTTATATATAAATGTTACTATTTTGTATATTACTAATATATAAAAAATAGATTATTTGTATATTGTCAATATACGTGAAAAATGTAAAAAGACTGATAAAAAGCTAATCAACCCGTCAAATACTTGCAGAAAAAAATAGTACATAACTAGGTTCTAGAAAAGAGAAAAACCTAAAAAAGAATTCTGTCTCACAGCCCTTCATTATGACAATATTTATATAGTTCTGTGCACGTATGTATTTTGAGGTCAGTTGTCATGAAGAAAACTCAATCGTTCTTGATGCTTTCAATTGTTGGAATAGTGGCTATTTTTGCAATCATCCTCATATTCATTTCACAGAATGATGTGCAACGCACAACTCCCCAACTTGGCCTCGTCGGAAAAGCTACAGGAATACAACCCATCAATCCTGATGTACCAGATAAAAACACGCTCACTCAGTATACTTTCCATGGTTTGCCTCAGCCGCTAAAAGCAAGCTCGCTCGCAGACAAGCCATATGATCCCGAGCGTATCCTCGTCAAATTCAAGAGGGATTTCACCTTCCCGCAAGGGAAGCGATCAGTCAAGCCTTCAGAGGTAATCTTCCCTTCTCCAAGCATAAAACAACTCGTCAAGGCTGTCAAATCTTAGAAGAAAATGGGAACGGATGTCATTTTGAGCCGTATGAGTATGGATTTGATTTCAAGACACCTGATGGAACCATGCTCGCAGGCGATTTCTGGTATATAGACAGATATAATCCCGAATGGGGTCCACAGGAAGCAGAGGTAACTATCGGCCAACACGGTGGTTTTCCATCTCCTTTCACATACCCTGTACGCTCTGATCCATACGATGATATGGGACATGGGACCCATATTGCGGGAATTATCGCAGGGGATGGAAATAACGCACGGGGCATAACAGGAGTATGCCCTGAATGCAAGGTCATGGGTGTGAAATTCCTTAATGAGTATGGATATGGATTGTTGGATGATGGCTTTCTTGCCATAGATTATGCAGTGAGCCATGGTGCAAATGTTTTAAGCAACAGCTGGGGAAGCCCTCAATATTCCCAGGCGTTACAGGATGTCATCAATGAAGCTGAGCAGAACGGGATCGTCATTATCGCTGCTGCGGGAAACAGTAATAACCAGGTGCCTATGTATCCTGCAGACATGGAAAACGTGATTTCTGTCGCCGCAACAGACCGTGATGATAAAAAATCATCCTATTCAACCTATGGTTCATGGTTAGATCTTTCTGCTCCAGGAGGGGATATTGACGGTTCATGCCAAAATGGCCTTTCCGTATTTTGCAAGTTCAACTGGTGGCCTGATTGCTGCCGCTATCCGCCTCCTCTCGCAATACTTTCGACGATAAGTCAAGGGACGTTCTATGATTGCTGGAATGAAGTGTGCGATATCAATAATCAAGGCGACCATTATAGCGGAATGGCTGGGACTTCAATGGCCGCGCCTTATGTTTCAGGTGTCGCAGGCCTTCTTCTCTCTAAGTATCCGACCTGGACGAATCACATGGTTGAGGATCAGCTCAAGAGGACAACAGACGACATTAGCGCCCAGAATCCTGGATATCAAGGATTGCTCGGCACTGGACGGTTGAATGCGTATAACGCCTTATCACATGTATGCTCAGGAAATATCCCCAAAGGATATTGTTCAAGCCAGAAACCGTTATATTGCACTGGGACGGCCCTTGTGAACAATTGCCAAATTTGTAGTTGTCCCGGTTCAAGTACATGCTTAGCTGATGGAACCTGCTCTGGCACTGGGGGATCTCCTATCTTAAAGAAGAATTATCTTGTAAATATTGATGGGAGTTCTCCTCTATTCTTAAAAACTTGAGCATGTTGAAGAATTGAATATAAGACTCTTTTCAAGATTTTTACCTGTCTAGAAATTACTATGCACCGGCCGAGAATCGAACTCGGGTCAAAGCCTCAATACGGGAAAAAGCAGGAGGTCCAGGCACCAACCATCAGTTGGCTGCGCTCTGATCACTGCTTTTTCACCTTGGCA
>JBDRSD010000065.1:0-56488 GCA_043825215.1 Nanobdellota archaeon
TATGCTCGTCAGACAATAACACTTTTTGATAAGCCATTAACAAACCACCTCACATTTTATCGTCGATAAACTACTATAAATATGTTACTAATCACACGAGAAATTATAAGCAAAATAACCAAGACTTTATAGACAACCCCAATGGCCGCCAAACTTCGTTTGGCGTTTTGTTCCTCACGCATTCGCGCGCGGGTTTTGTCCAGCGCGGGAGCGCTGGTGTCAGGTTGCGGGAGGAAAGGACGACGAACCACTTGTTCTGGGAAAACGAAATCTTTTTCTGCACAAATCATTTGGTCACCAAATAGATAAATATTAATATACACTTGACTGAATTGAAAACAATGTCTTGGAAAAACATTCCGTTCTGGCTCAGAGGAGGAATTATCGGTTCTGCAATTCTCGCTCTAGCATATATTATTCCTTTGTTCTTCCTTCCGCCTGATTTCATTGTTTTCTTTCGGCCGTATGGGATGCTATTTTGGCTGATTCAATGGATCTCTTTTCTGATCGGCGGCTGGATACTGGCAATCATCATGACAATCCTTTTTCTGGTAGTGATTGGTTTTATTCTCGGCGCACTTGTCGGATTTATTGTGATGAAATTCCTTAAGAAATAACGAATCTTTGATTTTCTGACTACTAGAAAAAATACAAGTACCAATGCGGCAGGAATGTCGTTATGAGAAATCCGAAGAGAAAGCTCGGGACAAAGGGAATGCCTATCTTTATCCAGATCTTACTGATCTTTTTCTGTTTCTTGAGGCGTAGGAGTTCTGCGATCTGCTCTTTTGAGATGCCGAGGTCTTTCGGCCCTGTAATGCGTTTTCCTGATACGATGACGTCCTTTAATATCCAGTCTCCTTCAGTGAGCGCTTGGATTGGCACTTCTTTGGTCATGCAGGTGTGCTCGACTGTCTTTGCGATGATCCAGAGGTAGAACATGAAGAATAGTCCTGCAGCTAATGCGAATGTGAGGTAGTTGAAAGGCGGAGAGAGGAAAAAGAAGGACAAGACACCGAAGATGCCCACAGCCCAGGCAGCATAGCGAAGGCCTCTGAGCTTTCCTGCCTTCATCCGAAATGCGGGATAGAATTGCTTTCTTTTGACGAAGGCTAAGATGATGACAAAGAAGAAGCCATACACTGCTCCTGCGAGGATGAGGTTCACAATGAAGTCAAAGAGAACTGACATGCGGAAAATGCTGAAGCCGGAAAAGATAGATGGGTTGAACCCGATGACAGCACCGAGTCCCATGAGAAGTTTTGCATCTCCGCCTCCCCATTGTCCGGTGTAGTACATGAAATAGGCGATGGCAACACAGATCACAAGACCGGTAAGTGAGTAGAGCAACGGATGATAATCCCAATAGATAAGAGAGACAAGCACGCCGAATGTGATGCCGAAGGCGAGAAGCGAGAAGTTCATCCAGTCAGGCACCTCGCGTGTGCGGATGTCGTTCCATGAGCCGACAATAATCGCCACAAGTGAGACTGCCCAAGGGATGATAAATGGAAAGGAAAATGCGTCAAGTACCATACATTGCTCTCCTGACGCAGTGGTTTATAAAGATTTAGGATTTACATGGTTCCAAAGAATACCAAATGGTTCTCAATGTGACCACGTCACATTCCTGACAAGAGATCAACTGTCAGTTCTCGTATGCTTCCGATCACCTTGTAAGCGAGAGAGAAGTCATTGTCTTTCGTGTACGCGTTGGGAATAGCAATCGCTCGCATGCCTGCCCCGACAGCTGCCTTTATTCCTTTTTCTGCGTCTTCGATGACGATCGCATCGAGCGGTGAGACGGAAAGCGCTTGCGCTCCTTTGAGGAATCCTTCAGGATCAGGCTTGGATGCTGAGACATCGTCGCGGGTAATGACTGCCTGGAAATATTTTCTCAACCAGGTGATGTCTAGGATAGCATTGACTTCTGTTTGATAGGATGACGTGACAAGACCCAGTGGATAGGCTTTTGAGAGTTCTGCAAGTTTTTCATGCACACCGTCGTATACGCGAAGTTCTGTCTTGAATTTTTCATGCAGGATCCTGTTCTTGAGCTTTCGTACGTCATCGAGTGAAATCGAAAGCCTGTGCTCGACAATGAAGTCTGTGATGCTTTTGCCTGCTCGCGTCCAGTAGGCCAAGTAGAATTCTGGCGTAATGGTGATGCCAAAATGTGCGAGCGCCTCGATGTAACTTGTGCAGTAGAGGGGTTCTGTGTCGACGAGAACACCGTCGTTGTCGAAGAGGATTGCCTTGATCATGAGAAAAGGAAGTGCGAGGATGTTTATGTAAATTGTGATTCGAGAGAATACTTGCCGTCCGAAGGCCTGAAAAAGGGCTGGTCGACGATATGTTCGTCGTCTTTTCCTCCCGCAACCTGACACCAGCGCTCCCGCGCTGGATTTACCCTCGTGTTCCGCGAAGAACTAAACAAGAAGGTTATGACGATTCAACCGGAGGGTCAGTAAATACCCATTCTTTGGTTATGGTCTTGCAGGGGCATACTGGGATGCCGTATTGTTCTCGGGTATCTTTTCCAAGTGATACGACAAGACCTTGACAGATGGACGGATCAGCTACGTGGTGCAGGATATATCCTTTCTCAATAGAGCCGAGACAAAAAGAGGGGTTGTCGAGTAGGAGAACGCAAGGGTAGATGTCACCTAGAGGGTCGACATGGAGGATGTCATCATCGTTGATCAGGCAAGCCGGATTTTCCATGGATGACGATTGGAGGACGTATGGTGCAATGCGTACTTGCAGTTTCCCTTTGGTCTCTTGAATCTTCTCGACGAGTTTTTGATATGCGGGGATGGGCAGAGTCATGCCTTCGTGGCATCTGCCGACAGGGGTTGCGTAAAGAAATGAGATCTTGTCAACACCCATGTTTTCACATAAGGATATGATCTTGGAATACTCGTCGTTGTTGTCTTTCATGATGACTGACCAGACAGCAACATCTATGCTGAGCTCGCGGGCATAGCGTATCATCTCAACTGTATGCAGAAAGGTATCAAGTCCTCTGATTTGATCATGCGTCTCTTCCAGGCCGTCTATGCTTACATTTATTTGGAATAGGTATTGCCTGTTTCTCAGGAGAAATTCTCGTGTCAGGAGATTGCCATTTGTCTCTATCTTGACTTTTGTCCGCTGGCTTGCGTAGGAAATCATGTCTTCAAGGGATGGATGTTTGAGTGGCTCGCCTCCTCCGATGATGAGAAACTCCATAGGGATAGTGTCTATCATTTTCTTGAATACTGCAGGGTCAATGTAGTCTTCTCGTCTTGGGACTGCACAATGCACGCAGTGTGCATTGCAGTCGTAGGTTACATGAAGGAATACTCTCATCTGATTTCCCAGTGTGGATTTGTTTTTGAGAAGGTGATTGTGCATGCAGGGAATTTCTCCCGGAGTCGTTCTGCCAATGCTTCCATTCCGATCTGTTCGGATATGTGACCAATGTCGATGAATGTACAATCATGAAAATGTGCTGCTTCTGCGAGGTGGTGTGTCATGTCTCCTGCAAGGTAGAGGTCTATGTTTTCCTGTATTGCTTTTTCGACGTGATGCTGGTTGAATCCTTCACCGCCGTGGATCGCTATTTTTCTGATTGTGGTTTGTTTTTGGATGATGTTGAATGCCGGAAGCTGCAATTGGTGTTTCAACATAGAGATGATGTCATTGAGTTGTAGCGGTGAAAGTTCGGTGATGACGACTGTTCCATCATCTAATGTCTTAGTTATTGTGCAGGAGGGAAAGAGTGATTTGGCCATTGCCTTGTTGATGTCTCCGCTTTTGTCGATTCGGGAGTGTAGGACATAGATGTTTGCGTCTTTGTTAAGAAGGGAATAGTACGGATTTGTCACCTTCTTTTCCTTGCCGAATTTTGGGGGGTGATGCAGGATGAAGAGGTCCGGTTTTAATGTGATGGCATGAGGATTGAGTTCTGCAGCAACGCAGATTGTCTTGCAGGGTTTGTCCGGTTCTCCTTGGAGAAATCCATCTGTTGTATCCCAGGGCGCGCGAAGGCTTTCGGGATAGTTGCGATCCAGGTATTGTGTGATAGCGCGGATGTTCATCAGGTCATGTTCAAAAGGTAATTTTTGTTTCAGGTATTCGGGGATAAGGTTGGATAGTACCTATATTCATCTCATTGATGATGGTTCCGGCAAGCCTTTCAAGGCCTATGCCATACCCTCCCGTATTGGTTTGATGATGGTCTTTGATGGTTGCGTAGGTCTCCATCTCATCTGTTGACCAGCCTATTGTCCTGAGAAGATGGAAATATGCAGAGATGTCTTGCCGTCGGAGCCCGCCTGAGCAGATTTCCCATCCTGCTATGAGGTCAAAGCTGTCTGTCACATCATACCTGATGTGATAAAATCCTCTTGATTTTGCAGGAAAGTCGACGAGATATATCCATCTTTTCTTTGGTGAATTCCGGTTGACATATTCACTGAGGTTTTGTTCAGCGATGCTGTCAATCTCATCTGCTTTGAGTATTTGAAGCGCTTCCTTGTAGCTTATGTTGATCAGCTCATCCGGAAAGTTCGCATCAATTTTTTCAGCCTTGAGGTATCCCTGCATTTCGCTGTCTTCCTTGATGAAGAAAATGAGTTGTGTGAGGGAGGTCAGGATTTTGTCAAGATTGTTGGTTTTTAGCTCTGCGTCGATGCCTATGAACTCGTTTGCCCGTCTGCCATCTCCCTGTGGTTCTCCTCTGAAGACTGGCCCGATCTCGTACACTTTTCCGTTTGCCGATTTGAGGCATGCAATCTCTTTGTAGAGCTGTGGGCTTCTGGAGAGAAAGAGTTCTTCTTCCCGATCGGTGATATGGACCCTGATGAGGTGGTCTGGATGATCGTCTTTGAATGGGACTATTTTAGGGGATGCGATCGGATCATATCCTAGACCAAGGTAATATTGGTGCGCTATGCGAAGGAGATGTGATTGCAATTGGAGGCGTTTCTGAAGTTCAATCATGTTTCTCACCCATACCAAGTTCTGTAAGGTATGCGTTCATCATTCTCTCGACGTCTTTTGGGAATTTGACACGTGCATATTGTTCCAGGATTTTTTTTAGGGGGGAAATTCTCGTATTTCCTACATATACGTCGATGAATGGATAGGGTTTCACGTCCCCTTGTGGCGTTATGAAGCATTTTCTTTCGTTATTTGGAAATGCCCTGAAAATGCTTTCTGCATTGAATTGCATATCATATCTTGTTTTAATAGTTTCTGCCTGTGTTTGAACCACAGACATTTTTTCCCTATTTAACCTGAGGATTTGCCAATGGTTGTACGCGTTGTTCGTGGGCATGGACAATCTCAATCGGACATCACGTAATCCTCTGGAATACAAATCATCAACCATCCGCAGGATGTGGGCATAGTTGATGTTATTGACGCTTGTTGTGATCTGGATGGGTATTCCTTCGTCTTGTGCACGTACGAGGTTTGTGACTGCCATTCGGTACACATTTTCTTCGGTTGGTGATCTGCGTATTGCATTATGGATATCTTCTGGACCATCTATGCTTGCGCGTATCTTGAGATGCTGTAGGTTGGAGATGTCAGCAAGCAATTCAGAGGTTAAGTGGGTTGCATTGGTCTCAAGCAGGAAAGCCAGTTTGTTTTCTTCGCAGTCTGTGAGGATGGTTGTTATGTCCGGATGGCTGAGGGGTTCGCCACCGGTGATATGCACTTCTGGAAAACCGAGATTGGTTATCTGTTCGATGATATCAAAGAGTTCGTCCAATTCCAATTCATTTTCAATGATATGGTCTGTATTATAGCAATGGAGACAATCAAGGCCACATCCATAAGTAATCTCAAGATCAACATTGCCAATTTTCTCAACCAGTTCTTTCATGAAAACCAAAATTGTAGCTAGATTATTAAGCTTTTTGCTGATATTTCCGGAGATCTTCCGAAACCAAATCTTTCTATTTGATAAACCACAAACGAATAACCAATAACGAACAACTACCAACCACTAACCACTCACAACAAACGACAAACCACCAACGACTCACAACAGCAACCTTTATAAATCCCCCCCTTCTTCTGGAAAATACCTATGATTAATGAGGCCCGAATGCGGGCTGAATGAGGTAAAACTTCTCATGTTTTACCGGAGGAAATACAATGGAAAAGGCATACGAGGCAATCGAACTCGCCCGGAAAGGCGGTAAGATCATCAAAGGGACAAATGAAGTCACGAAGTCTATCGAGAAAGGCACGGCAAAGATCGTCTTTATCGCGACAGACGTGAATCCAAAGGAAGTGACTATGCACATCCCGCTTCTTGCGAAAGAAAAAGGAATCGCATGTGTCGAGGTTCCAAGTAAAGAAGAGCTTGGTGCTGCAGCAGGAATCCCGTTAGGCACAGCAGCTGTCGCGATCGTCAAGGAAGGAGAGGCAGCAGACCTTGTCAAGGAACTCTCCAGGTGAATATAATGGCAAAAAAGATGGTCGGTAAAGCTGGACAGGAAGGACAGTCTGATTCTAAGGGAAGAATCAACTTCAATACTGGTTTTCCCTCGCGCGTCGAGGAGATTATGGGACGGACAGGAACAAGGGGAGAAGCGACCCAGGTCCGTGTGAAGATTCTCGAAGGCAGGGATAAGAACAAGACCATCAGAAGAAATGTTCGAGGCCCAGTGCAATTGGGAGATATCCTCATCCTGATGGAGACTGAAATTGAGGCAAGACCCCTCAATAAGGCAGGTAGGGTCAATAACTAGGTGGAATGAAATGGCACGATGCGATTTTTGCAAATCACGGATTGAGCAGGGAACAGGAAAGAAGTTTATCTATAAGGACGGGCACATTTCGAATTTTTGTTCTTCAAAGTGCGAGCGGCATACATTCAGGCTCAAGCACAAGGGAAGAAACGTCAGGTGGACTGAGGAGTACCAAAAGCTCAAGAAATCCGGCAAACTCACAGAGGACGTAGAAATCAAAGCTGAGGATCTGCAGGCAGAAAAGCCAGCAGAGGATAAACAGAAGAAGGGTGGGAAGAAATGATCGAAAGAACTCTTGTCCTGGTAAAGCCTGATGGTGTGCAACGCTCTCTTGTCGGAAGGATTGTCCAGCGCTTTGAGGATGCTGGTTTCAAGATTGTCGGCATGAAGATGGTCTGGGCTGATAAGGAGTTTGCAAAGAAGCACTATACTGAGGATATTACAAAAAGGCGCGGAGAGCATGTGAGAAATTACCTTTTGGATTTCATCTCAGAAGGCCCAGTTATCGCAATGTGCCTTGAGGGCGTGCATGCGATCGAGAATGTGCGAAAGATCGTGGGATCGACTGAACCAAAGGCCGCACCGCCAGGAACGATTAGAGGGGATTTCTCGCACCAGAGCTATTCCTATTGCGATTCGCACAAGAAGGTCGTGAAAAACCTCATCCATGCGTCCTCTGATGCTGATGATGCGAAGCGCGAGGTTGACGTGTGGTTCGCAAAAGATGAGCTGCATTCCTACAAGACAGTGCACGACGTGCACATACTATAAACAACAAACACTATAAACGATTAACGACAAACACGATTAACGAATAACTACCAGGTGATATTATGGCAAAGATGGTTGATAGGGTGATGAAATGCGTGACCAATCCTGTGCAGATTCGAAACATCGCGATCTGCGCGCATATTGATCATGGCAAGACGACTTTTTCTGATAATCTCATCGCTGGTTGCGGTATGATGTCAGAGGACTTGGCAGGAAAAGCTTTGCAGCTTGACTTTCATGAGGATGAGCAGGCAAGAGGCATCACGATTGATTCGTCAAACATCAACATGGTCCACGAGGTCGAGGGAAAGGAATATTTGATAAATCTTATTGATACTCCCGGGCATGTAGATTTCGGCGGTGACGTAACGAGAGCTATGCGCGCTGTTGATGGTGCAATTGTCCTGTGCTGTGCTGTTGAAGGTATCATGCCGCAGACAGAGACTGTTTTTCGTCAGGCATTGAAAGAAAGGGTGAAGCCGATCCTGTTCATTAATAAGGTCGACCGCTTGATTAAGGAACTGAAGTTGACTCCTGAGAAGATGCAGGAGCGTTTTGTCAAGATCATCACAAATGTCAATAAGCTTATTGAGGATCTTGCAGAGACGGATTACAAGGAGAAGTGGAAAGTGAATGTGCAGGATGGAAGTGTGTGCTTCGGTTCAGCCTTTCACAACTGGGGACTCTCACTTGATTACATGCAGAAGAAGAACATCACATTCAAGGACATCATTGACGCGTATGAGAATGACACCTGGAAGGAATTGAAGCATAAGGCCCCGATCCACGAGGTAGTGTTGAACGCTGTCATCAAGCATCATCCGAACCCGATCGAGGCGCAGAAGTACAGGATCCCGAAGATCTGGCATGGGGATCCTGAGAGCACTCTCGGAAAGAGCCTTCTTGCGTGCGATCCGAAGGGTCCGCTCGCGTTTGTCGTGACAAAGATTGTCATCGATCCCCAGGCAGGGGAGATCAGTGCCGGCCGTCTCTTCTCAGGAACCGTAAAGAAGGGTGATTCCATCCATCTCAACAGGGCAAAAATCAGCATGCGCTGCCAGCAGATATATATCTATAATGGAGCGAAGCGCGAGATTGTGGATAACATCCCTGCAGGAAACATCATCGGTATCGGCGGGCTTAAGGGAGCGTATCCAGGAGAGACGGTGACAAATGAGCCTGACGAGCCGTTTGAGCAGATCACGCATCTCTTTGATCCGGTCATCACAAAGGCTATCGAAGCGAAGAAACCGTCTGATCTTCCGAAGCTCATTGACGTCCTTATCATGGTAGGAAAGGAAGATCCGAACATTGTCATCGAGATCAATCACGAGACTGGCGAGCATCTCATGTCTGGAATGGGAGAATTGCATCTTGAGGTCATTGAGAACAGGATTAAGTCTGAGAAGGGTGTTGACATCCAGACAAGTCCGCCGATCGTTGTCTATAGGGAAGCGATCACGAAAAATTCTGGACGTCATTTTGAGGGAAAAAGTCCGAACAAGCATAACAAGCTCTATTTTATCGTCGAACCGCTCGCTCCTGAGATGACCAAGGCGATAAAGGAGAAGAAGATTCCTGAAGGGCGCATGAAAAAGAAGGATCAGGAACTTTGGAAGGCATTGGAAGAAGGAGGCATGGACTCGCAGGAATCAAGGAGGGTGCGTGATGTCTTCAAGGGCAACATCTTTATAGATGGAACGCGCGGAATTGTGCATATCGGTGAGATCATCGAGATGGTGCTTGACATGTTTGAGGATGTCATGACTAAGGGCCCGATAGCGAACGAGCCATGCATCAACGTGAAAGTGACGTTAGATGATGTCAAGCTGCACGAGGATGCCATCCACAGGGGCCCTGCACAGTTGTATCCTGCTGTCCGCGAGGGTATCAGGGGCGCGATGAGCCAGGCGGGTCCTCTCATGTACGAGCCAGTACAAGTGCTTCTTTTTGAGGCGCCGGTCGCGTTCATGGGAGAGATATCAAAGCTTGTCCAGAACAAACGCGGGCAGCTCCTTGACATGACGCAGGAAGGCGAGTTGGTCGAAGTGAAGGCAAAGCTTCCGGTAGGCGAGATGTTCGGGATTTCAAGCGAGCTCCGAAGCGCGACAGAAGGGCGCGGCTCGTTCTTTGTCATCGACCAGGCCTTTGAGAAGTTACCAGTTGAATTGCAGGACAAGATCGTCAGGAATATCAGAGGCAGGAAAGGATTGAAGACTGACGAAGGCGGATAAATTTTTTTATCGTTTTTCTATATTTTCCTGCCTTGTTACTAAGAGACTTTTTCAAGAATGGGCAGGTCATCTTCTCGAACGAACTATTCCCCTTTCCGGACCAGTGGTTCGTCGGACATATCTCCCGCATCTGATCCCAGCGCTCACGCGCTGGATTAACCCTACTGCAATCGCGCAGGAACTAAACGCCAACGTCGTTGGCGGCCAGTCCCTTGCCTTTGGCAAGGGTTATTCGCGTGCATTGCACGAGAAGTGGGGCGGGAGTAAGTCCTCCCTGTCCGTCTACGATTTTAACTCGAGTTATGGTTCTTACCGAGAAAATGATTATCTTTTGCTTCGTCTAAATCCCTTTAAGTATTGGCTGAACTGTCTTGTCATGCGCATGCGTATTTCGTATCCTTGATCCTTCAGGTAGTGAAGTGCAGTCTCTGTTTCTGAAACGAGCATTGGGCCTCGGAGTTGATCATTCCACGGCAGGTGTTCTGCGTGGAGTTTCTTTTCATTTCCGTAAGTAGGGTGGATTCTATAGAGGTTTATCACATGTTCTTTTTTTTGTGTGTGATGGTGGAGTTCCACGAGGAGTATCTTTCCTTTGTGTTTTCCGTCAAGTATTTTTTCGAGAGTGGTTTGTTTTCTTTTCTTCGTGAGCTTGAATCCGACAAGAAGCATCTCTGTATCGTCCATGTAGGGAAGGCCGTCTTTTGGGAATATCTCTGTCATCTCGTATCCATGGGCATCGCTGAGTTTTGCGACGAGTTCTCTGCAGAGGGCGTATTGGTCGTCTGTCTGGTAGGCAGGCGTTGTTCCCCCCCTTCCCTGTGCGACACGGATTCTTTCTCGGATAGCATCATTGAGCGTCACGAACACGACTGCTTCATCCTTCAGGTGATGGGTGATGAGTTCTGTGAGTGTCTCTTTTCTCTCTTCACACCAGCCGCCGACATAGTCGAGGAAGGCAAGGTTGAATCGCATATCATAGTATGTCTTGAGCGCATCAAGAATCGGCCCGTGGTGAAGGCGTAGCCTTTTGAAGATCTCACCCCCAGAAATTTCATCGCAATGAATAATGATGGAGTGCATGTAGTCTGCGACTTTCGGATCAATCTCTGCTGCAAGGCTCTGACAAGAATCAACCTGAAAGTTCTTTGTAATCTTAATGTAGTCGATGAAGTTTGCGGAAGGAAGGCCTACATACGACAAGTCTTTCGCGCCTGGCAAGTGGCGTTCGATTGCTTTGTTGAGTTCCTCTCTGGCAAGTCTCTTGTAGGGCCCGTTCCAGTGCTTAGTTCCGACCAGTTGCATCTGTACAAGTGTATCGATGCTTTTAATGGCTTGACGGACATATTCCTTTCCCAAAACACCAAAGTCGCTGACAAATTTTTTCACTGTGGAACTTCGCAATCGCATCCTGCTCGATATGTCTGACACCTCTAATCCGTCAGAGATGGAGTTTCTGATGGTGTCTCTGACTGCATTATCGCTTGGGTTGTCGGGGGAGGAAAAGTATCCCACTTTTCTCCAGTATTCGTACCAGGGTCCAAAGAGACTGATGATCTCTCTTGCGGAAGGGACATCGCCATGTCTTTTCGCAGTTCTTCTGAATCTGTCCCATTCTTCTGTAGTTATTGGTGCACTGAATGTCCGGCCAAGTTCGAGTATGTTTTGTCGGTAGACGCGTTGCTGCCATCTGGTTTTTTTGGAGATACGAGATGGCACTTCAAGAAGTTCTTCTAATGGTTCTTCCTTTTTCTCGACTGGTTCCTCTCTTGCTTTTCTTTTCGATTCTTTGATGATTGTCTCTGTGAAGTATCCAGCTTGAGTGAGAATCGCTTCGATCTGTTCCTTTGTCAGGGTATCATCGATATCATATCCGAGATCAAGAGCATAGGAATGGATCTCAGAGAGGGATATGCCCTGCTGTTCAGAAACCCTATAGATACTCGTCGTCCTGGGCATTGGTCTTACTTTCTTTTTCTTCGGGTCAGCGTCGCCTCACAGCCGCGTACCTGGTAGTTTTCCCAGCCACGCTTTGCCATTGCTGCATAGAATGCATCTCTTGATTCTGCATCTTTTTTCACTGCACTAGGTATCACGCCAAGCTCGCGGAGGACTTCTCTCTTCTCGACGAGGTACTTGTCTGTTGCCGACATTCCTGAATCTGCAGTTTCGCGAGGGGACTTATGTGCTTTTTTCTCGTATGCGAGATGCCAGCAATGGATTGCCCTGCCATCAATACCTTTTGCATGGAGATTTTTATATGCTTCTTCATGGGTTTTTCCTGATTCACGAAGAGTTGCATAAGTGCTAGAACCGATCGATTTTTCTCGGGTTCTTTTTCCTGATGTTGTTTTCCGAAGAACCTTTTCAAATCCCTGCCTGTATCCGTGGACTACTCTGCCGTTGATGCCTGCCGCCTTGAATTGTTCCATGATGGTCGCATGGTCGACGCCCTGTTCTCTCAGTCCTTTGTATCCATCATATCTGGTATCGAGTTCTGATTGTTCAGGCGCATCTTGGACAGTGTCGTCGATTGTTGATTCTTGCGTCAGTTTTTCATGGGTAAAGTAAAGAGCCATATGAAGGCCTATCTTTGCTTGGGCAAATGTCTTGGGATGCGATGATCTCAGGTCGTCAACTATTGCAATGCCCAGCTCGCGTGCAATCTTCCTGTTCTCGACGGGGATACTGACTGCGACAAGATCCTCTCCATACACTGTCTCTTGTGCCCTGGTTTTGATCTCCATAACCTTGAGGCTTTTGGCAACAGCCTTGACTGTGTAGTTGAAGAGGTCTGCTTCAGAGCGTCCTTCTTTGGTATGGCTTCCCTTGTAGACGGGAAGAAGCACAGCAACCTGGCTGTCGCTTACCACAGTCACCAGATCAAGGTCCAAGGGCTGGACTGTCTCGATATCCTGTTTTGCAGAAAAGTATTTCTTTCCGATCCGCCTCACAAGTTCTTGCATATGCGCTGCCGCGGCTTCTTTGACTTTATCTGGCGCGTGTTGCAGGGTTTGCACGTATTCTTCTGAGGTGTAGTAGTGGTATGCCTCGATATCCTGTTGATGCCCTGTTTCCACCCTCTCGATTATTGCGAGCTTTTCAAGCGTGCGCGTGGATGCGATCCCTCGTTCCTTGAGCGCTTCTGCCTGCTTCTTGAGTTCTTTCATCATTGCGCGTTCAGTCTTTTGGTCGATTTTCTTGTTGATCGCATCGTATGCGTCTTGTCGTTCTGTTTCAAGCTTTGTTATGATGTCATTGACGGACATGTGTTTCACCCTTATTTGTTTTCTTCATCTCTTTTTTATCGGACTATGCCTAATGCTTTGAGCGTGCTATTATAGATTGTCAGGAAGACCTCTTGCTGGCGTTGGAGCAGTGTCTGGACAGGAAATTCAGGATTCTTGTCTGTCATGAGCTTTCCTTCGAGCCCTGATATCTCTTTTGCGAGGATTTCTGCATTGTAGCGCTCGCGTTCCTGGTCAGTGCCATTGGTATGCCTCCTTTCGTAGTCTGGATGCGCTGTGTTGACGCGCAAAAGCCCGTATCCGGTGTCAAGGATGCTGTGGAGCCCTCGTTCAGGTCCATGGAATTCCTCGTGGAGTGGCTTGAAAGGGAGCCTGCCCTTGGGAGGTTCTCTTGGCGAGTCAGTGCGTGGATTGGGGGTCCTGTTGATGTCTCGGATGAGCTTCTTTCCTATTTTTTTCTTTTCTGTGATACCTTGTTCTGTCCGTACAAGATCCCAATCGATAAGTTCTAACAGGTGTTTCAGGTCGTATGCCTTGAGGAGAGCATTCATGACCTTGTAGGTGATCTCATTGTCTCTATTTCTTGATGTGAATCTCGCATTTTCTCTGATGGCTTCGCACATGTCTGGCACAATGTCTGCTTTGACATGGTTTGCAAAGTCCCTGAAGCGGTCATTGTCGCTGATTGCCATGCGCTGGGGGTCAAGTATGGTCAGGTATCCTTTGGTGTTTGTCGGGTGGGGCCAGACGTTGATGAATCCGTAGAACTTGCCGACTTTTGGCGAGAAGGGGTTCTGGAATTTTGTATCCACTCCTTTGAGTTCGTTGATGACTTCCATGAGCTCTTCGTTTTGGTTGAGGTTTCCGATGACCCGGACATCCTGGATGTGGAGTGCGATCTTTTCGTTGGTGCCGTTCGGGTTCATCCAGAGATGTGCATGGATGGTTCCATAGCTTGTCTCGATTGTCTTGTCAATGACTAGATAGCATTGCACGCCGTGTATTGCAGGGTCATCATAGTATGGTGCCATGACTTCTGTCTCTTTTGCAGTCTTTCCTCTCTTTCCCCTGTATTTGATGGTGATTTCCGGAGAACGTATTCCTTCTCGCACGAAAAGCGGTGCATAAGTCTCGCTGAGGAATTCTGCGATCTTTTTTGGTATGAATTTCTGCTCGAAAGTCTTGGCATCGATGCCGTCAATCATCACTTCCACGCCGTGGCGGAATCGCCGGTCAGGATCGAAATCGTCAAGCGCGATGTCATCAAGTGATTCCCAGCCTTTTTCAAAGAGCTTTATCCGAGAATACTGGCTTTCTGACCCGTCCAGTGGTCTTGTTGTTATCATGCAGCTTTCTGCAAAGGTCTGGTAGGCATGCAGTCCGAATTGCTGAAATCCTATCTTTGTCGGGTCGTGCCTTTTTTTGGAGAGGCCGAATTCTTCAGGTATTGCATACAGTTCCCTATGATGCATTCCAGGACCGTTATCTGTGAGGATGATTCTCCCGCTCTCCTTGTCTAGGAGGATGTGTATTCTCATGCGTTCATCAGTATGAGTTCTCTCGTCGAGTGAGTTGGATACGTATTCCTTGAGTGCGAGGTAGGGGTTCTGGAACCGTGCAGTCCTGCTGATCGTGAATGCTTCGTCTCCTATCTTGTATGGTCTCATGGTCATTATTTCACCTTGTGTGGTCCGTTTTCAAGCTTGACTCGCGTGTCATAGATATGGAATTCTCTTTGCAGTTCTTCTGATGTCTTATGGATGGTCTGGAGGAGGTAGATGAGGTCTCCAAGATCTTTTTTTGGAAGTGCTTCTTGCAGTTTTTTCCGTCTCGCTTCTGATAAGGCAGGGAGGGAGAGGAGACTATAGGCAAGGTTGTACACGTTATGTACCATCATGCGCACATATTCTTCTGGATTATGTGAGGTCATCTTATTGAATTCTTCTGGAGTCTTCACTTGCGGGCCTTTAAGGTATGCGTCAATGCCTTGCAGGAGCGCGCCGAGTATTTCTCTTGTCTGTTGCAGTGCTTCGGTTCTTGGTGCTTGATAGGTATCGCTTTGTACAGTTGCTTCCAGCGGGGATTCAGGTTCATTTCCTAGAAGCGGATGTTTTGAGAGTGGAAATTGTTTCACTAATTTTTGGGCTTCTGGCGAATCATAGGGCAGGTTTGCTCGCTCACTCCACGTACTTGGGTGAAGCAGGGGATCCCTTGTTAATGAATAAATTTTGTCTCGGGTTTTGCAGGGGACATATATCGGATGACTTCCTTCGCGATACAGTTTAGATATTGTAAAATGTGAAAGGCCTGAAACTCTTGCTGCTTCTGCATAGGTGAATTTAGGATCACCTTTTTGCATGGTATCAAACCATTCTTGAAAGCGTACTGAGAGGATATTCTTTCTGGCTTTTTGTGATTTTGGCTTTCGTTTCATAGTGCTAAACCGTTATCTCTCTAGTATAGTCTTCACTCCCCTCTTTTGACATATAGAGAAGTCTATTGGTATTTTTAAACTTTATTGATATTATCCACTTATAAATGGTAAATTCAAGCATGTTCGGCAAGAGAGCACCCAAATCCGAAAGCGAATACTCTTGAGGTTCGAAATGTGCGCCGGACTTTCCTCCCGCGACCTGACACCAGCCCTCCCGGGCTGGAATAATCCTCGCATTCGCGAGGAACGAAACACCAATCAAAGATTGGCGGCCAATCCCTTGCTTTCGCAAGGGTTGATTGCGTGCATTGCACGAGAATCGGGCGGGAGCAAATCATCCCCTCCTCCAACCAAAAAACATTAAATGTGAAGCATATCATTGCGTATAGAATGGAAAAGGAACTAGAGAATATCGGCCTCACCCCTATTGAAGCAAAGATCTATCTTGCATTGATCGACCTTGGCCGCACGCAGGCAGGCGTGCTTTCCAGAAAGACAGGCATCCATAGGAGAAGCATCTATGACGCACTTGACAGGCTGATTGAGAAAGGTATCGTCTCCTATATTGTAGAGAATAATAAGAGGTATTATATTCCCTCGCACCCGGATGTGTTAAAGGCGATAGCTGATCGCATGCATGGAGAAGTGACAGGAACAATAGATATTCTCTCCCAGCGATATTCGCTTGAGAAGGAGCGCCAGGAGACTGTATTCTACCGCGGCAAGCAGGGTATCAGGTCTGTCTTTGATGATCAGATCGTGCATAAGGAACCAGTCTATGTCATCGGCGGAAGGAGGGAGGCTGCAGACATCATGCAATTCTATCTAAAACACTACACTCGAGACAGGATAACACATAACATCAAGCTTTTCCTTCTCGTGTCTGGAACGACATTGTCCGATAAGATCCCACTCTCAGAAATCCGATACCTTCCTGAGAATTATTTCGGCCTTGTCGCAACAAACATCTGGGCAGACAGGGTTGCAATCATCATCTGGCGGGAGAATCCTGCATGCATTCTCATAAAGGACAAGGAGGTCGCAGACTCCTACATGAATTATTTCAAGATGCTGTGGAAACTCGGGAAGAAGTAATCTGGTTCTTTGATCAATCTTGACCTCACCACGAATAATCTACACCCACATGAGGCTATTGGCTTTACCACGGGTGGCGGCCGGGGGTGTGGAGGGGGTGGCGGGTCGGGAGCAGCTAAGAATGCAAGAGTCAGAAGTCATATCTGCCCATCCAAATCAAAAACTTTATATATATGAATATACATATGTATAGATATGGCGAAAACGATCATGATAGGAAATGACATTTATGAAGAATTGAAGAAGCTTAAAGGAGAGAAGAGCTTTACCGAGATTATCCGGTTTCTTCTCGAGAAGGATAGACCAAAGACTGGAAAGGACCTCATGAAGCATTTTGGAACCATGAAAGGAGACAAAGAATGGGACGAAGTGCGAAAAGAATTGAAGAAGGGATGGGAAAAATGGAACAGACGGTATGCTTAGATACTGATGTCATTATAGGGCTTCTTCTCGAGGAAGAGCGGGCACAAGCTCTAGTGAAAAGAATGCACAGCCACACACCCGCCATATCCACTATCAGTCTTTTTGAGCTCTTGTTAAGAAAGACGAATCTTGCAGAGCCAGAACGACTCATTGCAAAGATGAAAATGCTGTATTTTGATGATTTTGCAGCACGCCAGGCAAGCATCATCTCAAAATATCTTACGAGAAAGGGCAGGATTATTGATTACCGGGATATATTTATCGCCGCGACATGTATTGTTAACCAATGTCCACTTGCCACATTCAACAATAGGCATTTCAAGGACATCCCCGATCTCATCCTTTTTTAAGAAAAATTCTTAAACTCCCTCTTTATTGCAAGCGTATGATCAAAGGAATCGCATATGACCTTGATGGGACAATCATTGATAGTGAACCTGTTCACAGATCAGCATGGATTAAAGCAGCTGCAAAAACAGGAATCAGTCTTTCTGAAGAGATGTTGATGTCACAAAGGGGTAAGACCGATGCAGAATTCACACGGACAGTCCATCCGTCATTCTCTCCAGACGAGATTAACGAATTTGTCGCTCTCAAGCAAGGATATGTGTCTGACACCATCTTGAATGCAGTAATCTTTCCAGGATTCCAGGCAGTTTTAAATGAGTTGCAAACAAAAAATATTCCAGTCGGAATATGCACGTCGGCTGGCAGATGGTTCGTCGATAAGGTAATCGAGAAATACCCGTTCCTTAAGATCGTGACAATATCAAGTGACATGGTCTCGAAGGGAAAACCTGATCCAGAACCGATTCTTCTCACTTTCAAGAATATGGGGGTCAAGATTGAAGAAGGATTATATATAGGTGATGCGTATAATGATTATCTTGCTGCAAAGGCGGCAGGGTGCGATTTCGTGCATTTTGGTGCGCTTCGCGATCCGAGAGTGCCAAAGGATGTGCCGGGGATATTGAGGCATGAGGAAATAAAGCGATTTCTGTCCTAACATTTTTAATCTCAAGACTATTCTCATCAGGTATGTGGATTGCAAAAGGTAGGCCTGGTCAGACTGGTTTTAAGAAGAGTGAGTTAGAAGCAGAGCTCAACAAGGAATATGGAGAGAGAAATTGGAGAAGGGTACATGAGTTTAATGGGAGAATTCTGAAAAAACCTGAGATATTCTCTATCTGCGAGGCAGCATACCTCATGCACTCACTAGACCGGGAGGAGTATTGGAAGCATCTTCTCGTTGACGCAAAGGATATCTATGACATGAAAATGGAAGAGACCGAATCAGGCTTAGATTATACTATCCAGCATGAATTCACCAGGTTTCACGACATCTGCATTCGCAATGTGGTTTATAAGAGAGGATGGCAGTTCAGCGGAGACAAGCTTATCCAGATTCGTTGGAATGAGGCTGAACCGGATTGGTATTCCATTCATTTCGACCCTGGTAAGGTTCCCTTTCATCGTCCTGATTTGATCATAGCACCACACCTGAAGGGTTGGTGGGATGACAATTCTGTTGAGGATTTCTACCAAAGCAATAAAATCCTGCAGGTTTGGCAAAATGATTAGCATCCTCTATTTTTCCGCAAGCTTTTTAAACCCCTCATTTTTCCTATGACCTGACGAAAAGAGCAGATGCCTGGTCGCGGCACGAGTTCGGACTAGGCTGAACGCAATTTCACGTTTAAAAACTATCGGAGGGTGAACAATGGCAAAAGGAAAAGAACACATCAATATCGTCTTTATCGGTCACGTCGACCATGGCAAGAGTACCACAGTAGGTCGCTTGCTGTTCGACACAGGAAATATTACAGAGCAGGCTTTGAGAAAGCTCAAGGATAAGGCTCAGCAGCTTGGAAAGGCTGGTTTCGAGTTCGCATTCGTCATGGACAACCTCAAGGAAGAGCAGGAAAGAGGGGTCACAATCGACCTTGCGCACAAGAAGTTCGAGACCGCAAAATACTACTTTACAATAATCGATGCTCCTGGCCACAGGGATTTTATCAAGAACATGATTACAGGAGCTGCGCAGGCAGATGCTGCTGTCCTTGTCGTCTCTGGTAATCCTGGCGATGGCGTCCAGGCGCAGACAAGGGAGCACGCGTACCTTGCAAAGGTCTTGGGTGTCAACCAGCTCATCGTTGCCGTCAATAAGATGGACATGGCAAAGTATGATGAGAAGCGTTACGCACAGGTCAAGGAAGAGGTCACGAATCTCCTGAAGAGCGTCGGATACAAGGTGGACGCTGTCCAGTTTATCGCGATCGCATCTTTCCCAGGAGATAATGTCGCAAAGAAGAGCACGAACATGCCCTGGTATACTGGATCTACGCTTCTTGAGGCGCTTGACAACTTGGCTGTTCCTGAAAAGCCAACATCTCTTCCGCTCAGGCTTCCCATCCAGGATGTCTATAACATCACTGGTATCGGTGTCGTTCCTGTCGGTCGCGTTGAGACTGGTAAGATGAAGATCGGTGACAAGGTCATCGCAGTCCCGGGAAGAGAAGGTAAGGGAATAATTGGCGAAGTCAAGACGATCGAGATGCACCACGAGCAGATGCAGGAAGCGCTTCCCGGAGACAACATCGGCTTTAACGTACGCGGATTTGGCAAGAAGGATATCGCAAGAGGCGATGTCATAGGGCCTGTCGATAATCCTCCGACGATCGCTCAGGAGTTCACCGCACAGATAATCGTGCTCAACCATCCGAGCGTCATAACTGTCGGATACACGCCGGTCTTCCACATCCATACCGCTCAGGTGGCATGCCAGTTCACGAAGATATTGAAGAAGCTGAACCCGATGACTGGAGAGGTTCTCCAGGAGAATCCGGACTTCATCAAGAACGGGGACGCTGCAATTGTCCAGATAAAGCCTGTCCAGGCGGTTGTCATCGAGAAGAAGTCGGACATCCCGCAATTGTCGAACTTTGCGATCAGGGACTCTGGCTCAACGGTTGCGGCAGGACTCTGCATGGATATCGTGAAGAAGCAAATCTAAATTTTTTTATGGAATTTTTTTTGATTATCGGAGACGAATATGCAAAAGGCAAGGATCAAGCTCGCATCAACGGATATTAACAAGATTAACATGACCTGTGAGTACATCAAGGGAATCGCGGATAAGACAGGAGTTGCCCTTCGCGGTCCCATTCCCTTGCCGACGAAAAAACTCAAGCTTGCGACGAGAAAGAGCCCGTGCGGAAATGGCACAGCAACCTGGGAACGCTATGAGATGCGCGTGCACAAACGTTTGATTGATCTTGGCATTGACGAGCGGGCACTTCGACTGGTCATGCGTGTTCCGATCCCTGAAGGCCTCAATATAGAAATTGAGATGATTGACACATAGATTTCTTCAATATACTCCATTTCGAAATGTCATTTCTCTTTTTTTCTGTGTTCTGTAATTCGTTGAAGTAGTAATTCAGGTTCTTTCCATGCGCATGACAATTTGCCAGAAACATCCCGAAGCGTAAGCTTCGGTATAACATAAAGAATAACGCCGCTTGCGCGGCAAAGTATTTCCGTGCCTTGCACGGGTGCAGTTCATCTTTCAGATAATCTCTCCACTAGCGACAAACTAATAACTACACACTACCAACTATTTACTCGATCTTCACGACAATTCCGCCGACCCAGCTTGCTAAGAGGTTGTAGACTGCTGCCGTGCATACTCCCATCAGGAATCCGATGATGCCGTAGAGGATGGGAAAGACTATGATGAGCCCCCAGCTCAAGCTTGCAAGGGGTTCGAATCCCGTGACCTCCGTTCCCGTACCACCCCCGAAGTTGACAACTATGGCCATGATGAGCCCATAGATGAGCCCAAAGAGGGCCATGCCAGGCATCATGATTTTTCCATAGGACACAGGTCCGATTCTTGTTAGTTTTCCTTCCATTTTATTCCTCCGCATCTAAGTGATGCATTCAATTGTCTTTGAAGTTCCACAGTAAAAGTAATATCCTGCGTTTTTTCCGATGTATTTTCTGATCTTTTGTAGTTGACGCCTGGCTTTGATGATGCGAAATGAGCATTTGACTTCGAAGATGTCGACGCGCTCGCCCCAGACTCCGACAAGGTCGATCTCGCCGACGAGCCTGCCGCGGGAGGAGATGAGAGGGATATGCCTCAGGAAATAGTCGTATTCTCCCTGTATCCTCGCGTACAGGTCTTCCACGAAAGTGTCATGCTTGCTTGTCTTCTGCAAGGCTAATCCCTATCTTTTTTTGGGAAAGGAGGTATTTATAGTTTGCTATCCTGAAGTGTTATGCATTCCAGGCGACAGGATTTTGGGTTTGCTGCGGAGGTGGAGGGGCAGGTTTTGGCTTGATGATAGGGTAGTGTTCCTCGTAACGCTTATTAGCGACACACACTCCTGGAACATTGTTTTCCTTTGGACGTGCATCGAATGCTATGTCCTGTTTTTTAAGTTCCCGCACTCGCTGTTCTTCTTCGTATAGACGGCGGAGTGTCATGTGGGCAAGCTGGTTGAGATAGCGAAGATCGAAGTAATCATAGGGTTCTCTCTTGTGAAGGGAGAGGCCGATGCGTTCCTGGAGATTGAGTCCTTGCTGTTCCATGTAGTCCATAATTTTCCATCGGAGTTCTTGTTTCTTCCTGTATAATCCTTCGATTTTTTCAGCGTCGCAGAAGGTATCCCCAAGTCTGAAGCTTTCATCTGTTCCGATGGCCTCGTGCGCATAGATGTGCAGCATCCTGTCGAGCAGGGTGAGTGCAACGGCATCTATTCTATTCTTGCTGCCAGTCGCGTATGCTTTATCAAGCTGTTTTAAAGGAGTATGAAGATTGTTGAGGTGGATTGTCCAGACTCCTTTCTTCTTTGAGGTGATGCCGATATGGCTTGGCTGGCTGACGAGAGTGACGTCGTTATAGGCGAGCTGAATTCTGTGGGGTTCTGTCCTGATCGCTTCGGAAAGGAGGGAGTCTAGGCTTTCTATCGCGTGGACATAGTCGCGAAGTGTTCTTCCGCAGTCGACGGTCGAGAGCATCTTGTCCAACCTGTCCAGAGGCATGTCGTCGAATGAGTCTCCTGAACGGATGCCATCACCGAGGAAGTTGTAGACGACGCTGTTATAATACCAGTCCTTGATATTAGCAAGGAAGTTGTTCCATTTATTCTTTCGGTTCTTATGCTGTTCTGCGCGAAGCAGGGCTTTGACTTCAGCCTTTCTTGCCCGCTCCAGTTCTTGTGCTTCCCTTTGTCGTCGATTTTCGAGCTCTTTGGCTATCCTGTCTTGTTCGTCTCGTTCTTTCTTGTATTTCTTCCGATTTGCTCTCTTTTCCTTCTTCTTTGTTGCTTGTTCTTGGTGGCGGTGATACCACGCATTGATTTTTTCTATCGTCTGCGGAATGTCACGAGGATCAAGAACTTGAACCAATGGCAAAAGGCCGTTCGTATACGTCCACTTCCCTGCAAGTCCTGCTCCCTTCCCTCCATAATAGAGAGCAATTGCAGGTGATATGAGCGCGATTCCTGAATATTTCGCAATCTTTCGCCCTTTCGTCTTCGCCCAATGATGTACTCGCTCAGGGGTATTTTGGAGGTATTGCACGAACCTGTATGCATAGTACTTTCCTGGAGAATAGGATCGACGAAGCTCGTCGATTTGAGTAGGTGCGCCATCTCTGAATCCTTCTCGGGTTTCTTTGATTAAGTAGATGCCTATGTGAGCCATGCCTATGGGTGAAAGATAATAAAGGACAGAGGCAAGTCCCTTTGCTTTCTTTTTCAGGTTATCGAGGTGGTCTTCAAGTATCTTGACGTCGTAGGTGCTGCCGACTTTGTATTTGATCTCTTCGAGCCTGGACATGACTGCCTCGACGATTGGGTTGGTCTTGTCAACGACGTATTCGTCATGGCTTGGACAGCCGCCAGTGATGAGTTTTCTCCTGAGGTAAAGGTCGACAAGGTCGTCGATGGAGAGCTTGACTGTCTGTTTCTTGAGGGAAGCATCTTTATCTCTGCTTCCCTGGCTGCGGTCATAGTCAAATCGCTGTGACCATTGTTCTCCCCATAATGCCTCTTCGAAGCGTTCGAGTATTGACTTTTTCTCTGCTTCTTCTCCGATTGTCCCCGTAACAGGTTTCTCTTTTTGTTCCCTATAGAAATAGGTGGCGTTGATGATTTTCTTTTCCATGATCTTTTGGAAGAAGGCGTCCTTGCGCATGTTGGAGAGGTATTTCTTGGTGATCTTCTCCCGTTGCTTGTTCATCTTCCGTGTTCTTTTTTCTTCGACATTGACATAGAGGCCAAGGCCGTGGAGTGCTCGTTGTCCAAGGTAGTGCAGTCCGTCATAGATGTTGACAGGGATGTGGACAAGAGCGCTTCCTATCGCTGGCAGCGCGTGATAGATGGTGGTGACAAGGTCGGAGAGAGAATGATGTTCAGTGTCATTGCGTCTGTTTGATTTTTGCCTTTTGGACTTCATCTGTTCCCGGTTCTCCCTGGCGAGCTTTATTCTTGAGAAATAGTCGACAAGATCGTCGATACAGCCAGGGATTGCCTTTGCGAGACGATAGATGCCATATCCTGCAAGTCCGGTGGCTGCTGCCAGAACAAGACCCTTTCCCACGTATTCTAATGGCTTCCAGCCCCAATGCTTGACTGTTTCGTAGAGGCCAAATCCGAGAGCTCCTGCACCGATGACGTATGGCGCTGCTTGCTTTGCTCTGTGGGAGATCCTGTGGCCGAGGTATGCAAGGTCTGCCAGATTTTTTTCTCTTGCCAGTCTTCGTCTCTCTTTCCTGTTTGGAGCATCTGCCTTCCATTTGGCTATTGCTTCTGAGATGTCATTAGGAAGGTCGGTGAAGGGATACGTGACAGTCTTGTATATGGAATAACCGCCCAGATAGAGGATGCGAAAAGGCAGCTTTGCAGCAACGGTTGCTCCGTCGAGGGTTGCAGAGATGCCTTTGGCGAGGTATGTTCCCATGCGTCGCTTGAACGTGTATTCTTTCTGTCTTGCTGCGTAGACCTGGTTGTTATACCGTTTGGTAAAGATGTCGCTTAAGGTCTGCATGAGGCTTCCTGAAGAGTGGTAGACGATCTCTTCATCAGCGAGGATGACGTCGAGGAAGAGCTCTTCAAATCCTGCGTAGATGCCATCCAGGACTGCTGGGGAGTGGTCTGCTATGATATTGTTCCTCCCTTTGGTGAGGGTGACATGGTCCGGCACGTCGACCCAGAAGTCGAGGCCTATATCTGTAAGGGAATTCAGAAGGGTTCTATGGATGGACTGGTCGCTGAAATCCGCATTGTCATACTTGATGAAGAGGCCTCGTTGGGTGAATAGGATTTTGTTGAGGTTCTGGTTTCGGTATTTGAACCGTGGGTCGGTGAACCTGCCTGCGAGCTCTCGTTTTGACACTCCAAGAGTCATTAGTTTTGTGACATCATCAAGCGTGATAAGGACAGGTGATGATTTCGAATAGGTACTCCTGAGCGTGTTTATCTGGTCATCGTCAAATGTTATATCTGCGGCGGCCTCGTCGACCATGCCCAGGTGTTGGTAGAGTGCATCCTTGATCTGTTGTCTGGATGTCTTATGCGTCGGTATGAATGCAGTCACTTCTGTCCCTTGTTCTCTGGTGTTCAAGGGAGGGTGGAAGCCGTTCATGGATTGTGGTATGAATCTTGCCATCCACGTGCCGTCCTCTGAGTAGACGTATGCCTGTGCCACGTTTTCCCTACCAGGTGTCCTCGTAACGACCTTGACGAGATCCGCAAAGTCAACGATGGAATACCAGCCAATGCCGTGTTCTCCGATCTTGGTGGGGTCGAACTCTTTTCCTGAATTGTAGGGGATGATGAGATCGCGGACCAATGTCTTGAGATCCATGCCGCAACCATAGTCACGGACGTGGAGGACGAGGTGTTCTGGTTGTTCTTCCAATGAGAAGATGACCCTTCTGTCGGTTGATCTTGCGTCGTAGGAATCGATGGCATTCTGGCCGAGCTCGCGCAGTGTGGTATGCTGTTCTCCGAACTGCGATTCGATCGTGCGTTCGACGATCTTCGGATAGAGTTTATGGGCTGTTGTGGATTCCCTTGTTTCTTCGATGAGTTGGTCAAGTTCCTCTTCTTCGACATCCGGTTTTGCTACCTCTGCTAAGAAATGGTCGAAGTCCCCTGCCATCTGCATCATGACAAGATCTGCTATGGGGATGTCGATCGATTTCTCTTCTTTGGTGATCTCTTCGAGGAGTTGTTTCATGTGGGATGGCTCCGTTTTTTGTATGGTGTGCCGATGTAGCGGAGGGCTTCTTGGAGGTCTCTTTCCCTGATATTATCAGGTACTGGTTCGTTTCTCAAATCGTTGATGGAACTTCCTTGTTGCGAATAGTATTCTGCAAGGACGCAATATGAGATGAGAGGATCATATGGTCTTGTCATGCAGGGATGTGCAGTATTGATGTGGAGTATTCTTTCTACCCCGGTGAACCTGTTGTCTTCGAGCAAGACCGGGGAATGCCCGTAGGCAGGGATGTTGACGAGATGGATATTGGTTGTAGGAATGAACCTGTTCTTGACGGCGTTCTGGTTGTCGAATTCCCGTCCGAGGAGGTGGAGGTTAGGATATTCTCCGGAGTCGAGTCTTCTATAGAGTTCGCTCCTGTCGAATGTCTCGACCGGGACGAGCATCTTGAAGGTGAGATTGTGTGCTTGTTCATAGAGTTCGCTCCAGTACTGTACGGATTCTGGCAACACGATGAATGTCTGTTGCATGATGTCCTCTCCGAAGAAGAGAGAATATCGTTCATGTTGCTGTCTTGTCAACACATATGATTTTCCAGGAATGAATGAGTCGCAGATGTCACGGACGTGGGGGATATCTGTCAATGTCGTCATCCCAAATGCAGAGGCAAGAGCAGGTAGGAAGTCTCCCATGGCGCGGATGAATGGTTCTGTATGTTCCTGTCCTTTGAGGAAGTCCTGCAATGCGACGAAGACACCTGCGACTGAGATGTGATAGTTCTGGTCGATCTTGAACTCGTCGCGGCCTTCCACTACGCGTACTCCTGAAGGAAAGCTTACCCGTACGCTTCCTCTGCGAAGGCCGTGTTTGACAACGAAGATGCCTTGGTTTGTCAGGGTGAGATAGCTATTTTCTCTGCGTTCGTATTCGAAATTCTCGATCTTGAGGCCCACTGTCTGGCTGACTTTTTTTCCTCGTATTTCAAGCATGACAGGGGCCGTGTGCCAGGGATGTTTCTCATCTTCATTGAGGGTGTGCCGTCCTGCAGTGATCCTTGCCCTGTAGAGGGGAATATCCTGGACGTATCGTTTGATATATTCGTATGGGTCCACTTCTATTGAATACTCGCTTGGTCGTCTTCCGAATTGGCTTCGCGTGATCGACACTTTTGTGCAAGCATATTTACGTGGTTTTTTTTTCTCGACAGTCATGTGCATGTCGGTGACGTTATTGCTTGTGGAATAGAAGGTGAGCTTGTAGCGTTCGTTGCCAGCTTGCGTGTCGACATTGACTTTTGCTTTGCCTGGATTCTTGACGCAGTAATTGAAGGTGGAGAGGAATCCGACGCCGAACCAGCCGATCTGGTCGATTCCATTCTTGTCTGAGTTGAAAGGAATGATAAGCACGCGAAGGATGTCTGCAAGGTTCATGCCGTCTCCGTTGTCTTCGCAGGAGAATTTCGAGTATCCTATCTTGAGCTTGATATGGTATTCTCCTTCGAATCCTGTCGGTCGTGCATCGATCGCATTCGTGATGACTTGGAACATGGGCTGGAGATGATCACTGAACTGCTTGACTAACTCTTCGCGGAGGATCTTCTCGAGATATTTCTGGTTTTTCGGGTGGGTGGTCCCTGAAGGGAGTTCTTGGTCGTGTTGCACGGCAGTGACAGTTGCCTCCAAGGAGTGTCTGTTGAGACCGTTGCTGATCCAAGTGACGAGAGGAAGGTCGTATTGTCGGCTCATGCTGTCGCCTCCGCATACAGGTCTTTGGTTATTTTGATTGAGCCTGTGAGAAAGTCTTCCACTTTGCTGATGAGGGGGACTTGGATTCCTCTATCCTGCATGGCAAGGGAGAAGGTGGTGTGGAATGTGCCGATCTGGAAGGGGAAGATACCAATCCCTCGTGTCTGGAGCATCTGGTCGATTTCGTAAAGGACTTCTTGTTGGTTGGTCTCGAAGTTGAAGGCAAAGTCAGAGAGCATGAAGAGGATGAAGTTGTCATGCCTTTCTCGTCGGAGGCGTGAGAATTCGTATGGGTCTAGGACTGTTGCAGAGCCTGTCTTATTGAAGAGGGTCCTCTTGAATTGCATCTGCTCGCTATACGTGCACCAGCCGCTTGAGCGTGTCTTGTTGGAGAAGGTCATCATATTATAGTTGAGGAGCGGGGCGATGCCTTCCTGTTCGAGATAGTTGAGCATGGAGTAGATGGTGAGCGCTGCGATATGATATTCTCCTTCTCCCTTTTCTGGATCAAAGTACATGCTGGGGCTGCAGTCGACGACCCACGCGATGTCAGGAAGCCCTCCTTTGATGCCGCCTCCTTCGATGGGGAGAGTGAGGGGGTTGGTCTTCCTGTAGAGCTTGACTTCTTTTTTTCCGGAATCTTTTGTAAAGACGCGTGTCTGTGACCAGTCGATGTGTTCAGATGAGAATTCATCAAAGGGCATCTCTTCTGTGCTGAGCATATGCTCTTCGAGGTCTCCTTGGTCTTTTTCTTCTTCGCCGATGATCTTGATCCTGCCTGCTCGTCTGCGGTAGAGCATGTCCATCCGCGGCAAGACAAGGACGTGTGGTGAGTCTTCATCTTTCTCGTCCTTGAGCATCTCTTTGATGATGGGGTAGAACCTGTCGTTTTCTTGTCGTTGCAGGTCTTGGTACCATTTTGGTACTTCGAAGTGTTTCTTGTCAGGCTGGCCGCTGCTTGGGATGAGGACATACATTTCCTCATCACCTGATCGCTCATCATTTTCTGATGGATGGGACTGTTCTTTCTTGCCTTTTCCTTTCTTTTCCTTGTTTTTCTTCCCTTTTCCAATCTGAGGTTGTGCCTCCTTTTCGTCGTGCTTTCCTCCCCCATTGTCCTTATCGCCTTGGGTTCCGCTGCCGTTGTCCTTTCCTTGTTGGTTGCTGTCATCTCTCTGTTGAGGCGAATTCTTGCCGTCGGAGGATTGCTTTTGTTGTCCGCTGTTTCCTTTCTGCGGTCTCTGGTTCTGTCGTGATGACGGGCTTCTGGTAAACGAGTTCTGGTAGGCTTCGTCCGGTTCTTTGATGAATGGATAGATTGCGCTTGTGTAGTCGTAGGACATCTGTTTCCAAAGCGACGTATCCCGCAGCCTGTTGACAAGTCGTTGTTGGTCCCCTGGAGGGAGGGTTCCGTCGAGCACTTGCTGTGTGTAGAGGTCGTTTCCGGTAAAGACAGTGATGAGCTTTTGCCTGTAGCGTTCGAACTCGAAGAAGGTGCCGACAGGAAGGAACTTGAGCCGGTTGTGGGTGATGATGCGCGGGGTGAAGTAGTTCTCGACCTTTTTGCGAAGCGTCGGTTCAATCTGGCAGAGGGCAAGTTCTGTGCCGACCATGATGGATGATCCTTTGTCGATGTATCTCGTTCCCATCCCTCGCATGAAGTAGTAGTTCATGAGGAATATATGGGCGAGCCCTTCCTTGTAGCGGTTCTTGTCCCTGTCTGTCAAAGCATTGATTGTATTGAGGATGGTATCTTCGAAGAAGTTTGCGACGGTTAAGCATTTGTCGATGGTGTCGCGTTCGCTTCTTTCGCGTCCATGGAGGAAATCATATGCACCTTGTATGATGAGCTGGAAGAGTTCCTGGTTCCTCGGGCACTCCCAGTGGTGGTCGAATTCGTGCCCGATGACTGCATACATGAGGGAATCGAAGAATTCCCCGGCATTGATGCGACGGTCTCCTCGTCTGAGCTGTTCGTCATGGGTGATATCCGCAACAAGGTAATCGAAGAGTTCTGTTGTCGCGATGTAGATCTTGCGGTCGTTTAGCGTGATGAGTGCACTGATCGGAGCTCCAAATGACATGACGGAGACGATCGGGTCGTGGTATTGGGTCTGTCCCATCTCATCAAGCAATTGTCTTCCTTTCTTCCTGATGCGCGCCTCAAGGGTCATGGTAAAAGGCCTCCTGGGGAAGGGTGAATGTGAGGTGGTGATGGGCGGCGAGGGTGAACTGGTGTCGTACGCTGTCAAAGAAGGATCCGGCTCTTGTGAGTTGGTTTGCAGGGAGCCCTGAATGGTGGGGGCTTTCGAGTGTGTAGTCAAGATGGGTACCGTCGTCGGATCTGACAAGTGTTACGCGCTCTTTGAGGAATTCGTGGCGAATGTCAGTTCCATTGTAGAATCCGTGGTCTGAACTGATCTGGTCGGCTATGCTGAGCAGGGCGAGGAGGAGGGCTTCTGTCTGCGATTGGTGCTCTTGACGGAATGATCTTGTCAGGTCTCCTTTGCTTGTGCCATATATGATGAGCTGCTTGACAAGGTCTGGGGTGTCTGGGTGTTCTGAGAAGACAAGTGTCATGCCTGGGAGATGGACAAAATTGTTGCGTCGCCTTTCTGTAATGAGTGATTGGAGGTCGGGAGGCAGAGAATAACTGGAAAGAGTGTCGTAATATGCTTCGATCTCTCCTCTGAGCAGGGAGATAATGTCTGTTTGGGCGATTCCTTTCAGGCGGATGCTTGTGACGTCTGGCCTGTTGTATGCCATCTCTATCATGAAAGATAGTGTCCCTCCTTTTTCAGCGATTGTCGCTTGCCTTGTTTGCAGGTCATCTGCGTACCTGCGAGCATATTCTACAAGTCCATAGTGTAGGAATGCGTCGAGGGAAACACGTTTGTTGCCTCCTTTCTCTTCATAGAAGAGCTCTCCGATTCTGGAATAGTCTTTCATGTGTATAGGTCATCCTTGATATCTTGTGTTGATTTTTCTTCTCGGTGGTCCATGTAAGGTGCTACAGCCCTAAGAAGCCATGGGTTCTCTTTTTCGCAATATGCCGCAAATTCAGCAGCGTCTTCTCGTCCTTTTGTACCATTGAGGAGGTCTACGAGGATTTCTTGTGAGGCAGGGGCTGCAAGCCCGTCCTTGAATTTCCCAGACACTTCATTGGAAAATGCCTGGACAGCACCGTAGATGCTTCCTTGGTAGTGTTTTTCGATCCAGAGGGGGGAGATGCCGATCTTGGAATATGCCACGAAGACGAAAGCCGATTCAAAGTCCTCTTGCAGCACTTCGAGGTTGTCGACGTATTTTGCAAGGGCTTTTTTTGCTAAGGGTCTTCCGGTGAGGGGCGTTTCTGTATAGTCTTGGAGGGCTGTCTCGACGAGTCCTGGTTCTGGTGTGAATCGTCCGGCGTCTCCAGTAACATATGCTGAGAGGAATTCTACGAATTTCGTCGCCCGAAGGAGGGTAAATCCTTTTGCGACCTTGCGTAGGTTCCCTGAGATGCCAGGAGTTAGTCCGCTGACATAGGGGCACATCTCGTGCTTGAATGCGACGAGGTATTCGCAGCCTATGCCTTCTTGGATCTCGGTGTTCCCTATCTGCATGGGTTTTGCGCAGACATGCCTGATGCTTCCTTGTTTCTTTGCGACGGCGTCCTTGTCGCCTGTAAACGAGTGTTTGCAGTAGTCGAATGATTCTATGTAGGCATTGTAGAGGTCGGCAAGGGGATGGAGGTTTATGTCCTGGAGGACTTTCCTATAAGAAAGGATGGTCTCCAGCTGCGATACTGTCTCTGGTAGTAGTATGGGCTTTCCGTCGCGTTCGCGGAGGATCTTTTCGTCCCGTGCAGTAAGAGAGAAGACGTCCATGGGAATTTCAATGGTCGTCCTTCGGCGAAGCGCCTTATCGATGTCAAATGTGCCTGAGTAGTCTTTTCCTTCGTTGATGGTTGCAATCTGGAATTGGTAGGTCGTGCCGTCAGGAAGTTGCATTCCTATCTTGACGCGTTGTCCGTTCGGAAGTGTGATCTCTTTTTCTTCGCCGATGATGTGGAGTGCCTTTGCGCTCTGTTTGGCATGTGTCCGATTCAATTCGTCGGCAATGAATCCTGGAAGCGAGAGCCAGGGTTGTGCGCGGTAGAAATCAGAGAGTGTCATCCCTTCTTTCTGGAAGAAGTCTGAGGAGACGTCTGAGACGCTGTCCCTACCAAAGTCTGTGTCAAAGTCTAGTTTGTGCCATCCTTGTTCTTCTGAGCCAAGGAGGGAGTTCATGACAAGTTTTGCAAGTGTCGTCTTTCCTGTGTCTGTTCCTCCTGTCATGAGGATGGGGCTTTCGGTGATTGCTCCGATCAGAAGGAGGTCTTTGAGGTCATAGGTGACAGAGAATGGGAATTTGATGCCGTGGGGGAGGATGAGGTGGGAACTTGTGACGGCAAGTGTCCTTGAATGCACGTATGCTTCGGTGTCATTGTGCATCTTGGTGTTGAGCTCGTCTAGTGTGCGGATGGATTCTTTTTCAATTGCCATAGGTATCGCCCTCGCCTCTTTTTTTTGAGTCATACTGGAATGAACAACACAATCACTCTTCAGTAGAAACAATATTGCCTTTTTAAAGGTTTTTATCTTCACTGTCGTAAAGTGGTGAAAATAAGGCCTTTTTCTTCATAAAAACCTTAAGAATCATGTGGGAAGGTGAAGAATAGGAGATTTCACTTGATGACACGGACTTCCTTTATACGATAGCTATCGACATCCTCTATGACAAAGGTGGCTTTTCCGATTTTGAGTTTCTCTCCTTTTTGGGGTATGCGTTCTATCTTGTCAAGGATGTAACCTCCAAGTGTTTCAAAGTTCTTGCGTTTCTGAAGGCGGATCTTTAGGGCCTTATTGACATCGTTGACATCGATTGATCCCTTGAATATCCATTCATTCTTTTTCACTTTTCTCGTGTCCGGGCTTGTTTCGTCTGTCTCGTCGTATATCTCTCCGACGATCTCTTCAAGGACATCTTCTATGGTGACGATACCACTCACCGATCCATGCTCGTCGACGACTATTGCGATGTGGTTTTTCTTGTTCTTGAAATAAGTGAGAAGACTGTCTATCTTCTTGGATTCTGGGATGAAATAGGGTTTTTCAACGACGTCTTTGACTTTGACATTGAGTTCTTTTCGCAGGACATGCGATATGATGTTTTTCATGTAGAGGATGCCCACGATATTGTCTCTTGTCTTGATGAAGACAGGGACTCTTGAAAAGCTATGCTGGAGCAGTTCTGGAAGGATGTCTTGGAGCGTTTTTTCCCCGTCGATATAAAATATTGCCCGTCGAGGAGTCATGATTTGATTGACGGTTATCTCATCAAACTTGAAGACGTTTTGGATGAGTTGGCCCTCGATCTCTGTGATCTGTCCTGACCTCTCACCGATTGAGACGAGTGCTACGAGCTCTTTTTCAGTAATGGGAGGCCTTTCTACCTTTCCTGATAGATTTGTGATCCAGCCCGTGATTGCATAGAGTGGCTTTATGATTGGGCTTAAGATAAGTGAGAGATAGTAGAGGGGCCGGGCAGCAATGAAAGAAAGTGTTTCTGCGTGCCTGATGGCAAGGCTTTTTGGGGTGATTTCGCAGAAGATGAGGACGATGAGTGTGAGAATGCCAGTAGTGATTGCGACAGGATTTTTGAACGGCAGGTTGTAGATCATAAATATCTCAAGGGCGAGGAGTGTTGCGACAGCTGAGGCGCCGATGTTTGCGATGTTGTTTCCGACAAGGATTGTTGTGATGAGCTTTTGGGGATGATCTTTTAAGCGTTTGACAAAGTCAGCTCCTTTTTTCTTCTTTTCTACAAGATAGAGGAGTCGAAGCTTTCCAAGGGAGAAGAATGCTGTCTCTGCAGCGGAGAAGAATGCAGAGAGGGCGAGGAGTATTACGAGGGTGATGATCTTTGTGAGCATATAAAAATCCTGTTGGATAGGGGTTATTTAAATGTTGTGAGCAGCATATTTAAAAGATAAGCGCATTCCCTAGCGGTTATGGTCATCAAGAGAACATCGTATCATTCCTGGAAAAAGGGAGAGCTTGCGAAGGGTTGCATGTCGTGCGTGAAAGGTGAGAAGATGGTTGTCTTCATCACAGGCGTCTGCAACAATAAGTGTTTCTATTGTCCGGTGTCTGAGCAGAAGAACCTGAAGGATGTCGTGTATGCGAACGAGTGGAATGCGAAATTCGTAGGCAGGTTCGACGAGCCGTTGAAAAGAGGGGAACTTAATGTGTTTTTTGAGGAGGCACGATTGACTGAAGCTCGGGGCTGTGGCATTACAGGGGGTGATCCACTGCTTGTCCCCAAGAGGACGGCGTCTCTCATCCGCGCGCTCAAGAAGAAGTTTGGGAAGAAATTTCACATTCATCTGTATACGCCGTTGAGAAATCTGACGAAAGAGAAGCTGAGGCTCCTTGCAAAGGCAGGTCTTGATGAGATCAGGTTTCACCCGGATGTCTGGGATAAGAAGTTTTGGGATCGCATTGACTGGGCTAAACATTACCAATGGACAATAGGCGTCGAGATTCCTGCGCTTCCTGGTTTCGAGAAGCAGACAAAAGAATTGTGCGATTTTATTGAAGACAAAATATCTTTCCTGAACCTGAACGAGCTTGAGATTTCAGATACCAATGCATCTGATCTTGTCGGGAAGGGATTTCTCCCCAAAGACAGAATATCCTATGGCGTCAAGGGAAGCGAAGCTGTCGCCAAGCGCCTCCTCAGGTATTGCGAAAAAAAACATTACTCTGTGCATTATTGCACGACCAAACTGAAGGACAGCGTACAACTTGCGCAACGCATGAAGAGGAGAAGCAAGAATGCCCGCTTGAAGACAGATATAGTGACTGAGGACGGCATGCTCGTGAGAGGGGTCATCTATCTTAAGAAGACTGAGCCGACGTTCTCGTATCGCAAGCGCATCTTTTCTTTTTCCGAGAAGGAGAGAGAAAAGGTGCTGGCAAGACTAGAGAAAACAAAAGAACTGCTTGTGAAAGAATATAAGATTCTCCCATCCCATGTCACAATTGATAATTTAAAGCTGAGGATTCTCACATCAGAGCGAATCGTCCGAATGCTTTCCCCAATCCTCAAGAAAAAGAAGCTTCTTCCCGCTGTCGTCGAGGAATATCCCACGTGGGATGGCATGGAAATCGAAGTGGAGATGTTATGATTCTTCAAAGATATTTAGGGCGGCGTGGGCGAGATAACCGGAATCTCTGCAGATTCTTTCGAACTCGCACGAGACTCGGTAAGTCTCACCAGGTTGACAATCTGGTGTTTTTTCTTCTTCATAAGCCTTGCAGTAAAAAATCATCAATTGTTTCGATATTCCCGAACTTTTTTCAGAGTAATTTTTCCAATTGAAACACTGACGGGATTCTGTAGACGAGGTTCGGGGAGTTTTTGTTTTTCATTGGACAAGCCAGGCCTTGCCTGGCATCTATTTTCCGTCTTCGGCGGAAAAATTGTCATAAATAGACGTCCGTGCGAAGCACGGAAACCTTTGCCGCGCATGCGGCAACTGTCTAATGAAAAAGAAATAGAAATACTACCTCAATAGATTATAATCGCATAAGAATCTGGTAAACAAGAGCATTTTTAAGCCCTGCAACCTTTACTTCCAGAATGAAATTCAAGAAGCTCACAAAAGATGAAGAGCAAATCATTGTTCATAAGGGCACAGAGCCTCCTGGAACTGGCGAGTATGACAAGTTCTTTGAGGAGGGAACCTACACCTGTAGGAGATGTAACGCTTCTCTATATCACTCGAAGGACAAATTTGATGCGCATTGCGGCTGGCCTGCCTTTGATGACGAGATTGCAGGAAGTGTGAAGCGCCTCCCTGATGCAGATGGAAGACGAACCGAAATCCAGTGTAAAAAGTGCGGTGCACATCTCGGACATGTTTTCTTAGGCGAACGCTTGACAAAGAAGAATACGCGCCATTGCGTCAACTCGCGTTCTATGAAGTTCATCCCAAAATGATCGATTCTGCATGAGAAAGGTCTGGCGGATAAGCGCTGACTTGTTTGACGATCTGTGCTGCAACGTATGATCCGAGGTGTCCGCATTTTTCAAGAGGATATCCCTTGACAAGTCCGTGGAGGAATCCTGCAGCATACATGTCTCCTGCGCCAGTTGTATCGACTGCGTCGACTTTGACCACAGGCACTCTGATTATTTCTGTCCCATCGCTGATGAGTGAGCCACTCTCTCCTGTCTTTACGATGACAATCTGTCCTTCTTTTTTCAGCAGGTTCAATGCCTCTTCAGGGTTCCTGCCTGTGAGTGCCTGTGCCTCAGTCTCGTTCATGAATGTGATGTCTGCAAAGCTTGTGATGACAAGTCTTATCAGGTCTTTGTTTCGCTGGATGAGGCTTGCGTCTGCACAGTCGAATGCTACCTTTTTTCCAAGCTTTTTCGCATGTTCGATAAGCAGGATGGCTTCTTTCCTAAGATGCGGATCGTCTAGCACGTATCCTGTGAGGTAGACGATGTCTGCCATAGATATTGCCTTCTTGTGTTGTTCATTTGCTTGAAAGAGAAGAGCTGCTCCAAGATGTGTTGCCATGGTCCGTTCAGTATCAGGTGAGACAAGGGAGATGACTCCTCCTGTCCTACCCTCACGTCCCAGAAGAGGAAAGACCCCTGTTGCGCGGATTGATTCTTCATAGGTTGTTCCGTCAGTGTCAGACCCGACGTTTCCGCAGAATATTGCCCGCGTGCCAAGTCGTGCGAGCCCCATCATCGTATTGGCACATGATCCTGCAGCTTGTCTGGTGATGATTGCCTGGGGGAAGAATCCTTGGATCTTGTTGAAGTCTGCTTCATTGACAAGGTGCATGCTTCCTTTCTTGAATCCGAAGTTGACAAGGACGTCGTCCTGGATGTGCACGACTGAGTCAAGGAGTGGATTTCCAATTCCAAAAATTGTGCTCATGAATTGTATCACTCGCGGGTATTATAAAAACTTGATGTTTTGTTGGAGAAAGAAAGTTTCTTCTGTCTATGCAAAGGCGGTATTTTAAGGGAGTTTTAACTGCTTGACGTCTTCTGGGGGTTCTGGGTTTTTAGGCCGAGAACTATTTTACTCACTTCCATGAGGACGAACCCCATACTTGAGATTCCTATTATTTTAATCCAGTCCAAAAGGAGGAGGGGTACTGTGCCGAATATTGCCTGTGCTGGCTGCCAGTAGATGACGATGATTTGGATGATAACAGAGAGGAAGACGCCGCCAAGCAACCAGAGATTAGAGAATGGATTGAGGTGGGATGGTGAGAAGTACAATGTTCTGCTGCTCATGACGGCGAACATCTGGAACATGACGAGAGTCGTGAACGCGACAGTTTGTGCTTTGATGAGGCTGTCTGCACTGTAGTGCATGAAAAGGAGCAGTGTCCCAGCGCCCATCAAGGCGCCGAAGATGAGTATGGTGATGAACATGGACTTTGAGATGGGGTTGTCCTTGGGATTTCTTGGAGAACGCTCCATAATCCCCTCTTCAGGAGATTCGAACCCTAAGCCGAGCGCTGGAAAGTTGTCAGTGAGCATGTTGATCATGAGTATTTGCAGGGGAAGAAGAGGGATTGGCAGGCGAAACATTATCGCTAGAAAGACTGAGATTATCTCCCCAGCGTTGCAGGAGAGGAAGAATTTTGCCGATTTTATGATCTTGTCATATATATTTCTTCCTTCTTCTATCGCGTTCACGATTGTCGCGAAGTTGTCATCAATGAGTATTGCTTTGGCAACTTCTTTTGCCACATCTGTTCCTGTTATTCCCATGGCAATGCCTATATTTGCCTTTTTAAGTGCGGGAGCATCGTTGACGCCGTCACCTGTCATGGCGACTATGTGCCCTTTTTTCTGCAGGATGTCGACGATTCGGGATTTCTGTATGGGAAGCGCACGTGCTATTATCCTGATATGGTCCATCTTCTTTCCCAGTTCGTCATCACTCATCTTCTCGACGTCATCCCCGGTGAGCACGATGTCCCCTTCCTTGAACATGCCTATCTGCCGTGCGACTGCGCGCGCTGTTACTGCATGGTCACCTGTGATCATCATGACTTTTATGCCTGCACGCGTGCATTGTTCTATCGCAGGCTTGATCTCGTCGCGCGGAGGATCAATCATTCCCACAAGACCTACAAATATCAGGTTCTTTTCGACGGTCTTATAGTCATAGTCATCGGTCTTGGTATCAGCAAGTTCGGTATATGCGAGGCCGAGAACTCGCAGTGCCTGCTCTGCAAAGCTATCATTCTTTTGGAGGATAAAGTCCCTGTCTTTTTTCGTGAGTTTTCTGATCTTTCCATTCTCAAGAATCCTGTCGCAGACACTGAGCAGGATGTCTGGTGCTCCTTTGACATACGCCTCTTTACTCTTGGTTATTTTGTTGAAGAATATGACTGACATTCGTTTTCTGTCAGAGTCGAATGGGATTTCTTGTAAGAATGTATATTTTTCGTGGAGGTCTTCTTCTTCAAGCCTTCCTTTTTTCCCGAGGACAATGAGGGATCCTTCTGTTGGGTCTCCGATGATTTCAAGTTTTCCTTTATCTGCTGTAAGTTTGGCGCTGTTACACAGGTAGCCTATGCGCAAAAGCAGTTCGAACTGCTGAGGGTTTGCTTCTTTTTTTTCATCAGTTCCTGCATCTGTGAAGAATTTTCCCTCTGGTTCATACCCGGTGCCACTGACGAAGAAGGTCTGCCGGTCTGTATAAATACGGGTGATGGTCATCTGGTTTTTTGTGATTGTTCCTGTCTTGTCACTGACGATTATCGTGCATGCGCCGAGACCTTCTGCAGCAGAGAGCTTCTTGACAAGCATATTCTTTTTAACCAAGCGTTTCGTTCCCATGGAGAGCCCTGCTGTGACGACGAGAGGAAGCGCATTGGGAACGACAGCAACAGTCAGGGTTAGTGCGATGAGCAGCATCTTTCCGAAGGTAAGCGTTCCTTGCAGTGTCCCTGCCACGAGAACGATGATGATGAGTATCACTGCAGTTATGCCTATCTGTTTTGCCAATTTGTTGAATTTCAATTGGAGCGGTGTCTGCACGTCTTTTGTTGTCTGGAGAGAGTCTGCGATTCTGCCGAATTCTGTGTTCATGCCGGTTTGGGTGACTACGCTTTTCCCTTTACCGTAGGTTACGATCGTTCCCATGAATGCCATATTCTCCTGGTCTGTCACCGATGTCTCGAGAGAGAAGGGATCGATGACTTTTTTTGAGGGCACTGATTCTCCTGTCAATGATGCTTCATCTATTTGGAGGCTTGCAATCTCAAAGAGTCGAGAGTCTGCAGCGACTATGTCTCCTGCTTCAAGGACGAGGATGTCTCCTGGGACAAGTTCCCTTGCAGGGATTTTGTGTTCTTTCCCGTCTCGGATGACTGTCGCCATGGGCGCAGAGATTTTTTTAAGTGCTTCAATTGCCTTCTCTGCTTTGTATTCCTGGATGAACCCGAGGAGGGTATTGAGCAGTATTATTACCGCTATCGCTATCGCTTCAACTAGCTCTCCAAGTGCCAAGGAGAGTGCTCCTGCAAACACGAGGAGAAGAATGAGCCCGTCCTTGAACTGGTTCATATACAACGAGAACGCCGTCCTTTTTTTCTCTTTTTTCAGCTCATTAGGCCCGTACTCGATAAGTCTCTTCTTTGCTTCCTGTGATGTCAGGCCGTTTGAAGATGTATGGAGCTGTAAGATCGCTTCGTTCGCTGAGATGCTGTAGTAATCGACCATTGTGCTGGAAAAGGAGTGCTGCCCCTTTCGTGATAATCCCATATGATTTGCTTTATAAATATTTCTTTTCGAAGGTTATGGACTAATTGGAGGTAATAAATTTTGATAGCCTATATTATCTTCTTGACCATGTACGGCCCTTCTTTCCTATACCCGAGCTTGCGATAATAATCACGCACACCAATTCCACTGATGACAACGAGTTTGTCCTTGTAGTAGGTCTTTGCGATTTCTTCTGCTGCCTTGAGGAGGCACTTTCCGTATCCTTTATGTTGTGACTGTCCTTTCTTTGGTTTCTGCCCGATGCCTACCTGGGAAGAATACACATGCAATTCTCTGATGAGTGCAGTTTCTGGCGTGATCTCCTTTCGCAAGCATTGGGAGGGAAAGCGAAGACGAAGAAATCCGAGGAGCGCATTCTTGGTCTCGATGGTGATGAAGAACTCGTTTCCCTGTGAGGCGATGTAGTGGTGTATCTTGAGTTTTGGCTTTCCGATGAGTTTTCCTTTGGGTTCTCTGCAGCGGATGCAATGGCACGTGTATCCTTTTTTGTGCATGATAGCTGTGATGTATTGGCGAAGGTTGTTCTTGTCAACTCCTGCCGCAGAGAATTTTGTCGGGATGTCTCGTTGGACCCGCATGATGCGTACATAGGGCGGGATGTCTTTTTTCATTTCAGATATGATCTCTGCGGCGCCTGCTGTCGTGAGTGGGATAAATTTTCCTTTTTTCCAGTCATCGTAGAGCGGTGTTCCTGGCATGACCATAAGCGGGTACACTTTGAGCATGTCTGGCCTGTAGTCCTCGTCTTCGAAAAGGAGCTGCAATCCTTTGACGTCCCGCTTCCTGGCAATCCCTGGTATTCCAGGCATGACGTGTAAGTTGAGCTTGAATCCGAGGTCCTTTAGTTCGCGTATGGATGCGATGGATTCTGCTGTCGTATGCCCTCTGTTGAGCCGGGCAAGGGCGTGGCCGTAGACAGACTGCACGCCAAGCTCTATTCTCGTAATTCCGAAGTCAAGCATGCGGTTCCCCTGTTTTTTCCTGCCCCAGTCTGGCCTTGTCTCAATCGTCATTCCTACGCAGCGCACGTCTGCTTTCTCGTTCTTTTTTTGTTCGCGAAGGAGGTTTCCTTTTCCTTTCCTCTTCAGGAGTTCTGCATGGATCTTCTCGATCCGTTCAGGGGATGCGACAGGCCCTGGCATCATGAAGAAGCGCTTGAATGCGAGGATGTCAAGGTGCCCTTTCGTATAGAAGAGCTTTGAGAAGTCATTCATTGCCTTGTAGCAGTAGGTGACAAATTCTTTTTGGTAGGTGGAGGGCATTGCAGGAAATGTTCCTCCCATGATGATGAGCTCCACCTTTTCTGCATCCTGTCCAAGGACGACGTATTGCTCGAGGCGATTCATCACCTGTAGGTACGCGTCATAGTTATTCCGAATGCCGCGCATGGTCGCGGGCTCGTTTCCTGTGTAAGACTGAGGAACGTCACCAAAGTGGCTATTTGGCCCACCTGGGCACATCGTGCATTTCCCATGCGGGCATCCAAAGGGCTTTGTCATGACGGCAATGACGGCAACTCCGCTTCCGCTTCGCACAGGCTTTGTCTGCAAGAGATATTTGATCTTCTTGATGTCTTTCTCGTCAGCGTTGAGCAGGATCTCGATGTCTGTCGGCATCTCTTTCCTGCCGTGTTTCTTGCAGAGCTGCATCTTATAATTCGAGAGCTTCTGTTTCGTAAGCTTTCTTTTCTTGATCGCTGTGATGAGTTCGTGATAAAAGGGTTCTTGCATTATCAAAGGTCAGGGGAGACTATTTAAAAAGGTGCCGGACAAAAAAAGGTATGCTTAAAAAGAATTGAGCATTTGCGTATCTCATGGCTGAAAGAATTGCGGTCTATTCAACAATGAACACGTTGAATCAGCTCTATTTTGAGTTGTCCATGGACAATGTACCGGCAAGGGATGTTGACGGATGCCTCTGCGAGAATCCTTTGGTCGAGGCAGAGATTGTGGTCGTGCATCCGCATGGTGAGAATGAACCAGGAGGCGGCACCTGTTGGAAGACCATTGATGCAGTCATCGATCAGAATCCGCAGGTCGATTTCTTCATGCTCGTGACTGGAGGGAACAGGGGATATGATGCAAATGGTATTTTTCGAAATATAAGAATGGAATATTTTGGTAAAAAGCCAAACCTTGTGTACATCAATTTTGATACGGTCGGTGAATTTGTGAAGAATCCAAGCCAATATATCCAAGCGAATCGGCCAAGAAGGGAGGAGACATGAACCAGGTTCATTTCGCAACGACAAATGCTGGAAAGGTAGCGACTATTCGTGAAGACCTCAGTCCATTCGGTATCGAAGTCATTCACAAGCACATGGATATCTCTGAGCCGAGGTCGGATGATATCAGGGAGATTGCAAGGATAAAGGCACTCACTGCGTTTGAAAAGATACGAAAGCCTGTCATTGTGAACGATTCTTCTTTCCATCTTGCAGCATGGAATGGCTTTCCGCGTGCGAATGTGAACTTTGCCCTGCAGACAATCGGCAACAAGGGAATTCTCAAGCTCGTGCATGGCGAAGAGAGGCATTGTCATTTCCGGTCGTGCCTTGCCTTTTATGACGGGAAAGAGGTTCAGTTCTTCGAATCTGAAACACCAGGAACCATTTGCGAAGGGGAACGAGGGCAAGCAAGGAAATACAACTGGTCATCACTCTATCTCATTTTCATCCCGGAGGGTGAGAAGAAGACGCTTGCAGAGATGACTGAGGAGGAGTTTCTTGCATGGCGGAAAAAACGCTTTCCATTCTCGAATGTGAGCAAGTTTGCAGAATGGTTCTTGAAGGGATGACCGTTTATTCTGAAAGGCTATCAAGGAATGTCTGATAGACTTGTATTCTTTCGATGATTACCCCCAAGACGGATTTGATTTTGCCATCTGTCAAATCCAATTGCCTCATATAACTGAGTTCCACCTGCCATTTCTGCAATAATTCGATTCGTTGCTTAGCGAGACTGGCGAGAAAGTTGATGAGCGCTTGCCTGAATTGTGGAGTTTCCCTAGCAACGTCACTATCTGCATATCTTCTGGCTTCGATAAGATAAATTATTCCATTATCATTCAACCATAAGTCATGTATCTTTTTTTCCTTATATTCTTTGAGTTGCGTACCGAAATTATTATAAACAAGATAATTGGTATTATACGTGCTCATGATGCGCAGTATGTCACGCAGTATCTTCAGCTGTCCTTCGAGAAGCTCGTATTTCGTGTCTGTTTTCGATAGCGTATCTGCAAGTGTCCAGGCAAAATAGATGGCCTTGCTTGCTTCTTCAGTTTTTCCCTGTTCAAGGAGGTTTGTGATGTGCTCGACTTCAGCACTGAGTTTCTTATGCTCCTGCACGATTGCTGTCCTCGCTGTCACTGGGAGTCTGTCGCTATTTATCTTCGAATTTTTTCCAATACCCCATGCTGCTGCAAGTGCCGCGACTGCAACTGCGAGTGTTGCCAGAACCCTTTTTGTACCCATTACTTGAATTTTTGATTCAAGGTTTAAATATATTTCGATTTATTTCTTCTTTATCTTCGCCACAAAGAATCCTTCTGTATCGTTGTCCTGCGGATAAATACGTAGGCACTTTTCGACGCTAGAATGATAGTCTTCCCCGTCCCATGAAGTGATTGCTTTACTTCTCTTGATCTTGAGCTTGATCTCCTCAACCTTCGCATCAGGATATTTCTCAAGCAGCCACGACACGACGCCTTCGTTTTCTTCTGGTTCTTGGGTGCAGGTGGAATAGACGAGCGTTCCGCTTTTCTTCAGGACTGAAAATCCTGTCTCAATCAGGTGTTTTTGTTCTTTTGCGAATTTTCTGACCAGATGCGGTGACCACATGTTCAGAGATGACAAGCTTCGCCTGATAGTGCCAGTTCCCGAACAGGGGGCGTCGACGAGCACCCGGTCAAAGGTGTTTCCTGAGTGCGCAAGCTGCATTCCCCTGTTGATGGTGATGATCGTGTTTGCGACGCCGCACCTTTGCAGGTTCAAGCCTAGTGCTTTTATTCTGTCTGCATTGATGTCATTTGCAACAATCACTCCTTGGTTTTTCATCAGCGCTACAAGCTGCGTTGTCTTGCTTCCTGGCGCAGCGCACATATCGAGAACTTTATCTCCTGGTTTTGGAGAGAGAACGATGGGAGGTATCATGGATGCGGGATCCTGCACGTAAATATAGCCAAGAGCGTGCTCAGGCAAGTTCCCGATATCGTAGCGTTCATCACTTCCCTTGAACCGAATGTAGAATCCTTCTTTTGCCCAGGGGACTTGTTCGAGATCCCATCGTGTTTTCAGTCGAGAGACGAGCCTCTTCACGTCTATCTTGAGCGTGTTGACTCGTATTGCCTTTCGGATGTAAGACGTGCTATAGTCGATGTATTCTTCATATCTGTCACCGAGTATTTTCCGATATCTTTCTTCAAAGACAGGCTTGATATGCAGGTCGGAAATGGGGATCTTCTCAGGCATGATACGACTTAAATCGCAGTATTCCTTAAATGTTACGATTTCCGTTATCTTTATAAATACTCCACCTTTCCAGAGAATTCATGGCAAGAAAAGGCGGAAGCAAGCGAAAGACCCGTCATATTTTCAAGAAGCACATGCGGGAGAAGGGAAAGATATCTATCAGGCGATTCCTCCACGAGTTCAAGGCAGGAGATAAGGTTGTCCTGAAGGGAGAGCCTGCATACCAGAAGGGGCTCTATTTCAGGCGGTTCCACGGCAAGCAAGGGATTATCGTTTCTCGCAGAGGATTCTGCTATCTCGTGGCAATCAAGGATGCGAACAAGGAAAAGGCAGTGTATGTGCACCCTGTGCACCTGCGGGAGGTGACGACATGACCGGCCCGGAAGTCATCGAACGGGTTCCTATGAATCTCGTGCAGGTGAAAGAAGAGCTGACAAAGATCAGGAAGCGTGACGGTGACTTGGATATCAGGGGGACGAAGACAGAGGAGTATTCCCAGAATTTTGCCGCTCTTTCCAAGAAGGATGCTGAGGACTTGTATGCGAAGCTCGAAAAGCTGAACGTGCCGCGCATGAAGGACATCCACATCCATAAGCTCATTGACATGCTTCCAGGAACAGTTCCTGAACTCAAGGTAGTCATGCAGGGGTATTCCATAACAATCACTGCTGAAAACATGAAGAAGATCGTGGATACGATCGAGTCTTTTAAGAACAAGAAATGATTCCCAGTTTCTATGAGAAAAAGATTCCTCATCCCTTTGCTGGCTCTCTCCCTGGGACATGGAGCATCCGGTCTTGAGGTGATGATGCCAAACTCTGTCCGAGAGGAGAGAGTGAATTCGTTAGAACTGACAGTCACAGGAGCCAACGAAAAAAACCTGCGGTCATACATCATGGACGAGATACACGCAAACTACCCGTCTATCAGGGTATTCGGGTGCTATCTTGACCAGATCGAGAATCACCTCACGCCATTTGTCGAGTACATCCCTCCCGATTCCACCTTCGCCTTCACAATTGACATCCCCAAGTATTTCTTCAGGGAAGAGATCGGTGTATGGGTTAAAATCAAGCGGAAGGAAAAGACTCTTGAATTGTTTTCCACAAATCCCAAGGATAGCCTGCTTTTTAAGACCGATGTCGCCCTTGGAGGTCGGCATGAGAACCCGCGTACAGGGAAGGAACAGGATTTTTTTACAGCCAGAGGAACATATTTTTTCAATAGAATCGTGAAAGACCCCTGGTGGTATCCTGACGACTGGTCTGAGTATGAGGAACCCTTTCCTCCGGGTGTGGGAAACCCTTTTGGTGGGTGGATGACGGAATTGGCCAGGAGTCCAGTCAGGGGATTATACGATTTTAAGGCAGCGCGAAACCAGACTGGGATGCGCATCCATTCAACGTGGTATTCTCCGCGCTTCCATTATACAATCTCAACACACGGATGCGTCCGCATGCAAAAGGATGCTGCTGACGAGATCTTCCACGCGCTTCTCCGCTATCTCCCGCACAGGGAGCCGATGACGACGAATCGGGGAACCATTTATCCGCTTCTCACCCCGATCAAGGTCGTTATCTGTGACGAGTAAACTGCTCCTGCTGTGCCCATCCAGCGTAAAGTATATAAATGCGTTCTCAATAAAGGGAGTCCATACGAAGGATTATGAGGGGAGACTATGAGAAAGAAGGAAGAGAACGCTATCGTCTTGGATTTCTTGCCGAACGGCTATCCCTTCGACATGCGCCCCATCCATCAGAAGACTGCGATCGCCCAGGCGTTGGGCAAGGATAATTTCACGCTTCTTGAGCTTGTCCCGAAGAAAGGGATTTTCCTGCAGCCGCTTGAAGAAGTCTACATCGGAGACCAGAAGCGGGACAAGATCCATCACATCAATGGAAAGATTGATGCGGATAAGCTGACGCAGACTGCGCGGGCTGAGCTTGAGCACGTTGTGGACAAGCTGGTCCAGACAAGCCCGCAGCGCTTTGTGGATTTCTTCAATTCTGCCCAGCCGCTCTCGACGCGTATGCATACGATCGAGCTTCTCCCAGGGGTTGGAAAGAAGCACATGTGGGAGATCATCGAACAAAGGAAAGAGAAGCCTTTTGAGAGTTTTGAGGACATCAAGAAACGCGTGAAGCTCATCTCTGAACCCCAGAAGATCGTCTCACGGCGAATCATTTCTGAAGTGCTGGGAAAAGAGAAGCATAAGATTTTTGTGGAGAGATGATGACCTATTCATTAAGTCCTATGGAGAGACTGTGTATTGCAACCAAATCAATTGTTAAGACAACCCAAGTTTGTTTAACAGCACTGGTTGACGATCGTACAATTGCTAATCTTATGTATGTTGAAAATGCCAATACGCAGTCACAACTTCCGCATAATTTCGATTCAATTTTAACAACAGAACTTGAGTATCCTCCTTCTTTTCAAATGGAAAATCACGCAAAGCAAATCCAGAGAGACAGTGCTCCTCTTCCCATCTTTAATCCTGCTCTTACAGAGAGAATTTATAGATATTTTACCATGAAGTATGCCTACAAAGCTGAATACACAAAACGAGTGGCCTTATCCGTCGTCGAATAATCTATATTTGATGATCTTCTCGAATACGAAAAGACAGGAAGAATAAAAGAAGAAAGAAAACTTAAAAAAAATTAATGCCGTCTCAGATTCGCGCGTCTGCTCGGTCGGATCTTTTCTGCGCCCTTTCCTTTGCGCAGGAATCCTCTGGATTTCTTGCCAGATGAGGTGAGCCCTCGCTTCACGCGGCCGTGCTCATTTGCAATCCATGATATTCTTTGATCAGATAGGATGGATGGGTGGCTTCTGTCTACGAGGATGATCTCGTACCAGTAGGACACGCCGTCTTTTGCGACCCAGTAAGAATTCAGGACCTCGCAATTCGGGTACTTACTGACTGCACGGTCTTCTGCGACGCGTTGGTAGTTGATGCGAAGGTCCAGTTTTTGTGATGAGTGTGCTGTGCGACGGCCTCCTTTGATGTCAGGTCTCCTTTTCCCGCCTCTTTTTATGCGTTGTCGAACAATGACGTAGCCTTCTTTTGCTTTATAGCCAAGGCTTCGTGCTCTATCAATTCGTGTAGGATGTTCTATTCGTGTTGTGACATTATCTTTTCTCCAAAGAATGAGTCGTTCTTTCCACAGCGCTTTAAGGTTTTTCTTTGGCTGTTTCCATGCTTGTCTGACGTATTTGAGATATCCCATTTCGGCCTCCATAGCAAGGGATCAGAACTCAGCCGGCCGCTAACCGGTGCTGGTGTTGCCCCTTTGCCTTTTTTTATGCTGACGAATGGCGTGCCGCAACCGTTGGCTGCGTTCCGACCGCTGTCAGCTGTCTTCCGATTCAGGCAAGCCATCGCCTACAGCTCGGAGAACTAGTATGAAAAACCGCGGGTCTTTTATAAAGGTATCGGGAAGTTTGTTCTGTGAATGGAAGGCATAACATTTATATACCTCCAAACCTTAGCAGGATGTTATGGAGACAAATGATAGTGACTTGCTTGCTTTGGGGGGAAATATTCAGCTTGCTGGTTTTTCTGTTCTTGATAAGTCTGAGCTTATCGTCGTGAAGAAGGTTGTGGGAAGCTATGCGAGAAAGTTCTCTGACCAGTACACGGGATTTCAGGGCCTGCATTTGACCTTGAAGGAGCTTCATAAGCGGGAGAAGTCTGAGATCTTCCAGGTGTCTGGCAGGGTAATCATTGACGGCAAGACGCATGCTGTCGAGGATGATGACAGGAACCTGTTCTTCTGCATTGATGCGGTGATGAAGAAGTTGGAGACGGTTGCCCTGAAAGGGTGATCACTCGGGATCAGTTTTTGGTTTTGCTTTTTTAGGAGTTTTTGCAGGGGCTTTTTTGCTCTTCTTTGGTTCTGTTGCTTTTTTCGCAGGTTCTTTGGTTGGGATTTCTTCCTTTTGTGCTGTCTCAGGTATTGTTTCTGCTGGCTCTTCTTTTTTTGCTGGCTCTTCCTGTTTTATCTCTTCTGTCTTCTTTTCTTCTTTTTCGTCAACACCGAGTTTTTTTGCGAGCTTGTCCTTGAGGGTCTTTGGCCCTTCCTTCTTCTTGGCTTTGACAGCTTCCTTGAATACATAACCAGAGAGTTCTGCTTTTGCATGGTCATCTTCGATCCACACGTCTACTTTGATGTGGTGGGGAGGGTTCTTTCCGCCGTGCTTCCAGATGCGCTCGTTTAAGTGCATGCCGATCTTGACATCCTCTCGCTTGGTGTGCTGGATGAGGAATTCCCTGAGAATCGTGATTGCTTTTTTCGTGCGCTTCCAGCGCGGCGTGTTCATAAAGCCTGTTCGCAGGGGGACGTTGTAGGATCGTTCGGTTGCCATTATGCTTTGGTCTTGATGCGTCTCCAGCTGCGCTTGACTGTGGTATGGCGGCCAGGATGGACTCGTCGTCCGCGACCGTATTTTTTTGGTACTGTCCAGAATGGCGCCCATTTGGTCTTTGTGCCCAGCTTTGTGAGTCTTTTTTTCCTGCTCTTGTGCTTGTAGGTCGCCATGGTGTTTATGCTTTTGTTTTTTTGAAGTCGGAGAAGAGGATGTTTTGGCCTTTTGGGGTGATGACGCGGCCTTTGTGCTTGCCTTTGGCCTCTTGCTTGACCAGGCCCTTTTGTTCGAGCTGCTGGAGGATGGTTCTGAGGATCTTTCCTGATCCCCGATAGAAGCGTTCTGTCTTATGCCCGCGATTTTTTATGCCGCCGTATTTTGTCCTGAGTTTTGACACGCCGATTGGCCCCATGCGATTCACCGTGCGAAGGACTGATGCTGCACGGGCATAGTACCAGTTCTCGTCTGTGGGTGCTCGTTCCTTGTGCATGCCTGTCTTGACCCACTGCGCCCATTCTGGCTTGTCTATGACTCCCTTGAGCTTTTCTGCTGCTTGCGCTGTTATTTGTGCTTCTGATGCTTTGACGACCATTTTTTTCAGAAAATAAGGGCGGTTTAAAAAGCTTTTGCTTAGGCATCGAGGAGAGGACCTATAGAAACATTTATAAATCACGGCATCCCTAAAAAAACAAAAAGAGGTGACAGGTATGCATAAGAAAGGTTCGCTCTCTTTAAGCGTCAATGCGATTGTGGTTTTCATTCTTGCTTTTGCCATGCTTGGCGTCGGGCTCTTCTTTGTCAACAAGGTGCGTGGGTCTATTGATATTGATCCGAACTCGTTTTTGCCGAGCGACCAGTTGAAGAATCCTCCGAGTTCTGATGATCCTTTGACTATTGATAATGAGATCAAGATGAAGGCAAGAGACCAGAAGAAAGTGCTTGTCGGGTTTTATGCGAAGGGACAGGGATTCTCGTATGGGATTGAGTTCTCGATGCTGGAATGCACGAATGCAGAGACAGGAAAGAAATTGTACAGGACAATCAATGAAGAAAAGCTTGTGCCTGCTGTTAAGTGCTCAGCTCCAGAAGGTAGTTTATGTGTAGAACCATATTCACTCCCCAGCATCCTTCCGGCAGTTTCTGCAAGTATTCCTCAGGGCGAGCCAAAGGGCATCCCTCAGATCCTCTCAGGCCAGAACGCCCTTTCAGTGGGCAGTTATGTCTGTACCATGGTCGCTGTCATACCTGATATTGCACCTTATCCAAATGAACGAGGGAAGGTTGTCGGCTCGAAATCGTTTTACTTGACTATCCAACCGTAGAGGTGAATGTGTTATGAAAAGGCATATGACTCGGCAAGAGGAGTTTGAGATCATGAAGCTTGTCCTGGACAAGTTCTTGTGGCTTGGCGTCCTCATCATGGGCTATGGATTCTATAAGATAATAACTCTTGACGACACGCTCTCCTATGGGTTCTCGATCATGCTTGCAGGAGCAATCATCCTCGTCATCTTCATGGTGCTCCTGGTCAAGGAATATAATTTCATGAAGTGAAATGAAAAAGGGAGTCGAACTTGCTGTCAATTTTCTTGTCATCTTCATCCTGATGCTGGTGACGCTTGGAATAGGTCTTGCGCTTTTCTTCAAGATTAAGGCATCGACTGAGAAGATCAACCAGGATGTGTCTGATGAGATCCGAAAGCAGATCGAGCAGGAGATGATCGATTCCGGATCGCGAATTGTCATCCCCTTCACCCTGCAGAAGATCAAGCGTGACAAGTCAGGGTATTTCTTCATAGGAATTGAGAACGTGAATGATGAAGAGCACACGTTTAAGATTCTGGTGACGCCCGTAACGGAAGAGAATGATATGCCCAGGTATATTGCCGCAGATGACGTGTTTAAGATAGATCCGCATGAGCGGGCGTATAGAAAAGTGTGGTTCTTTGTGCCAAAAGCGTCAAAACAGAAGCAGTTCATCTATGATGTGCGGATATGCTATAACATAGAAGGCGAGGATAATAATGAATGTCAAACCGATTCAGCTGCAACACCCGCTGCCTATCCTCCACTCAATAAGGTGTATGTGACACCGAAGTGATGTCTGTTATTCTATTACATATCGGTGAATGTCTTTACTTTCTTGCTTGAAGCGCCGTCTATGGCGGTGCGACGGACAAATCTTCGCTATGCTCGATTTGTCCTACCTGCCAGCCCGGAGGGCCCATCCCCAGGCAGGTCGCACGCCACGACGGCGCAGACGCGTCGGGGGACTTGCCCCCTTCGGGGTGACGCGTAGGATGCGCGAAGTGAAACGGAGCGCATCCGTCTGCCGCCGTTGGCGTGGCGTGCGTCATCAGAAAAAGATAAACAGCATATAATGAATCAGCATTATCTATAATACACTTACCATCTCAAACAATATCTTTTCAGGATCCTCTGCCTTGACTATTCCTGATGCGAGAAGTATTCCCTGCGCTCCAAGCTCAAGCGCGCGTTTCACGTCTTCTTTGGTCTTCACTCCTGCTCCGCAGAGGACGGGAATATCGGCAATCTTGTGCACGCGTTCGACTGTTTCCTTGATGACTTCCGGCCTTGCTGTGGAAACTGAGATGTCCCCGCCGATGAGTTCTGGCGGCTCGACTGCGATGAAATCAGGGTGGAATGCGGCGACTGCTTCTGCGATGTCTGCGTTGTTTGCGCACACGACACTGATAAGTGCTGTTTCGCGTGCCCTGTCGACTGCTTTTTCGAGGACGTCTATTCGGTATTGGTCTTCGGAATGGTTGAGGAGCGTCCCTACGGCCCCGTTGTCCCGCAGGTTCTCTGCGAGTATCTTTCCTGTGTGGCTGCCATATTCGTCTGGGTCCATGTGCTGTGAGAGGACAGGGATAGATACAAGGGAGGATATCCTGTTCACGTCAGCAGGGGTCACTGCTATGGCGATTGATTTCTGTGTCTGAAGCTGTACTTTCTCGCAAAGGCGCGCGAGGTTGTCAGCATGGGCTCCTACGGATTCCTTGTAGGTCTTGAAGTTGATGATGAGAATGGGAAGTTGCAGCTTCATATCTCACTTCAGGCATATAGGGGTTTATATAGCTTGTGCAGATAATTGAAAGAAATAGCTTCAGATGTCGAATTTTCTTCTCATCTTCTCGTATTCTTCGCGCTTTTTTCGCAGGTCTGCTGAGTCTCCGCTGACGTTCCGTATGCCCTTCGCTTCTGCCTTTCTTCCTGAGACTGTCTTTTGCACGTATTCCTTTCCTTCTTCGAGCTCTTCTTCAGTGAGCGTGGGATCGACATTCTCCCGTCCCCTGCTCGCTATTGACCTGTTGATATGTCCGAGCTCGTGGAAGGGGAGCCGTCCTGTGCAGCTCATGCAGTATTTCTTTCCTGCTGCCTCGTCGATGCACTCCTCGCAGATGGGCCTTGAGCACCATTCGCAAAGCCCTGCCTTGTCCAGGTTGTGTTCCTGGCATAGCCAATCCATGGTCACCACCCCGGGTTCACCATGGTATCTATGGTGGAACTAGTAGATAAATGTTGTGATTCATGAATGAAATAGTAAGGACACAATTGATAATAGGTGTCTGTCATTCACTAAAATGGGGGAAAATCTTTTAAAAGGGAGCTATTCTTTCTTCATGGATTCGGAGGCCACCATGAAACTTGTCAAGCATTTCAAGAAGAAATTTTTCAACAAGGCATTTGCCATCTATTTTGGCGTCGGCATCTTTTTCACCATATTAAGCTCGATCGGAGCGACGGTCGCAGGGGTCTTCTTACACGAAAGCCCGCAAACACTGTTCTGGACAAATTTCCTGCTTGTGAATGGCGTGCTTTTCATACTCAAGTACCTGACCTTTCTCAAGGTCGGCTTTGTGTCCGAGAAGAACCAGAAGAGAAAAATCCTTGTCTGATAAGAAGTATTGATCCGATGATGAACATGAAGAGGCTGAACCATTGGGCTTCCGCAATGCCTGTCCCGAAGATTCCTGGCTCGTCGCGGGTGAATGTGGTCAAGAAACGCAGGATGCCATAGAGGGTGATGAAGAGGTAGAAGTAGAATCCTGTCCCAAAGCGTCGTGTTTTTCTTTTCTCATCTTTCCTGAACAAAAAGTATTGCACGCCGGCGATGAAGAACGAATAGATCGCTTCATAGATCTGCGACGGGTGCCTGCACCCCTCAGGCGCATTTTGAATGTACTGGCTCTTGGAGTAATCAATGCACCAGGACACGTCTGTGATCTTTCCGTAGAGTTCGCCGTTGATATAGTTTGCGATTCTCCCAAGACCCAGGAAGAGGCCGATTATTATTGCTGACCCGTCTGCTAGCGCGAGAAGCCGTACCTTGTATTTTCTTGAGAAGAGTAGGCCTGCAAGTATTCCGCCGATAAGACCACCATGGAAGGAGAGGCCGCCGTGCCAGATTTTCAGGATGTCTGCCGGATGAGAAAGATAATAGCCAGGTTCGAATACAAAGGTGTGGAAGAATCTGGCGCCGAGGATGATGCCGATGACGAGAACGATAATCAGACGATCAACAAGGTTTGGTGTGAGGTTCTTTATCTTTCCCTTCTTCGCAAGCCAAGTGTAGAAATAGTAGAGTGCGATAAATCCGATGATGTAGGCAAGGCTGTACCATCGGATGCCAAAGTCCCCCCATATCCTGATGATGTAGGGGCTGATGTTATGCTGGAGCACTGCCTCCTCCTGGTTTTGGCCTTGGCTTGAATTTCTGCGGTATCAGGAATGCCTTGTCGTCGAGGGGCGTGAATTCGTCTGCTTCATCGACGAGGAGCTTTGATGCGGTCTTTCTAAAGCTCATGACTTCAAGGCGACAGCCCATGCTTTTCACGTATTTGACAAGGTCGGTGAAGTCGCCATCGCCTGAGACGAGGACGATCGTGTCAAGCTTTGGCGCCATCCGGATAAGATCCATCGCTATCCCTACGTCCCAGTCGCCTTTCTTTGCGCCGCCGTAGAATATCTGCAAATCCTTTGCCCGTATTTCGTAGCCGATCTTCGTGAGTGCGTCAAAGAATCCTTTCTCCTCCTCGATGTCTGCGCGAATCACATAGGCAAGGGCTCTGATGAGCTGCCGTCCTGCGACTGCCCTTTTTAATATCTCGGTAAAGTTGGTCTTTTGCTGGTAGACCTGCCGTGCTGAATAGTACATGTTCTGGACGTCGACAAAGACGCCTACGCGCTGGCTTTTGTGCTTGACGATGGTTTTCACCCCATTTGATTATTGTTTCTTGATTTTTTCCGTTATCTTCAAGTGCTGCCTTCGGAAGAGGATGTTGCATCCCTTGCAGAAGAACAGGTACGTGTCATTCCCTTTCACATCAGAAAGGCATATCGGGCATCCCTGCTCGATGGTCTCGATGATGGTTGTTTCAAGTCTCATCGAATAGTCTTCAATCTTCCCCTCTTTAAATAGTTAATGAAAAAAAAAAGAGAAAAAAAATTTATCTGCAACGCCCACCCATACAAGTCCACGAGGAATTGAGTTGTGAACAGTTCTGTTGTGTTGAATTTGGAGAATTCCCAGTGCAGAACCACTCGTTCAGGAACCCGTTATTCAGGCAGAAATCAGGGTAGTTATAGAATGTTCCATTGTAGAGTCTTCCACTGACATTGCCATAGACCTGATAGTTCTGTCCTCCGTCGCTGTCAAAGCATGTCGAATCGTACCCTCCACCGCCGCCACCTGGCGCCCGTACTGCTTGAGACGCTTGTCCGGTGTTGCTACAGGCACTGATCAGAAATGCCACAACAAAAATGCTTCCAAAAAACAAAACATATTTCATGTTTTCACCTTTTAATGGTTGTTCGAGTATCTTTCTGGTTAAGGATATATATATTTCGGTTTCGCGCAAAAAAGAGGAAAAAAATTATGAAAAAGATTCAGATGCACCTTCCCCACTGGCAGTGTGTTGTCAGGTTGCCAAGGCAGCTCACGTTTGCTGTATACGCAGAGGTGCCCACGCAATAGTTTTCCTGAAGGGTAAGATTTGTCAGGCAGGTGTCGCTGTAGTTGTAGTAGTTGTTGTAGTTCCACCCGTAGGTGAAACCAAAGTTGTAGATGTCATACCCGCCATCTGTTTCTGCGCAGGAGTTTGGCGTGTTGTTCACAAAGAGGTTTTCAATTCGCAGTTCGCTTGCCAATTCTCCATCATATGCCTGTGCGACTATTGTTGCTGGTCCCTGGTAGTCATAGGTATTCACGATGCTATTGTATGGTGGCGTGTAATCCCATGTTGTCCCTTTCCAGATGCCGTTCTCGTAATAGCTCATATTCACATATTGAATGGTCGAGTTGCCGTCAGGGTCGTATGCCCACGCGGTGAAGGTGATGATGCCTCGGGGCTCTGTCCAGGTGATATCGTAGACGACTGGTGCATGGTTGGTCTGGTTGGTCTCGTTGACAACGCAGCGTCCTGCCACACAGTTGTCTCCTGCATTGCAGTTCATGTTATTATATTGTGCCTGGGTTCCGCTGCAGTACCACTCCTTCACCTGGATTGGTGAGTTGCACGTATCTGGATTAGTGTACGGGTTCCCGCCAGCATATCCAGTGACCTGCCCGAAGGTGTATGGGTATTGTCCGCCGTCAGTGTCGCTGCACGAGTCTGGAGTCTGGTTCAGGACACACGCACCCATATTGCAGACGTAGTTGCCCATGTTCTGGCAGTTGTAGTTGACGGATTTCGGGTTTCTTCCCTGGCAGTACCATTCGGTGAGCGTTGCCGTGTTCTGGCAGTAATCAAAGTACTGGTAATTGCTGTTGTTCGACAGGTTGCCATAGACTGAGCCAAACACAGGATAATTGAGCCCTCCGTCGGTGTCATCGCAGGTGAGATAGCGGACACGAGCGTTTGAGGGTATTGCTTGCACTAAAGATAGTGTCAGGCTCAAAAGAATTATTCCAAGTATCAATTGTTTCACATAACCACCTCTGGTTGTTGTTATGCAGGAGTATATTCTAAGAAGTACTTAATAGTTTCGTTGTACCTAAGAAGTAAAAAAAAGAGAAAAAAATTTAGATGCACCTGCCTCCGCTGCATCCTGTCCAGTTGCCTGTGCAGCTTGCATTGATTGATGTGGCTGTTGTTCCTGTGCAGTACCATTCGACGAGCGTCACGTTTGTCACGCAGCTGTCGTTGATCGCATAGGGGTATCCGTTGTAGTTCCCATAGACGGTGCCAAAGACAGGAGGGTTGTATCCGCCATCGGTGTCAGTGCAGGAATTGTTCTGGGCTTGGTTTTGAACGCATCTTCCTCCATCGCAATGATAATTTACTCCACAGAAGACATTTGTTCCTGTCGGTGTCAGATTGTTACACGTCCATTCTTTTACAGTAGTTGAACTATAACAGCTGTCATTGTAATTGAATTCTTGACCATTAACCAAGGTGCCCCATATGTAGCCGAATGTGTAGATATTATTCCCGTCGCTGTCATTGCAGGATCTTTGATCGAGACCTCCATGGAAATAGAATGACTCAGAATACCAGTCTCCCCAGATATCTCCATCGTTTGCTCTTGCAGAAATCTGTACTGTGCCTTCTGGCAGTCCTGTCGCGTTCCACACATAGGTAAAAACCGGTCCTTGGGTGTCGATATAGTGTTCTCCAGTGAGATTGTTGAGGAATTCAACACGCACCACCTGGTCCCCTGGATCTGGATCAGATGCTGTGGCGGTATAGGTATACACATACCACTCAGTACCCAGTTCTTGTCTAAGATCAGTTACGACCGGTGCATGGTTGCTTTGGTTCGTTTCATTCACGACACAAACACCGTTCTGGCAGTTGTCTCCTGCATTGCAGTTCATGTTGGAGTATTGCGCTGCGGTCCCGCTGCAGTACCACTCTTTCACTTGCGTTGGTGAGTTGCACGTGTCAGGATTGGTGTACGGGTTCCCGCCAGCATATCCAGTGACTTGTCCGAACGTGTAAGGATATTGTCCACCATCACTGTCACCGCAGGAGTCTGGCGTCTGGTTGATTACGCACGCCCCGTCCGCGCAGACGTAGTTTCCCATGTTCTGGCAGTTGTAGTTGAGATATTTTGGGGTTGTTCTCTGGCAGTACCATTCTTTCACGCTGAGTTGGCTGACACAAGAATCCCAGTTCTCATAAGGTCCTTGGTTAGTGTCCCCAAACACGCGTCCTTTCACGACAAAGTTCTGGCCTCCGTCAGAATCGATGCAGTTCAAATATTTTACTGCTGCCACTTTTGCTGCCTGTCCTGACAGGTTTTGCTCGCACGCGACGAGAAACATACTGATTATTACGAGTCCGAAGACCAGAGAAATCGCTTTCATGCTATCACCTTCTGGGAATATGCCCATGTTCTCTTTTTCCGATGAAGATAGTTTAAATAGTTTACTATTATCCGGTTGGTCGCTTGGAGTAACGACAAACTAAACAACCACTCTCTGTCGAAACAATTATAAATATCACTCAACTTTTTTGTCTTATGGCTATCGGGAAACGGTATGATTTCAGGTCCATTGAAAAGGAAGTCCAGGCGGTCTGGGATTCTGAGAAGGAACTGATAGACGAGAGTCTGCTCTTCCCGAAGGATAAAAAGAAGATATTTTCCTGGCTTGAGGGCCCCCCGACGGCAAACGCCCCTCCTGCGATCCATCATGTGGAAGCTCGAGTGTATAAGGATATCGTCCTGAGGTATAAGCACATGCAGGGTTTTTCAGTCCCGCGCAAGGGCGGCTGGGATTGCCATGGCCTGCCTGTTGAAGTGCAGGTGGAAAAGAAATTGAAGCTTGACCATAAGAAGGATGTCATCAAGTTCGGCATCAATAAATTCATCAATGAGTGCAAGACTGACGTCTTC
>JBDRSD010000066.1:0-18503 GCA_043825215.1 Nanobdellota archaeon
TGGTTTGATTGAACTGTATACTTTATCATTGGAGGATATTATCATCAGCAAGCTTGCAAGGGGTGACACGAGGGATTTTGATGACATCAAGAGCATTCTTGAGCATGAGAAGATTGATCTTTCCCATCTTGTGAAACGGTATAGCGGGACGATGGAAAACTCTATTGTATCGAATAATAAGCAGAAGTTGCTTGATCTGATTGAGATTAAATTTGCGGAATGGAAATTCCCACTGGATAAAAAACTCATAGCAGAGGTTGAAAAATGGGAATAGCTGTTGAAAAACGATTGCAGGATGCGGGATACAGGCTGCTTGGAGATGGTGACGGTATTGAGAGTTTGATTCTTGATATTTTGAAATCCAAGAATTCGCGTTATCTCAAGGCAATTCCTTTTCTGATATATAAGTATGATCTGGATATTTCCTCTATTCGGAAAAAACTGAAGTCTGACGAAGGGGATATTTTTAGGACTATTGTAAATTTCACAGGGAGAATTTTTAATGAATTAAACATGCGGAAGAATGTTCCGATGTTCAGGAAAAGGAATACTGGTCGGGAATGTGATCTCAACTTTCAGGAGTTCAAGGACGAGTTCGAGCTACAATTAAGAAACGAGTCTTCACCAAGATTGCTGATTGATACGCAAAAGATTGATGAGGAAAGGAATCTGCAGTTCGCGCTTTCTCAGCTTTTTACGAAGAAAGAGAGGCAAATCATCAGGTCTCTGCAGGAAGATAGGTCGGTTAGCAAGACTGATTATGAATATTATTCGAGGAAGACGAAGAAGAAGTTTCGCAGTATCCTTAGTTTGCATGATTTTGCCTTGGGTATTTCCTCCAAGATACCGAAGATTGATAAAGAAACAAGATGACCGAAAACTATTTATCCTCGCGCTTTCATAAGTTTTTTTTGATGAAATATCTGTTATTGCTCTTGCTTTGCCTTTTGGTCATTGCGTGTGAGGTGCAGGAAGATGCTTCTGGCCCGTTGGTCATTGATCTTGATGCTCCTGTTCAGAATGAAACAGTTCAGGTGAATGAAACTGTTGAGAATCAGACTAGTCCTCTAGTTCCGTCTGTTCCTCCTCCGCTTCCACCAAGTCCTCCTGGGATTCCAGGGGATGATGGTCCAGATGTTCCTGGCGAGCCTGAGGAGGTGTGGACTGTTGATGCAACCCTTTCCGGCGATCTTTCTGACCTTCCAGAGCCCTTTCTCGTCAATGGCATGCGGGATTATTCGCTTGTCTGGAGCAGTGGGAGTGTTGGTGTGGGTTGCCAGATCAACCTGGAGGGAGAGTTTTCTACCTTGCAAGCACAGCATGTGAGTCAGGAGGATCTTGTGGACCAATGGCCTGATCTGCGTGCGGGAAATCTCATCGTCATTGGCAATGCATGCATCAACAAGTTTACTGCAGCCATCTTGGGGAATCCTGAACCGTGCGATCAATTCCTTCGCACTGGACGAGGGTATGTGAAGCTGTACGAACTCGCGGAAGGCAGTAGGGTTCTTCTCATCATGGGCAAGACTGGCTCTGACACTTTGAATGCGTGCAAGAAGATCGGAGAAGGTCTTGCAATGGAAGGCAATGATGTGGTTTTTGTCATTTGAACACGAAATGTGTCAGATTTCGGCAAATGATGAAACATTTTGTCACTACATTTAAATAATGAATTTATAAGTATGTTGTGTATGGCAAAGCTTGTCTATGCTGATGAGGAATGCGATATCGCCAGGCTTGTGGAGCGCGAACCAGTGAAGGTTGAGGAATCCACGGCAAGCGGAAAGCCAGGATTCTATTGTAAGGTCTCTTATTGGTCAAGCACGAGAAATGATAAGGCTCCGACCAGCTTCCTGCACTATGTCTCATCAGTCTTCCTGTCCAATCTGGAAGAGCTCTGCGAGATGTCAGATGTTCCGATGAAAGACTTAGGATTGGCAATGCTTGCCGCGTTTCCTGCAGACGAGGCTGCCTGTTGCCGAGGGTCATTCTCTCCTCAGGAGTATGCGGAGTGTGTCCTACAGAATGTGATGAGTGAACTCATGTGCAATGCTGCTGAACACGGGAATGGGTATGATCCAAAGAAGAAGATACGGGTAGACCTATCCATGATCGTGCTTGAAGACAGGTCCCGCAGGTTCATAGTGGAAGTCAGAGATGATGGCGGCTACCATGATTTTGAGCGGCATAAGGATCAGGAGTACGCATTGTGCGATCTTGATGCAGAGAAGCGGGGTCATGGAGATATGATCGTGAACAAGGCTGGCTGGCATTCTGGTGCAGTCCTGAACAACCGCCAGAAAAAGCCCTATAGTTCCTCTGTCATCTATTGTCTAGAATTCTAAAAGAAGAAAGTATACAAAGAGTGCTGCCTATTCTCTCATTATCCCAAGAGCTCTTCGACCCTGTTGAAGTCAGAGTATGCTGACCAGCGGCGGTAGAATTCTTCTTTGTTGGCCTTGAATTCGCGCAGGTGCCGTGCGATCTGGCTCATCTCAGACTCGAAGTATTCCCGGTATTCGTTGATCTGCGTCTGGGTCTTACGAGAGATTTTCGTTTTTTGTGCCATGTTTTTCCCGAACACTTGTTCCTTTCTTTTCACGATTCTGTTTTTAAACATTTCGATTTAAGTATACATAAAGCTATACTGGGACAGTGTCAGTATACGTTTTAGGTAGTCTAAAATAAGAAAAATGTTGAAAAAAATTAATTGTACTGGTAATACCTGCTGGGGCGGGCATAATATCCGTCGTAGAAATAATCAGGTTTTCCAGTGCCGTAGTACCAGGACATGCTTCTTGAGTGGAAGGTCTTGTCATAATAGCTTCCGGTGTTGAATGTGTTTGCCTGGTAGCCGTAGGGTCGTGAGGGTTCGTAGAATGCTGGGAAGAATCCTCCGCGGTATCTGGAATCATACTTTGAGTAGCCGGATGAAAGGAAGACTCCGCCGCAGTAGCGTGAATCAGTATAGCCTGTCCGTGCGTAGCTTGTGGATATCTGCGGCACATACCTTGTTGAGGACGTGTATGTAGGGTATCCGCCAGCGCCATAGGTTGATCCTGTGTTGTATGTGTACCAGGAATATTCGTGGTAGGCTTGGGTGCTCGCAGAAAACATGATGAGTGCAAAGAATCCTGCAATCATAAGAGATATTGTTGAAAGTCGCATCTTACCCTCCGATAATAATTACTGGTTAGTAGTATTTGTGCTTTTATAAAATTTTCGTTTTTTTCGGGGAATATTTTTATCTGCAATGGCATTTGTAGAAGAATATGACCATCTTTATCGGTACATCAGGGTATAGTTATGATGACTGGAAGGGCAAGTTCTATCCTCCGCTTGCGAAGAGTTCTGAGATGCTGCCCTTCTATGCGAAATTCTTTCGGATGACGGAGATCAATTCTTCCTATTATCGCATCCCCCCTCGGCAGATGATGCAGCACATCCTGGAGAAGGTGTCAGATGATTTTCTCTTTACTGTGAAGGCGTTTAAGGGAATCACGCATGAACGGATTGGGGATGTAGATGCGCTTGCTGCCGAATTCAATGCGTCGATCGCCCCGCTTGTGGAGGCAGGACAGCTGGCGCTCATCCTCTTGCAGTTTCCTTATTCATTTCGGAACGATGAAGGGAACAGGAATTATATCCTCGATCTCAAAGAGAAATTTCCAGTGCCGATTGCTGTCGAGTTCCGGAACAGCGAGTGGGTGCAGGAGGAGGTCTTCCAGATGCTGGAACTGGCAAAGATCAGCTATTGCTGCGTGGATGAGCCAAAGATGAAAGGCCTTATGCCTCCTGAGGCGCGCGTGACGTCAGACTTCGGCTACTTGCGCTTCCATGGGAGAAATGCTGAGAAGTGGTTTTCCAAGGAAGGCCCTGCTGAGCGGTATGATTATTTGTATGCTGAACACGAATTGCATGAGTGGGTGGGAAAGATTAAGACCATGGCAAGCTTAACACAAAAGTTCTTTGTGCTCTTCAACAACCACCCGAAGGCGTACGCGGTGAGAAATGCAGCGCTCCTTGCAAAGATGCTTGACATTCCCATGCCAAAGCTTCCAACTGAAGATGATTATGATTCTAGTCTGAATAAGTTTTTGTGAGCGACCATTGAAAATTTATTTCTTTCCTGGGCTAAGCCTCTAATCCTTAGCGTCTTTCTTCGGAACGATTGCTATACCGGAATATTGTGCAGTAAAATAAGTCATGGTGTATGATGTTCCCTTGCTGTTTGGGGTGAATGCCCAAATCAGATCGGTGACAGCGACTGCATTATCCGGCACTATTTCGGCGAATTCTTTCAATGATTTACCCATGTTCTCATAATCATAGATTCCGCTGTGATGGATTCCGACAAAATCAACTTGAAATCTTTCATAGAGGTTTTGCAGTTGCATGTAGTCGTATGTTCCCATGGTCAAGATCTTTTCGAGTGCGATCACCATCTTATCTCCCTCGCCCCTTTCAGAGGGAGAAATTGCTTTGCGCTTATAAATATAATGAACTTATGCCTGAATAAGTTCTTGTGAGTCATTGTAACCTTGCATTATGTACTGTTCTACCCTAAACAGTAGTGGGGGTGACGGGTTTTCCATTATCACACCCGTGCTTGCACGGGCAGTATTCCTGCCGAAAGGCAGGAATTGGTATTATTTAACAACCGTGTGCAATGGCACACGGATAACAGCCTGCTAATAGCGGGTGAGCTAATGGAAAAGAACGTCGTAATACTACCAATTCTTTTCCTTTCATGACTGATATGCGACTTCTGTATGCATTTCTGTTGTGGTTTTCAGGTTCTGAAACCACTCTGCAATCTCTTGCACGTCTTTCCCGCCAGAAAGGTCGATTTCGTGGTTGATGTAGTGCACGTTTGGTTTATCTTTGAAGGGCGTGTAAGCGTCGCACGCTGCTGCGAGGTATTCAAGATCATTCTCCCGCCATTTCTTCCCTTTTTCCTGCCAGCGTTTTTCCAGGTGCGCCTTGACGACTGGGAAGGGCGGATTCAGTACGATCGCCAGGGGCTCTTGCAGTTGCGGCAGGTAAAGGTCATACGTCATCCGCTCGTAGCGTTCCAGTTCTTCTTGGGTGATCCATCCTCTTGCATGATAGGCAAGAGTGTAGGCGTCGTTGTCGTAGATACATCGATTTCCGAGTACAATCTTCTCTGGATTTCTCTCTGCGATCTGCAGGTATTCGAAATTCTCGAGGATGCGCTGGCAGATCTTCAGGATTCGCCGGTCTTTCGGGTCCACATCGAATTTGGATGTTGTCGTCTTGAGTTCTGGCGAGATCGTATCAGGGATTTCTGCAAGGATCCTGTTGAGAAGTGTCGTCTTCCCTGATCCGTGCGGGCCGGAAAGGAAGATGAGACTCATCGTCTCACCCGAACTTTTGCTTTTTTCCTCTCTTTGGTTGTTCCTTCCGTAAGGGAAAGAAAATTGCTATTTCCTGGTGTTAAGACTTCACTTTTTCCTGTCCGCACAAAGTCATACTTTCTTTCGCCTGTTATGCCGAGTTGCATGCGCCATCCGTTTGCTATGGGTGCGTTGTTGTAAAGTACCCAGACGAATTTGGCCAGGTCGACCATGCCTGCGGCAATTTGTTCCTCAGCATCCTTGGTAAATCCGGGGAATTTTGGGATGTATCCTGCGTATTCGAGCTCGAGCTGGCGTTGGATATGGGATTCTTTTGTTTCTCCTGCGCGGGTCAGGTGGGACCTGTTGATGGTGAAGGAGTAAATCCGGCCGTCGTTTAAGTCGAGAACGAACGCATCCCCTTTCTCTTTTCGTATCTTTCCCTTGTACTCGCCTTGTTCGCTTGCGACAAGTCTTGCTTCTTCGAAGATTGCTTCCATTGTCGCTTCGTATCGTTCTTCTGTTCTTTTGACGATGATCTCTTCGTAAGGAACGCCTGTAGTGACAGGTACGACGTTTCCTTTTTTCTTGAGGAATTTCCGTCCTGCTTTTTCGATGACTACGAGTTTCTCTTCAAGCCCGTCTCCGAAGAAATGGTTGACACCTTCTGCGATATGGTCAACGGGGTCTTTGAGGTAGTGCGCACTTGTTGTTGCAGGAAAGTCAAAGGCGTTCAGAAATGCCTTGATGTCCGGCTCTTTCCCTTTCCCGTCGACGCGGATGTCGAATTTCACTTCGTATTCCCACTCGGAAAATTCCTTCGGTATCTCATCAATGCTTGTCACGCCTGCGGCTTTTGCTAGGTTTCCGATGAATCCTGCCCCATCGCATCGGATGGATTGGTTGAAGTGCTTGATGAGACCTGTCCTGTCCCCGTCCCTCTGGAACTTGCGAAAAGCCGCTCCGAGGTCAGATTCTGCGTAATAGTCGTCGCGCTCGCAGTCCGAGCGAAAACGTGGTGTGTATGACGTATAGCATCCTCCCATGTTTATCCTCCTCCGGGCTTATGCCCCTTTTTCCACATGTTGATGATGAGCGTTTCAAGGTTTTTGCTGAGTTCTTCTGCATTGATCCGAACCCGAAGATTGCTGAAAGTCCCTCCATGAATTTCCACAGACATTTTCTCATTGAGGATCTTGTGATCTCTTCTGTAATCTTTGGATCATATCCACATGTCGGACAATCCTGGAACTTGTAAGAGCAACGACTGCCCAGGACCCTTTTTGCATATTCTGTATTGCATGCATAGCACTTATCCATTTTTTTCAGTTCCATTATTTGTCACCTTCATACTTCTGTATATGACATGCAATCTATATCCTTTTTTCTTGACATGTTTTGTCCATGGTGTCGTACCCTGCCGAAAAGGTTAAATAGTTGGAAAGCAATCTGGTTTTCATGCTCGCGACAAAGGAGATCAAGAAAATTGAGGATTTTGTCTATGCGAAGCCGAGGAGCATGCAGGAGGTCGCATCCCACATGGGAAAGAGCTGGAGAACAGCTGACAGGTATATTGATGAGCTTGTCAAGGAATATGGGACAATTGCAACAAGGACGTTTCGCGAAGGAACAAGGGGTGCGCTGAAGATTGTCTTCTGGGCGGCGATGGAAAATGCGCATCATTCGGTCTTCCAGGAGCGTCTGGAACATGACATCCTTCATTTTAAGAAGAAAGAGGATTTTTCTGCGTTTGATATTTTCCAATACGTAAAAGACAAGGACAAGAAGGCGATCGTCATCTCGTCAGAGAAAGAGGATAAGATAGACATTGAGGAATGGACTGGGGAATTTCTCGCTTGCAAAAAGCAAGTCCTCATTTTCTCAGGGAATCTTTCGTGGTTGAATATCTCTTGTAAGGGTTGTGATCCATTCCAGACACTTTCTGTGCTCGTCAAGAAGGGAATCTCTATCAAGATATTAACAAGGGTTGATCTTGCGTCGATGAGAAATATTGAAAAGATGCTTTCGTTGAATTTCAATTATGGCAAGGAACTTATAGAGATCCATCATGCTGAGCATCCCTTGCGGGCGTTCATCTTTGACAATAGGTTGTTACGGATACGGGAGATCAATGAGCCGACTGGGAAAATCAATGAACTCAACAAGCGCATATTCATCTATTATCTTATCAAGGACAGGGAATGGATAGATTGGTTGACCAGGGTTTTTTGGAAGATGTTCTCGAACGCGGTCAATGCAGAAAGACGGATTGAGGAGTTAAAAAAGGTGCGCGTAAAGTATTAATAGCCCTTCGTTGTTCTGTATTTGAAGAAGTGGGGGAGTGGAAGTATGAATATTTCGCATTTCGGTCAAAACCTCGGTGTGGGCGAGCGCGCATTTCTTGTCAAGGCGCGGGCGAATGAAATTCGAGCGCAGGGACGTGATGTCATTGAGCTTGAGATCGGCGAGCCTGATTTTCCAACACCTCGGAATGTCTGTGAAGTAATCAAGAAGGCTATCGATGGAGGAATGACGCATTATGAGGTGGTGCCTGGGAATCTCCAATTACGTCAAGTGATTGCTAATTATGTTGGAAAGACGAGGAATATTGATGTCTCTCCTGATGAAGTTCTTGTAACAGGTGGAGCTAAGCCTGCTATCTTCTATTCTCTCCTGGCATTGGTCGATAAGGGGGATGTGGTCCTGCTGCCTGACCCTACGTATCCTGTGTATGCGTCTGTCGTGCAGGGCATTGGCGGGATCCCTATAGAGCTTCCGTTGAAGGAAGAGAATAATTTCCGTCTTGATATCGATGGGTGCAGGAAGAGTATTTCGCCTATTGTGCAATGGACTCATTTGGAGAGGATGCCCAACTATTGGCAACAAAAATTGAAGACAAAGGTGGTCATCTATTGCAGCCCGCAGAATCCGACAGGCGGCGTGTTCACGAAACATGACCTGGAGGTCATTGCAGAGGAAGCGGAGAGGAATGATGTCAGGATCATCGCTGATGAGATCTATTCCCGCCTGTTGTACGGTGTGGAGCATGAGAGCATCATGTCCATCCCGGGTGCAGCAGAAAGGACAGTCATGATCGACGGTTTCTCGAAGACATATGCGATGACCGGCCTTCGGCTCGGATATGCTGTCGTAAAGGACAAGGAAATCTATGATGCAATGAAGAAGGTTGCGGGCAATGACCAGTCCTGCGTTTCTGCGTGCATCCAGCAGGGGGGAATAGAGGCGCTCACAGGACCGCAGGATGCTGTTGAGGAGATGCACTCTGAGTTTGAAAAAAGGAAGAATGTTATTGTTGCCGGCTTAAATTCCATTCCAGGAGTCAGGTGTAATAATCCTGTCGGAGCTTTTTATGTGTTTCCCAATGTACAGGGACTCATGTCTGCAAAGGGCTTTGAACGTGCAGATCAACTGCAGGATGCGCTTCTTGAGCAGGCTTACGTTGCAGGGCTCTCAGGGACTGCGTTTGGCCAATATGGCGAAGGGCATATGCGATTCAGCTATGCGAATTCCATAGAAAGGATAGAAGACGCAGTGGAGAGGATCAGGAAATTTTCTGAAACCTAATTTTTTTTATCAGTGGCATGATCCTGCGAAGGGTCATGTTCACCATCGTGTTCGTGAGAATGATTGTGGTTATGATCATGCCCATGCTCGTGTGAATGGTTGTGCTCATGTGTGTGTGGTTCGTGCTCTGGTTGTTCGATCTTCTCATTCACGACAACTTCCTTTTCAGAATCCTTGGTTTCTGTCTCTTTCTTTTCTGTGGTTTCTTCAGGTGTCTCTTTCTTTTCTGTTTTTTCTTCTTTTTTCTTTTCCTCTTCTTTTTTCTCTGTCTTGAATTCGACGGTCTTCACGCCGACTGTTTCCACGATGTCCTTGATGAGCCCGTCGGTGATCTCTTGCGGGATGTCCATTGGTGTCATGATGGTCACTGCATCTCCTTCGACTGTCACATCTGTATAAGGGAACTTGATGATGTCAAGGAGTCCTTTCACTTTCTCCTTTGCATCTTCGATGATGCGCTTGACTTCTATGTCATATGCAAGGTCCTTGCTGGACAAAGGATGGTTGAAATCAACAATCACCCGTCCTCCTGAAACTGATTTCACAACGCCGAATTGATTGTCTATGTTCACTTCAAGCCCTGGGAATGGCTTCACCTGCTCTTTTGAGAACAGGCTCATGGGAATCAGGCGCAGGAGTTTTGGGTCTTTCTTGCCGAATCCGTCAACATCGCGAACTTCGAAGGTGTACTTTCCTGGCTCTTTTCCGATGAGCTGTTCGTCAAGCCCTTTGATCAGGTGTCTTTTGCCGATGCAGACGATGACTGGCGCATACTTCACTTTTGCGTCGTAGAAATTGTGCTGTTTTGCGACAGTTGCTTCAGTCGTGTCAAAGACGATATTGTCTCCCTTTATCTTTCCTGTGTAGTTGACTTCGACGTAATCGTGCTTCTTGATTGCCATACTCGATAGGGACAGGGGGCTTTTTATAAAGGTTGCGAAAATTATAAATATCAATAAGTAGCAGTAGCAATTTGAGAGAAAATCGAGAAGGAGACGCAAATGATCCGAACTTTCAAGTTTGATTATGACTCAGAGAATGATGACCTCTTCTTGTACGATCCGAAATCAAAGTCAAAGGCAAGCATAGAATTGGATGATGTCATTGTGGATTTTAACAGTAATAATGAGGTGTCAGCAATAGAGATCATGAACGCTTCCTCATTTCTTAAGGATGTTTCTCAAGGTTTCCAACACGCATGGCTGAATGAGATGACTGGGTCAAAGGTTGATATCATTGTCAAGGAGAATTTTCTTGTCATAAAGATGATCCTTGTTTTCAGAGCAGGAGAAATAATAACACTCCTCATGATACCTACTATCACAAAAACAAGCCCTGCCTTGAAGATTTAGGCTGCCGCATTTCCCGAGTTATTACTGACTCTTTTTTCTCTACAGAAGCAGCAATGCAAGCGGGAAGAGTATTGCGAAGATGATGAGAAAGATGATCTCAATGGCAGGTATCATCTGTATCTTTTCCTTGAATGGCTGGATGAATTGTTTTCCAGTACTCTTCCATGCATAAATTGCGAGGAGCATCATGACTGCCCAGAATACCCATTCAATGGTCTGCCTTACAACATGCAGATAGATCTGCAGCCCGATGATCACGTTGAAGAGGAGGTGGAGCAGTGCGGAGAGCCAGAGGTTGCGTGTCAGTTCGAAAAAGACGATCAATGCAAATGAGCCGACAAGAACAGATAGTGCCCAGACAATCACGTGGATGAGGCCTTTTTCCGGGAGGAAGAAGTGGGCAAAGGCGAAGTTGATGGAAAGCGCGATTGCCATCCAAAGAAAGCCGTATGTGCGAAGCCGGTTCTGCATGAATGCCCGGACGATAATCTCTTCTTTTATCACGTAAAGCGGCATGGTTGCTGCAAAGATGAATACGCCGTAGAGCGTCATAAGGCCAGTCCCTTTGGCATACCAGAGGTCATAGCCAGGATCGATCATCCTGCCGAGGAAGGCCAAAGGCATGAGAAGCAGGATGAAAATAATCATCAGTCTGAAGTCTTTTCCTGAAAATCGCTTCAGGCCATAATGGGAGAATGGTTTTCTCTCAGCGAATTTTATGGCAAGGAATATGATGATGAAAACCATCATGATGATGAATGGCGCCTTTCCAAGAAAGGTGAGGTTTGGTGTGAGATTAAACACGTATTTGATAATGTAGTTTGCCCCAAAGACAAAGAGGAAATAGATGAACAGAAGAATCAGTTTTTCCCAGGCCTTGAGTGTTCTTGTCATCTGTTCCTGTAGTTGTTGAGGCCTATGAGTGCGCGAAATGTCGTGAAGACCTGTCCTTGGTTGTCTGGGAAGTCTGAGCTGATCTTCCAATAGCCAGAAGATTCCTGCGCGAGAAGTACCTTGTCTGCGATTTCTTCAATCGCTGCAGGATTGTCATAGTCTGCTGCGACCATCACGTCTAAGAGGTTTGCGAGCATGAGCGTGTTTCCTGCAAGATTCTTGTAGGAGAAGTAATTGATGAAGTCTGAGTATTTGCGTTTTTTCTCGAGATACCTGTTGTCGTATTTCTCGAATTCAGAGAGGATGTAGAGCGTGTGGTAGACGACAGAGAGCTTGTCCGTGTCTGTGATGTTCTTGTCGTTGATGAAGTTGTCTGTGTCAGCGATGAGCTTGTCCACGAGCTGGATGGTCAACTCCTTGTCATAGCCGACTTCGATGAAGAGGCGGATGCACCAGCTCTCGTCTGCGATGTTTCGCCAGGCATCCCCTTCGAAATAATCAGATGGCATCCAGTTGTTGTCTTCTGTGAGATAGCTTCTGGCGATTTCTGCCATCTTCGGGTTTTTTGTGATGTAGCCGACGATGCAGTATGTGTCAAGTGCGACGCCTCCAGAACCAGCGTCACTTCTGATGACATTGTTGATCTTCTCATTCTCCCAGTTTTTGGCAACGCCGAGAAGGACTGCGTGAGCATCCTTTCGTTGATTCTCAAGCCCCTGCAGGCCTGGCATGGCTTCCTCGAGGAAATAGACATCAAAGTACGCATCCAACAGCCGATATGTGATATTGCATGGTGTTTCGAGCGGGCAGGCAAGGCTTTCTCCAGGATAGACGTATTGAAGATACTCATCAGCATACATATAGGACGAGTATGCTGAATCAAGATATAGAAGTCCGTTCGCAGTCGCGGTATCTATGCGTGCTGTCATATCTACTGTCAAGCCAGCTTCTTTCGGTGTGCAGGCAGAGATGGCAAGGAATATGGTTGAAATTGCAAGGAATATGATTGCTATTTCTATTCTCCCCATAATAAGAATCTTCTGGAGGGGGGATATTTAAATATTTGGATTTTTCAGTGGTTGGAGTTATTTCGCTCTTTTCATCGCATACACGAACGCATCGACAAGCTCGAACACTTTTTTCTCAGAAAGCTTCTTGGTCTCAAGGACGAGGTCGTAATGGAATGCGTCATTAACGTCGAGCTTGTAATATTTCATGTATCGCCTCTTATCACCCTCGTTCCTCTCGCGTATCGCATGGGAGAGGGCGTCTTTTGACCTGTAGGTGTTCTCGTTCCTCTCGTTTGACTTCTGCAGGTCGGGAAAGATGCGCCGCGCTGCTTCTTCATAATCTGTCTTTAAGAATATTTTTATCCCGTGGGGGATGAAGTGAAAGCTCGTCCGTCCTGTGATGACGAAATCATCTTCTTCTTTCCCGAGCTCGCGCTGGTAATCATCGACGTCCCTATCGATGTCGCCGTTCCTGTCGCGAAGGCGGTTGAGCTCTTCCAGTGTGATTCCTTTCCTTTTGGCGATGTTTCGCATGAGGTCTCCCATGCTGTAGAATTTGAGCTTGTATTTCTGGGCGATCTTCTTTCCAATGCTGCTTTTCCCACTGCCTGGAGTGCCGTCAATGCTGATGATCATGTGAAATTGTTGCAAAGTAGTCATTAATAAAGCTTACGGTCAAATGCCGGAATCAAAATAGGCTGAGAGTTCAGGATGTTGTATCTTGAATCGCTCATATCTCTCTTTTTGCTGGAAATAATCCACTTCGCAGAAAGCTAGTGCTGGCTCAAATGCCTGCGCGTTAATGAAGATCACATACAGGTGGAGATAGGCAAGCTCGTGCTCCTCGCGAACCTCAGATTGAGGTAAGATTTTTTCCAGTCGTTGCAATGCGTCTAGGACTCCTGGGCGACAGGTTGTCCACGTCTGTGCGAGCCGTTCCTTCACTTTCTGGTCAATGGTCGTCTCTACAGAGATTGTCTCCACTTTACAATAGGGCTTATTATTGCCTATTTAAATATTTCCCACAAAGCATTTAAAATGGTCAGACATACTCCTCGTTAGATGGGGGGATGAGTAATGAAAGACCAGCCATATCAACCGATATTCATATTGCCAGAGAACACCAAGAGGTCGCAAGGCAAAGATGCTCAAAGACTGAACATTGCTGCGGCAAAGCTTGTGGGTGAGACGGTGAGAACGACTCTTGGCCCGAAGGGCATGGATAAGATGATTGTTGATGGAGATGGTGATATCATTGTCACGAATGATGGGGTTACGATTCTGAAGGAGATGAATATCGAGCATCCAACAGCAAGGATGGTTGTTGAGATCGCAAAGACGCAGGAGGCAGAGGTGGGTGATGGCACGACGACTGCGGTTGTCATCGCGGGTGAACTTTTGAAGCGCGCAGAGGAACTTCTTGACCAGGATGTGCATCCGACAGTCATTGCAAAGGGCTATCGGATAGCTGCTGAGCATGCGATTGCTATTCTTGACAAGATTTCAGAGCATATTACTGAGAAAAATACAGATATCTTGAAGAAGATCGCATTGACTGCGATGACTGGAAAGGGGGCAGAGTCGGCAAAGGAGCTTCTCGCAGATCTCGTCATGCAGGCAGTGAAGAGGGTCATTGCTCAGAAAGAAGGAAAGGCAGCTCTTGACAGGTATGCAGTTCGGATCGAGAAGCGTTCTGGAGGACGGATTGAAGATAGCGAGCTCATTGAAGGTCTTGTCGTCGATAAGGAAAAACTCCATCCCCAGATGCCCTCGAGTATGCGGAATGCGAAGATCCTGCTCCTTGATTTCCCTCTTGAGGTCAAGTCGACCGAGATTGATGCGAAGATCCAGATCACTGATCCATTGAAGTTGCAGCAGTTCCTTGATATGGAAGAGAACATGCTTAAAAAAATGGTGCGGAAGGTTGTCGATGCTGGAGCGAATGTCCTCTTCTGCCAGAAGGGTATTGATGATATGGCTGAGCACTTCCTTGCAAAAGCCGGCATCTATGCTTGCCGTCGGGTGAAGAAGTCGGACATGGAGAATCTTGCAAAAGCGACTGGCGCACGAATTGCTATGAGCCTTGAGGATCTCTCGCCTGAGGACTTGGGAAACGCAGGGATTGTCGAAGAAGTGCGAATAGCTGAGGATGAAGCGATCACATTTGTTCGGGAATGTAAGAAAGCAAGGGCAGTCACTATCCTTGTGCGTGGTGGTAGCGACCATATCATTGATGAGATCAAGCGCGCGCTAGAAGATGCTATTGGTGATATCTCTGCAGTGCTGCAGAACAATAAGGCAGTCTCAGGAGCGGGTGCTGTGGAGATCGAGCTTGCGCGAGAGATTGCTCATTTTGCAAATTCCCTCTCTGGGCGAGAGCAGCTTGCAGTGAAAGCCTTTGCGCAATCCATGGAAATCATTCCTCGGACGCTTGCAGAGAATGCAGGACTTGACCCGATTGATGTCTTGGCAGAACTCAAGAGCGCCCATGCGAAGAAACTCAAGCATGCTGGCATTAATGTGTTTACTGGAAAGGTCATGGATGCCTGGCGGCAAGGAGTCATTGAGCCCCTGAAGATCAAGACCCAAGCAATATCCTCAGCAACTGAGGTTGCGATCATGATCCTGCGTATTGATGACGTGATTCTTGGAGGATCGCAGCAGCCAAGTCCGCCGCGTATGCCTGATTCTGGCATGTAACTACTATAATTGTAATCACTTGCACAGGGTAAAAATATAAATATTTATAGATTCTGCATCTGGTGAGCCAGGCTTTGTGTCGGCAGTATTCGGGGTTTTTGGGTTTTAAGCGAGGTGGCGTGCGTGAAAGACCTGGATATGCAGAAAAGTTTTGTTGAGAAGCTGGAATCGTTGAGAAAGCTATTAAACAGTCGTCTTCCAGAGTTGGAGATGCGTCATCTTAAGGAAATGATGGGTAAGCTGGCGCATTATCACTACAATCGGAAGGACTACTTGCTTCTCGGAGTGGAAAAAGAGGTTTATACCTTGTTAATTGAGAACGGGTATAATCCTTTTACGGTTTACCGCTGGCTTTTGCTAGAACGGCTTCCTGAAGACATACGCTTTCAGGTTAGGCAGAGGAAGATGAGCCAGAAATCAGGGGTTTCTGAGGCTTTCAAGCGAAAGCACGAAGGCTTCCAAGAGCTCAGTCAAAGCGTTAGAGAATATGGGCTTGGCCTGGTTTTCGGGATGTGAATAAGAGTGGTCGCCTGGTCAGGTTTGCTGTCAGATATCATTTGGGAGTGAATGATACGAATCTGAGTGTTATTCCCTATGTGAAGAATATTGGGAGTGAGGATATTGATAATGATTTGGGTTTTGCCTGGCATGTCAGGGATGTCCAGATTGCCATGGGTGAAGAGGATAATTATTTGTCTGTGTTTGATGGTGATCGTGTTGATGTCCTCTTGAGCGATACGGAGAATCAGACGTATGCTAATTTGTCTTATGGTGCTTTTTTGTTGTGGAAGGAAGTGAATGATAGCTGGGAAGAGCTTGACTTGTACTGGAATAAGAACCTTGATTATAAGGTTCTAGTGCGTAATGTGGAAGGGCAGTATAATGCTCCTGTTACTTTGTTTATTAATGCGGGTCCGTTGGCTGTGGGTCAGGAGAAGAGTACGGTGTTGGGCTGGATTGATCGTGTTGCTAGTTGCAGTCAGGGAATGTCTTATATTGCTGTGGATGTGAAGTTTGTCAATCAGTCTGGTGATGAGATTACGAGTATTGGAACTGGTGAGCGGTTCACTTTGCAGTTGAGTTATACTGCGTATACTATGGGGAGTGGTAATTATACGTGTAATTCCTATGTTGATCATCTACCTCTTGTTAATTATGAGCCGATTGTTGACTCGTATCCTGGTGGCTTTAATCATAGTGTGTTGAGGGTGACTAATTGGAATGGTTATTCGCAAGGCAAGCACATAGAGCCTTCGAAGAATTATAATATTACTGTGGTTTGTGGTGGCATGTCTGGTGTGGCCAGTGTCAAGGGTTGGGTTGGCGGAGAAGAGACTGACGCTACTAATCTTGCTTGTGATTTCAAGTATGCTGACTCATATGAGACCTTGTATGTGGAGGACTTAGGTGGGAAGTCTTTCACGATAGAACAAGCCGATGAGAATGATCCTGTAGTGAAGTATTATCATGATGACTACCTAGGAAGCATGAGCATGATAACAAATGCTTCAGGCAATCTCATCTATAAGGGTGATTACAAGCCATTCGGAGACGACATCGGAGGAAGTGGAATCAGCACTTTCAAGTTTACAGGACAAGAAAAAGACGACAGCGGCTTGTACAGGTTCGGAGTACGCTACTACGACCCGAACATCGGAAGATTCACACAAACAGACCCTGTGTTCAATCCAATGATGTCAACATACAGCTACGCGAACAACAACCCAATGAAATACGTTGATAAAGATGGGAGAGATCCAATTGCGATATATAAGTCATGGAAGAAGAATCCGGGAGAGCAGGATGTTGTTTTTATTGCTATTAATGAGTTTATGGCAAGAATAGAAACTGAAGACACTGTAAAATTTGAAATTAAGCCCCATTTAAATGATGCGGCAGCAGAACTATTTAGCCGTACTGAAGGTGCTATTGATTATTCCATTTTTGCTCATGGTATTCCTGCAATAACACCCTATTCTGATAAAAACTTTGATATGGGCTATCCTAATAATAATTATTTTCAAATTTTACAATATAAAATTCCTCTTGTTGATTTTTCAACAAAGACGTTAACACGTTTCGGAGAAGCGTATATTATGCATGAAATGGCAGGACATTATAGGTATTTCGTGGATAACCCTGAAAAATACAATAGGTGGATGGAACTTAAGAATAAGGTTAGAAATAAACAGGAAGAATTTGAATATCGAAGTATTATTTTGAAAATGGAGGAGTTTGCATATAAGGAACAAAAGGATCATCTTGGCTCTGCCCGTGGAGAAGAAGAGCTTAAAGAGATAGCGAGCGAAAAGTTAACACAATACGAGGATGACAAAAATAAAGCAGAAAAAGAATCGAATAATGAATAATGTCACTTCATAGCATTTTCCAAAGCAGAAAATATTTTTTGAGGAAGTGACGATAGAGGTTCCCAATTAACTTTGTCATTTACAATATAAAAGGTTATATCATTCGAAAATATATCTTTGTAGTCAAATTTGTCGACAACAGCATAAATTCGCGCACCTGTGCTAAAACTCTCGAGTTGTTCTTTTAAAGCGTAAAAAATTATATTCTTTAAAATCCAAGGATCCCGTTCTTCACGACGCTCCATTTGAATTTGTATGTGCGTTTCATCGATTTGTCTAGGGTATAAACCAAACCATATAGATCTTGGTGTCACTGGATAATCAGGATCCTCTGCGTATTGAAACAAATAATACTCGGGTACTATTGCACAATTCCCCTGTTCATCATGCTTTTCTACGTAACCAGCGAGTGCTATTGGTATCTTTTCAATAGTTGCAATTGCCCGTAAATACATCTGAGGCGTTCCGTACTTCAGATTCCAGTAGCCATGTTGTTGCAACATACGTTCTTTTTCAGCAATGTACGTCTGATACCAATCGATAGTAAGAAAGCTATCCTTCTCAGCTTGTAAAAGAGCATCAATGACTTCAATAAGTCTTTCAGGATTTTCAACACGATTTAACTTGTTCACTTCATCTTGCTTATATGTGGATACAACCTTGTCTTTTGAGAAGAATTCTAAAATTCTCTTCTTGTCTTGCTCAATTTCCATGTCGTAATCTGATAATTGCGTACCTTTTTCGGATTCTCTTGAATTTTCTTCTCTTAGAAAGGTTTCCAAGTGTGCATCAAGCGACTCCACACACCTTTCACCGATCGGTCTTTCATGAGGTACTACCGCACAATTGAAAGATCCTAACAGCGCACCAGCAAACAAAAAACCCGCACTCCTTGAAGCATGTTTATTTTTCATATTGTTGAGAATGGTATCTGTATATTAAAATGTTGTCATTGTTGAAGTACGATATTATTGCGAATCTTAATGACGAGTATAATGTTCTCTCCAATTCATATCCTGAGAGTTATCATGCTGTCTTTCGGGTGACTGACTGGAACAATTTTGTGTAAGGACAGCAGCTCGCGTATTCGACACCGTATAATATGACTGTGCATTGCTGGCCAGGAGAAGAGTACGATGTTTGGTTGGATTGATCGTGTTGCTAGTTGCAGTCAGGGAATGTCTTATATTGCTGTTGATGTGAAGTTTATCAATCAGTCTGGTGATGAGATTACGA
>JBDRSD010000067.1:0-2857 GCA_043825215.1 Nanobdellota archaeon
AGCTTATCGTCAGCATTCGTCGCCTCATCCTTATAGAATTCCTTGATATGCGTCCTGATCTCTTTTTCAGAATAGCCTTGCTTTAAGAGACGGTTCTCTGTCCTTGCACTGGTGAGACCACGCTCAAGATCCTGCCTGATCTTCATATAGAGCTGGGCATCCATGTTCATCATTCTTGCTGTTTCTGGTTTAAAAAGTTATCTTTTCATTCCTCTTTCATCCTCGCGCATACATCTCATCATGATGACCAAAGTCGAGAAAGGATATCAAGTCAGTATCTTTTTGGAATGAGAATACCAGTACACAGTGGCCTACATGCACTCGTTTTTTGTCTTTCATATCGTACCGCAAATTCTTATAATGATCAATATCATCAGACATGATTATTTCTTCGATCTTCTTGAGCACACGCTCATACATCGTCCTATCTTTCTTTGAAAGCTTGTGAAGGATATCCTGTAAAGAAGGCTTTATCTCATACGTCCTCATGCACCATCCTCGATGATTTTCCTCAGCTCAGCAACATTTCTGAATTTTTTCCCTTTCTGCTTCTCAATCGTTTTCAGTTTATTGATGTAAGCTGGCCGCAATGTGGGTTCCAAAAGCTCCTGTTCATATCGCTGAGTTATCACTTCAATAGCCTCGCTCTTGTCTTTAAGACCGAATTGGGCTTTGACAATATTCAATACCCTGTTTGTCTCATCATTAATCTTAATAATTGCTTGAACCATAATATCACCTTAATACGATGTTAATATGGTGTTAATATTAATACTTTGCGGTTCTCCAACTCCTCAAATGACATCTTTACTTCTTCTCAACCCTCTCAGCGATGATTTCCGGCTTTCCCAGATATTCCTGGGAAGATCCAACGATCCTTACAACATCTCCTTCTGTGACTGCGATCTCATCAAAGACGACAACAGGTATTGTGCATTGCTGCTCGATTGTGAGAATCGTTGTTTGCCCAACTACCTTGACCTCAGCCACTTTTCCTGCTATTGCCACAGACTTTCCATCCGCCTTGACAGCAGAGATGCTGGTTTCTTCGAGATGCGTGAATTGGACAAGAAGGGCAAGTATGATCAGACCGAGTATGCTTCCGAAAATGGCGATTCGAAGAAGGGTCTTATCCTGCATGCTGAATCAAGGATATCATCATTTATAGAGATTGCGGGAAAAAAACACTATTCATTCCGACGAGGGCGAAAAAATTACGGCTGACAGGATAGTCACTCTATCCGCCAGGCCCTGTCAAAAGCACCCTGCCATAGATGAAGACCAGGATGAAGACAATGATCAGGATGAAAAGGGCGATTGCCAGGTTTCTCATGTTACCCTGTGGCCGGTATTCCTTTGAAAAGAGCTCTCGTTGCATATTCTTTTCGCACATTCACTTCTTTATAAACTTTTTTCTTCTTTCGAAAGTGAACAGGAGAGAATATGTAAAAAAATTAGTAGATGATCCCGACAACCATCCTTCGCACCTGCGGGAACCTGACCTTGTCCGGATCCTGGGAAGGATTATTATCACCCTTCATGACCAGGTATTCTCCCTCGTCATCACTTCCCTTGTAGATGACGCGGTGGATGATTGTCCCTTGCCCGTCTGACGGGACGTAGGAGACGATGTCTCCGACCTCGATCTCGTCCATAGACTTTGGATTGACTTCGATTGCGTTATGGCCTGCATCAAGGACAGGATCCATGGAATTCGTGTCAGAGAAAGTCGCCCATTGCGGACTGTCCACAGTGATGACGACCCTATTCTGATAAATGCGAATATCATCCTCTTTAATATGGTCCTGGGGGCTTGGCCGCTCATATGTTCCCAGCATGCCTGTCGGCATGGACAGGTCGCCAAAGCTTGATTGCGCATAGATGGTCATGGCTAGCGCTCCCAAACAGAATGCAATCATAAAGATGAATAGTGATCTTAGCATATTTTCCCCCAAATAGGCTAGTTATGTAAGAACTCATATTTAAATGTTTCGTTTATTTGCCACTTTTCAGTAGTAATTGTTTAGTTTTTTGTGGGGGTGAACAGCACCAAATGAAAAAACCAGAAAATATGAGAATAAAAAAAGATAAAAAAAATTGATACAGGATACTTATCCCAGATAGATCTTCGCCTTTGCAGGATCGAACTTCCAGTCCTTCTCGATCGTTCCCATACGCTTGTAATACCTGGCAAGCTTATTGATCTTGTTGTCAGTCAGGGTGAGGCCGATTCTTGCCGTCTGGTCATGCTTGTTCGCCTCAAGGTGCTTTCTTATCGCAAGAGAGCGCTTGATGAGTGCGATCATGTCCTCAGGAATACCCTTGATGAGCTTTTTCTCATGGAGAATCTTTGTGATAGTCTTTCCTGTGATGACTTTCGTGTCAGGGATGCCGTACTCATCACGCAGGAGAATCCCTATCTTTGACGGGTTCTTGCCTTCCTTTCCATACTTGGTTATCAAAAGCTCAATTTCCTTTGCCTTGTACTTCACCCACGAAGAGATCACTCTCTTGACAGGCTTCTTGCTGCCGCTTTTCCCTCTCTTATGCGAATGCGTCCTTGCCATAAATCATTCCTCCAAGGATAAATCAGAAATCTGTTTATCCAGCATGCGCGAGCGTTCGACCAGCGCACCTTTACTATTGCGAAGTATGCTGCCTTTTTTAAATGTGACGGTGAAGAAACTTAGTGTGTTATCCAGAAACTATTTCCCTCCGGTGAGAATTCAGAATGTATGAAACTCACAAGAGGGAAGCTTATTGAGACGTTAAGGCGTAAGAATGATGGTTGGACAACATATCAAGTTCGCAAGATTGCCAAAATTAGCATTCGTCGTGTTAACCAGGTCTGGTCAGA
>JBDRSD010000068.1:0-35803 GCA_043825215.1 Nanobdellota archaeon
CGGATTTTCCGAAGACAAACGCCGCATGGGATGGAAAATCGCACAACAACTACCAGAACGGATCGATACAGCAGAAACACTCACCACACTCTGGCACAACCTCTTCTGGCTCAACTAAAAAAGAATTCTGTCCCACAGCCGCGATAAGCATTAAACTTATATATTTTATACGTTTTCTATTCTTCATGGATGTCCATATCATGGGTATTATTGAAGCGGTTGAATTCATCCCGATAAGGCTGACATATGCCCTCAGAATAGCGAACAGTATTAATGATTTTACTGGGCGGTTTCCCTTGCATGAATCTCCGTTTTATGCTGCAATAAGGACGTATGTGTTTGATGATGTTGAACAGTTGTTTGATAGGGGGCGTCTCATGACTGGTGAAATCGCTCATGTGATGCTGGATGATTTTGTGTCTGAGAGAGACGGATGTGGGACCTTGCTTGTTCATTGTACTCGTGGAAGGAACAGGAGTCCTGCTGTCGCGTTGGCATTTAATGAGATTTTTTCTTTGGGACATGATCCAAAGTATCTTCAGGGGGACAGGCATGATATGGAGATCAATTGGTATGTATATCGTACCCTGATGGCTGAAGCGAAAAAGATGAACTTGTAGGCTGTTTGCAGTGCAAGAAGAGTTATTTGATGCTTTCAAACGCTTTCACAAGCTCTTTCACTGTCTCATTCCAGTCGAATCCTGAGATGACTGTCTCGCGTGCCTTTCTGGTCATGTCGTCCCTTATGCGCGGGTTCTCTATGAGGTAGTCGATTTTCTTCGCGAGTTCGACATTGTTCTGGAAGTCGAAGAAGAGCCCGTTCTTTCCCTCCTGGATGTAGTCCTTGACAAATCCGACGCGGGTGGAGATCACAGGGACACCGCAGGCCATTGCTTCAAGGACTGAGAGGCAGGTGGTCTCCGTGAGCGAGGAGAGGACGTAGATGTCCATTGCCTGCAGGTACGGGACGACGTCAAATTTTGTGCCTGGCATGATGATGTCTTGCCTCTTGAAGAGCGCTTTTATGGACGGGAGTCCGTCTCCGAGGATGAGCAGCTTCTTGTCGTGCTTTCTCTTGGTCCTGATGTATCCGCGAAGGAGGGTTGGCAGGTCTTTCTCGCGGCTGAGGCGTCCGTGGTAGCCGATGACAAGCGTGCCTGGGTCGATTCCTATCGCCTTCTTCGCCTCCCGCTTGCTTTCCGGAGGTACGAATTTTTTCGTGTCGCACCCAAGGTGGATGACTTCCATTGGTTTTGTTCCAACTTCCCAGCTCACGAGGTCAAGGATGTTGTGGGACGGGACGATGATAAGGTCGCACTTCGAATAGAAGTATCTTGACATGCGCCTAACGATCGGGTATGCCACCCGCCTGAGAAAAAGGCTTTTGATTGCCATTGGCACAAGATCCCACTCGACAGAATGGATGAATGAGACAAGCCTCTTCTTCTGCCTGTGCGCTGCGAGGAGCGCGAGGCCTCCAACCGGCCCTATGGTCTGGGTGAAGACGATGTCTGCCTGCTTGACAAGTTCTCGTATGGTCTTTTTTTCGAAGACTGCCGGCCGGAAGTCGCCTACATAGAACTTGCGCAAGGGGATGCGCACGACGTTCACTCCGTCATGCACGCCAGAGACGGTGTTCTTGTATGCCGGGCAGACGATGGTGATATCATACGTGTCCTTAAGCCGGGGGATGATCTCCGAGAGGAAGCGTGCGATGCCGTCTGATCTCGGATAGTAGTTATCCGATGCGATGAGGAGTTTATCTTTCAATCCAGTACACCTCCGCAAACCTGCAGTTGTGCGATAGTCCGTTGAGAAATGCCCTGATGAAGATGCTTACATAGAGGATGTTGTTGAGCACGATGTAGGAGAAGAAATTGATCTGGCTGCGGAACGCCTTGAGGGCAGCGACCTTCTTCTTGAAGGTGTCTGAAATGTCGACGACGAGTTTTGGCGTGTCATGGGATTTTATGTTGAAGAGGTTCCACACATTGAACGTGTATACGTTGGCATTCATCTTGAGCCTGTCATAGGTGTCAAGCACGATCCTATGCACCATCCGATGGTCGGCGTGGGGATCGTCTCCTGTGTGGGTGAATATCTTCTCTGGCTTGCAGAGGTTCAGGATGTGATCGAGCTTCTTTTTGCCTCTCTCTTCGAAATCCTGGAGGAACCTTCCTTCATGAAGTCCGAGGAACATGACGCTTTTTCCTCCGATGATCTTGTTGGCCTTCATCGATTCATCTATCCGCATCTTCCTGATGATTCTGGGTTTGAAGTGGGGATGGCTCATCTCGCCAAAGGAGAAGACGACAGTATAGACGTCCCATCCCTCTTTTGCGTACTTGGCCATCGTGCCGCCTGTCCCAAAGATCTGGTCGTCAGAGTGGGCGCAGATGACAAGGATGGATTTTGCTTTCCTCATCTGGCCCTTTAGAAGCTCCAATTTTATAAAGTTTTGCTGAAATCAAGGCATAAACTTAAGATGATCCGCCAATAATCGGAATTTTTTTAAACTCTCAGTCCAGAATGCATAGTATATGCTGCGAAACCTCCTCTTCAAGGAGAATGAACTCCTCATCCTTGCATTCGTGACAATCATATTCACTATTCTCGCAACCATCCCTCACACGCAACTCGTCGGACAGGCACTGACGACAACACCCCGAATTATTACCAATGGTCCGTTCAATACCCCGCTGAACACGCCATATGGGATAACAGGCTCTGCTGACATTGCGTATCCTGACATGACACCGATAGTCAATATGAGCTGGTCAGTGAACGACTCATCATGCATCATTAATGGGAGCATGTTCTGGAATGATCCATACCCTCAGGCAGGAAAGATATTCGCGTACATCACCTGTCCGACAGAGGGCAGCCGAAGGCTGACACTGACAGCGACAGACGGCGCTGGGAGGAGCGCAGAAGCTTATGAGCATCTCGGAGTCACCTCATCCATTCCCCCTGTCATCTCGACTGAATACCCCTACTTCGCAAGCGTCGGAGTCCCTTCTCCATGGTTTGGAGAAGCAAGTGACCCTGACGGGACTATTGCATCGATAGAATGGTCCGCCCTCTACGGGCTCTGTACAATCACTCAGCAGCCAGCAGGGATAGGCACCTCTCATGCGACAAACACAGGCCTTGCACAGTGCTCGAGAGAGGGAAACGAGTACGCAATCATAACAGTCATCGACAACCACGGTGCAGCAACAAGAAAGCAGGTCATCGCAAGCATTACCCATTCCAGGGGGAATGTCACAGTTCCTGGGACTGGAGTGGTTGATGAACAAGTCGTCATCTACGGGATGGCTGAGAACCAGGCGCACACGATCGTGAACGCAAGATTTCTTGTGAACGATTCAAGATGCACACTCAACCAGACAACACAGGGTATCGGAACGCACAATACAACCACACAGGCCAACCTGTCCTGCAGGACAATAGGAAGCAAGCGAATCATCCTGGCAGTGCAGGACGGGAAATATGAATTGCAACTCAGAAGATACATGACAGTCCAGCAGAGGGGGTGCGTTTCTTCGCCAGAAAATTGCACAAATGGAATAGATGATGACTGTGACAGTCTTATCGATTGCAATGATGAGGACTGTTCGACTCACCCATCCTGCGACATACCTTTCTGCAGGGATATGATTTGTGAAGGGGATGAGGACTGTGAAACCTGTGAGGAAGACTGCGGAGCGTGTGAAGGATGTAGCCCATCGCCAGAAAATTGTTCAAACGAAGTTGATGATGACTGTGATGGATTGATTGATGTGGATGATGATGACTGTGTTGTTGGAAGTTCTCCACTGCTTTTCAAGGGTGATAGCTCTCCGATCCTCTTTAAAGGTGGAAGTCCTGCACTTTTCAAGTACTATTATACAGAGCGCAATCAGTCTCAGAACCAGACAGGCAGTCAGGTTGACAATCAGACGCGGGGGAATCAATCAAGCAATCAGACGGGGAATCAGACGGGGAATCAGACAGAAAATCAGGCAGGCAACGGAAACTATTTCACGGCAGAACAGAACATTGCTGGTGTTCTCATTCGCGTGCAGAGCCTGACGCAGGCGAGAATTAATGAGAGTTTCTCTCCTGATGTTCCTGCGAGAACCATAGCATCATTTAAGGTCGTGAATACGACAAATGCGACACTTGAACTCTCGCATTCCACGAACTTTGAACTCTTCAAACGCCAACCCACAAACCAGTGGGTGCTCATACAGATGGCAAACGATCCTGCATTCACAGACATCTATTATGTTCATTTTGTTTCTGATGGAGAGTATGTCCTTGTTGAGAAAGTCCCTGATCAACCAAAGCCTCCGGAGACCACTTCTCCTGCAGAGGAAAGTCCTGAGGGTGGAGGGTCTTTCGCTTGGTTGTTTGTGGTATTGATTGTTGTCTTGCTTGGTGGTGTCGTGTTTGTGTATCGGCAAAGGATTGGGGTATTCTACCAGGAGAAGGTGGCAGGGAGAGTCTTCAAGCAGGCCAAGAGGGTGGAAGAAAAACCTGTTCTTCCCGGTTCTTCTGAGCCTCATGTCATGCACAGGTCATCTACTGCGACGCCGAAGCTTGAAGTGAAGCGCATGATGCAGTCAGCACTTCTTGAGGGAAAGAACGCAGATGATGCTAAGCTTGAGCTGTTGAAGAAGGGGTATGATTCAAGAATCGTGGAAAAGGTCGCAGAGGAATTGCAAAGGGAAAAGAATAAAAAATGATCGGGCTTGTTCTTGATGATGGTGAACGAAAGAAAAGTGCGAGAATTTCAGAAGAAGATATTGACATATTATCAGAAGAACGGGCGTAATCTTCCCTGGAGAAAAACCTCCGATCGTTATGCTATCCTTATTTCTGAAGTGATGCTCCAGCAGACGCAGGTCGATCGTGTCATCCCGAAATACCTTGCATGGCTGGAAGTGTTTCCGACGGTTGAAGCCCTTGCTGGGGCAAGCCTTGCTGATGTTTTGCGGATGTGGAGCGGTCTTGGCTACAATGGCCGTGGCAAGCGATTGCACGAACTTGCGAAGATCGTTGTAGAAAAGCATGGTGGAATAATTCCTGATGATCCAGAAACGCTCCAAGAATTGCCAGGAATCGGTCCTTACACTGCGCGATCTGTTCTCATCTTCTCTGACAATATGAATCTTGCAGCAGTTGATACGAACATCCGGCGCATTCTTATCCACGAGTTCAACCTGTCCGAAAACACGTCGAGCGAAGCCCTCCAGAAGTTAGCAGATGCTTGCGTTCCGATTTCTCTTTCGCGCGATTGGCATAATGCATTGATGGATTACGGCGCGATGCACCTGACTGCTAGAAAGACGGGCATAAGGCCAACATCCCGTCAGTCGAAATTCGAGGGATCGAACAGGTGGTACAGGGGACGGATCCTTGCAAAGATCACTGCTGAAGGAATGGTCTGTGAAAAGGATATTCTTGATGAATATGGAAAAGGAAAGAATGCTCTTGAAGAATTGGAGAATGAAGGATTTGTTGAGAAGAGAAAGCAAAAGGGCAAAGTCCAATATGCTTTGAGATCTTAGATTTGTAAAAAGTGGAATTGGATGCACCGGCTCAATCGCATGACCTGGCAGGAGCATCATTTTTAATAAATATGGATATAACGCATTTCGTTGGCTAGTAATGTGATTTCACATATTTTTTGTGGGTTTTTACATATTTTTTCAGGAAGTACTGAATGAAGTATTCATCTCTTTTTTGAAGCTGGCTTTTTTCCAGGGCATTGTAATAAGAGTTCCGGTTTATATATTCTATATTGAGCATAGGATAGCCATTCTTATGGAGGACAAAGTTCATCATGATTCGGGACATCCTGCCGTTCCCATCGCTAAATGGGTGGATAGTGACAAAGCGCAGATGAACGAGTGCTGCCTTGATAACGGGATGTATGTTGTTCTTCTTATACCATTGGAAGAATTCATGGAGGAGAGGATCAATTTCAGCTGGAAGTGCGAGCTCGACTTTGCTTCTGGCTATTGCTACCGGGTGCTTTCTTATCGCCCCTGCTATTTCCGGGTCCACCTCCTTAAAGAGTTCATGATGCCATTCAAGGGTTGTCGCAAGAGTGAGGTCTCCCGTATGTCTTAACATCTTGTAAAAGACGTTCCTATGCGCCTCAGTCTCCTTTACATCTCTTAGACTTTTTCCTTTCGGAGTGACCTCTTCTTGGAGAAGATCAGCAGTCTCCTTCAAAGTCAAGGTGCTTCCTTCTATCCTCGTTGAATCATACGTGAATCTAATCATAAATAATTCGATGAACCGGTCATATGCAGATTTGGGGAAAGATGCAATCTCTTGATTGAAATTCTTCTTTATACTCTCTAGCGGTTTTTCGTAGATTTCCATGTATACCTCGTACATGAATCTTTCCATGATCTTCTCGATGTCCTTTGGAAGAAACGACCCGAGGTACATTCTTTTATTCTTAAAAGAATTGCCAGTCCTCAACGTGTGCTCGAGATAATAATACTTTTTTGTTCCTTTTTCCATTATACGAATATTGACCACAAAAAGAAGTGTACGTCACAAATATATAAATGTTTCTATTTTATACGAAATGTGACGTATATTTGGGGTGTATAAAGAGAGTCGAGAAGGAAAATCGAATTTGTTTCTACATCCGTTGTTTTGATGAATGATATTCGCACTTTTTTAGAAAAACTGAACATTGATTATAAATCATATATCCGGAAAGATCATCGTAAAAATAGAAAGTTGTTGTACCTCGTTCAAATCCCTTCTAAAATGAGACAAAAATTGTTCAAAATAATATCGCCTCGAAAGGTGGGACTGAATGCACCGGCCGGGATTCGAACCCGGATCAAAGGCTCTCTGCGCAAGCAGATTGACAGCAAAAGCTGTTTGCTTGCATGGAAGGCCTCTATTTGTTAGTTTCTTCGCCGGAAACTCCTAACCATTAGACTACCGGTGCTTAATCAAGAGGACAAATTACTTATTTATAAAGTTATCCTCATCACAGGGGCTTATACTGTTGTAAATGCTTCTTGTTGTGTGGCTGAATGTGATTAAAAAAGCGTTTCACGTCTTCTTTTCTATATAAATATATATTTTTTCCGCTGAGAGATGGAGAATATTTCAGCATTTTGAGTGCAGATTTTATTTCGTTCAAGAAGACAGGATCTCTGCTGATTATAGATACGACTGGTTGATTCCGTCGAAAATATACGCTTCCATCTGTATCAAATAATCCGCGTATGTAAGCAATTAGGAAATCCTTATTTTTCCTTAAACTTTTTGGAATATGAAGTTTCCCCTTTTTTCTACCTTGTGGTAATTGGAAGTTATTTACTAGGTACTGCGCAAGTCTGATAGAGTTTATTATGCAGCGTATATTGTTGTTCTTCTCATGCGTCTTGATATGAATTCTACACGAAAAAAGATTTTGAAATAGTGGGATAACTGTCTCGGTCATATATTGATAATCTTTATGAAGATGGCCGCTTACAGAAACCTCGTGATTTTTTGCTGATATGTGGCCATCTCCTGCCAAGATTCCTATTAATTCGGAAAGATCTTTATTAACTCTTTTTGGGTGTTGTATGTCTTGCATTTGTGTCTTTAAATCTACAAATTCGCAGTCAATGAGAGTTTCACCACTGGTCTCTTTGAAAATGTGATATTGTTTTTCAGGTATTTTCGAATGTTCATTTCGATAAAAGAAGATCATGCTTCTGCTTATGCCTGCTTTTTTAGCAAGTCTATCCCAAGTCATTTCTGACTTCTTTTTTACCATTTGCATGAATTTTTTCTGTTTTCCTTTCTTGAATGTGGTATATTTCATTAGATCTGTTAAATTGAATGCCTATTTAAACTTTCCTAACCATTAGACTGAATAACTTTCATCATTGAAGCCGAATAAAGTAGTTCACCTGTCATTTAATTAAAATAGTGGAAGAATAAAGCTAAGGAGCGTGTTTCAAGAATGTGAATTGCCCTGATGGGCAAAACCAACCTCGCGCGATTGCGCGAGATTATGCCATGACGTTCGTCATGGGAAATATCCTGGCTTTGCCCGGTTGTAAGCTCGCTATTGGCGAGTGTGTGTTCTTGAAATCAAAATGAAATAACAAATGCTACACCTGGAAATATTCCAATTTTAGTGAATCAGACACACGAAACTTTATAAATTCCAACCCGTCCATACTCTTTATGGAAATCAAGACAAACCGTCTCATCCTTCGAGATCTGAGAATGTCGGATGCAAAAAGCATTGCAAAGCACGCAAACAACCTGAATGTGACAAAGAATCTCTTGGTTGTTCCGCATCCTTATAGGTTGAGTGATGCAAGGTCTTTTTTGTCACGAAATCTCAGGAAATTGAAGAAGAAAACACGTGAGAGTTACAGTCTTGGAATAACTTTCAAAGGTGCAGATGAAGTGATAGGTATCGTGACAATTACAGATGTTGATGCATTTCACAGGACGGCAACGCTTGGCTACTGGCTCTCTGAGGAATATTGGAGGAAGGGAATCATGTCTGAAGCTGCAAGGGCGATCATTGATTTCGCGTTCAAGAAGCTCAAGCTGAGACGCATCAATGTCAGCGCATTCACTGGTAATCCTGCATCAAATGGCCTTATCAGAAAACTTGGCTTCACGCACGAAGGGACGAGCAGGAAGAAGGTCAGGTCAAAAGCGACAGGCATCATCCATGACGAGCATGATTATGGACTCTTAAGGGAGGAGTGGAAATGAACAAACTAATAGCAATCGTCGGCATGACTGGTTCTGGGAAGACGACTGTTGCTGATTACCTGATGAAGAAAGGTTTTCTCTTCTTGAGGATGGGGCAGATCACTCTTGATGAGGTCAAAAGAAAAGGCCTTACACCTTCAGAAGAGAATGAGCGTCCGATTCGGGAACAGTTTCGTAAGGATTATGGCATGGCTGCTTTTGCGGTCCTGAACTGCCCGAAGATAGATGAGCTTTTGAAGAAGGGTCCTGTTGTTGTTGATGGCCTGTATTCTTGGTCTGAGTACAAGGAGTTTGAGAAGCGGTATGGTGATGATTTTGTCTGTATTGCAATCATTGCCTCTCCGAAAACCAGGTATGCCCGATTGGAAAAACGCAAGCTTAGCGTGGGTGATGAGGATATGAGGATGCGTGAAGCGACGAGTGAGCAGGCAAGGAATAGGGATTTTGCAGAGATAGAAAATATTGAGAAGGGCGGTCCAATTGCGATGGCACAATATTATATTGTAAATGAGACAGGCAATGAGGATGTTTTTTCTGCTGTTGATGCCATCTTGAGATCGGTTTAACCAGACGTATATCTCATTTTTGCCGGAAAACTATTTGAATAAAAACATTTATATTGTCACAAAACAGGTTTATATATATGTCAGAATACGATAGGTTGGCAAAGCTGTATGTGGAAAGGCGTGCTGACCGCTCAAGGTTTGATTACAATCGTGATATTGAAGTCCCTGCTTTGATTAAGATGGTTGGGGATGTCACGGGGAAAGTCATCCTGGATATGGGTTGTGGTTTTGGCGACCATGCAGGAAAGCTCAAAGGGTATAAACGATTGATAGGTTTTGATATCAGTAAGGCCATGGTGGATTTTGCCAATCGGCAGAACATTCCGAATGCGACGTTTTATGCTGGTGATATGCGAAAGAAATTGCGACACCAGGATAATTCATTTGATGTTGTGTATTCGGGATTGGCGATTCATTACTTGAATAATGTCAATCCTTTGTTCAAGGAGGTGAATCGTGTCTTGAAAAAGGGAGGGATCTTTTGTTTCTCGACTGGACATCCGATTTTCAATCTGCTCAACCAGACTGAAGAATATGTAGTAGGAATAAGGACTGGATCGGATGGGAAACGGCTAATAATCGGGGACTATTTCGATGAATCCCCAAAACTGAACGATCTGGGAAGTCTGGGGAAAGTCAAGCTGTGTAATTTCACGTATGAAACCTTGATAAATACAGGGAGTAGGACTGGGTTTGAATTGGTTGAGTATAGGGATGCGAAGCCGATGAAGACTGCTAGGAAATTTGACCCTGATAAATATCGATTGACGACCACGCTTCCAACGTTTATATTGTTTAAGTTCAAGAAGAAATGAGGCTTCTTAATATTTGTTTGCTAGTATGTTGTTCTTCTTCAGAAATTCTAGTATCAGTTCATTCACTTCTTTGGTGTTCTTGATGTTTAAGAAATGTGAGCCTTTTATCTTTTTGAGCTCGTTTTTTGGGATGAGTTCGTGCATCTCTTCAGAATCGATCGGAGGAAGGAGGTTGTCTTCTTCTCCGGATATGATAAGGACTGGCGCGTTGATCTTTGCAAGGGAATCTTTGACATCGAAGTCGATGAGATGTTCAAGGCAGGAGATGAGGGAAAGTGTTGTCGCATTGTGCATGCCGCGCGTGAATATCTTGTAGTCTGATTCTTTTTTGAGTTTGGAGAGGTCGATGTCTTCTGCCTCAGGATTCCAGAGTGTTGAGTCATCGTGAACTTTTTTAATGATTTTTTTTATGAGAGGTGCCGTGCCCTTGAACTTTCTGTGCTCGAGCACGTTCATGTATGTGGAATTGCAAAGGATAAGTGCAAGCACGTTTCCTGGATAGCGTAGCGCGTAGTCAAGTGCGATCATGCCGCCCATGGATTGTCCGATGAGGGCGCTTTTTTGGATATTTTCGATTCGTGCAAGTTCGTCGATGTCTTTGGAAAATGATGAGATGTCGTATGCTGATCTCTTTCCTGGCTTTCCGGATTCCCCATGCCCACGCAGGTCTAATGCCACTGTTGAATATCCTTGTTTCTGGAAGAATTCGATTGATTCTTTCCAGGTGGTCCAGTTCACTCCCCAGCCATGCAGGAAGATGAGAAAGACGTCAGAGATTTTCGTTGCCTGGTAGGAAATCTTTGTGCCATCTGATGCAGTCAGTTGCATAACTTGCCTAGACTCTTTTCTCTTTAAAAAACTAGTGTTAAATCCAAAGATTTAAAAATTCCCTGCGATGTCTTGGTCTTCATGAGAAAGCTCCTGTTCGCATTCATCTTCCTCCTGTTCATTGCGCAGGTATATGCTGCGGAAGAACTTGATGCAGAACCAATGAGCGTAGCTGCGCCCTTCTCTGATGTTCAGGTCGGCCTCTTCATCCTGAACCTGGGAAAGTTTGATGTGGCGACAGGAAGCTTCACTGCTGACTTCTACCTCTCCTTGACCTGTGAGGATGAATGTGATGCTTCTGGCTTTGAGTTCATGAACGGGCGCGCCGCAAGCATTGACAAGATCATCGATGAGCCGAATGAGAAGTTCTATCGCATCCAGGCGAATCTCGCAAGCCCTGTTGATTTGCGCAGGTTTCCATTTGACAAACAGACGATGAGAATCATCCTTGAGGATAAGGTGAAGACGAAGGAAGATCTCACATATACTGCTGATCTTGAGCAGAGCGGGATTGATGAGTCCATCGCCTTCACTGGCTGGCGTATTGATGGCTGGTCGGCGAAGGTCGAGGAACATGACTACAAGGTATATGATGAGGTGTATTCGCAGTATGTCTTCTCGGTGAACATCTCAAGGATCACGTTCAACTCTTTCATGAAGACCTTCCTCCCGGTCTTTTTCATCGTCCTCATCATGCTCTTTTCGTTCATCATGGATCCGGATAAGATCACGACAAGGATTGCCATGGCAAGTTCTGCGCTTGTGGGTTCTGTCATGTTCCACATCTCGATTTCCAACCAGATTCCGCCTGTCGGCTATCTGACATTTGCAGATAAGTTCATGATTCTCACCTATTTTGTCATCCTCTTGTCGGTCCTCGTCAACATAATCATGCTTGAATTCATCGAGCAGAAGAAGCAGCATCTTGTGGATAAGATACATAAGCGAACAGAGTATGGTATGTTTGTTGTTGTTCCCCTCTTGTATGTCTTGTTTTTCTTGATTTTTTTGTGATGTGAAATTGGCCTGCTATGCCTAAACCTTTATAAATCAAATCTGTCTACTTGAGAGCATGGTCCTCGACAAGCTGTCAGACTCTCTGAGAGAGACTCTGAAGAAGATAACGAAGGCAGTCTTTGTAGACGAAAGGCTCGTGAATGAGCTTGTCAAGGATATCCAAAGGGCGCTTCTGCAGGCTGATGTGAACGTGAAGCTTGTTTTTGACTTGACAGAAGCGATCAAGAAGCGTGCGTTAAAGGATGAACAGCCAAAGGGCATTACACAAAAGGAATATCTGATAAAGATCGTGTATGAGGAACTGGTCAAGTTTCTCGGTGGCGAAGGCGCAAAAATAACAATAAAGGAGAAGCCCTTTGTCATCATGCTCGTCGGGCTTTTTGGAAGCGGAAAGACAACAACTTCTGGAAAGCTTGCGAAGTATTACCAGAAGCGAGGCCACAAGGTGCTTCTGATGACGACTGACACCTGGCGTCCTGCAGCATATGACCAGTTGGTGCAGTTGGGTGCGCAGATCAATGTGCCTGTGGTCGGGGACAAGAAGGCAAAGCATCCGACTGATATCATCAGGAAGTTCTCTAAAGAGATGAAAGAGTATGACGTGGTCATCCTGGATACTGCCGGACGTGATGCACTCTCGGATGAACTCATAAAAGAGCTACTCGCGATCAATAAGGCAGTGCATGCGAATGAGCGCTTGCTTGTCCTGTCTGCTGATATTGGCCAGGCTGCTGAGCGCCAGGCAAAGGCGTTCCATGATGCAGGCGCAATCTCAGGTGTTGTCATCACAAAGCTTGATGGGACTGCAAAAGGTGGGGGAGCATTGATTGCCTGTTCTGTCACAGGCAGCCCGGTAAAATTCATCGGTGTTGGCGAGAAGATCGATGATATTGAAGAGTTCAAGCCCGAGGGTTTTGTTGGAAGGATTCTTGGCATGGGGGACCTTGAGTCACTATTAGAGAAAGCAAGGGAAGCGATTACTGAAGAGCAGGCAGAGGACTTAGGGAAAAAACTGCTTAAGGGAGAGTTTAACCTGCTTGACCTGTATGAGCAGATGAGTGCGATGAAGAAGATGGGACCGCTGTCAAAAGTCATGAATCTCATCCCTGGCATGGGGGACATGAATATCCCGAAGGAGATGCTCAAGGATCAGGAGGGAAAGCTTGACAAGTGGAAGGTGCTCATGGATTCCATGACCAAGGAGGAATTGGAGGATCCGGAATTGATCACAGGAAAGCGGATCGAGAGGATTTCAAAAGGATCTTCTGTTTCTATTACCGAGCTTCGCGGAATGCTTAAGCAGTACCGCCAGGCAAAGAAAATGATGAAGATGCTCAAGGGCAATGAGAAGAACATGTCGAAGGTTATGAATCAGATGCAGAAAGGGCAGGTTCGGTTGAAGTAAAGATTTTTTCAATAATACCCTTGGTGGTAGTTTCTTCGCATCCTGTGGAGGAATTGCTTGAAGGATTCTTGTTCTTTTTCTCTTTGTTTTCTGAGGGTTTCTTCGAATGGTATCTGTGCTGGCATGTAGATGAGAAGACCGTCTGTTTCCTGCCAGCCTGGCTGGATTTCGTGGTTGAGCAGGAGTTCTGCTGCCTTATGGCTTGCTTCACCAACTATTGCGTCAGTATCGTAGAATCTTGCCCTATGCGAGTATGGATAATTCTGCAGGGTTCTCCTGTTCACGAAATGGGTGATTCCGAGGCTTGGGTAGTTTTCATAGTGTTGGCAGGCAAGAAGTGATAATCCGTCTGTTGCTGCGCTGACATAGGATGAGAGAATCTCTTCGAAGTGAGAAAGCATCCCGTGCAGCTCACCTGGATGGGTGATGAAGACAAGGGTGTTTGTCTCGCCTCGCGGATTTCGCACGTGATGCGCATAGATGATTCTTCCTTGGACTATTCGTGTGCTGTCGTCGAGGGTGCAGGGTTGCATGTCGGGAATGGTGATCATCGTGGTAGTCCAGGTATATGTTTACATTCCTTATTGTTCTGAAAGGAGTTCTCCGAGTGCTTCTTTCACCCATTTCTTGTGGGTGCGAAGTGCCCAGAGGATGTATTTCTTCTCTTCAATAAGGTCTATTTCCAGTTGAAGGATGACTCTTGGCGAGTCAATTTCGAATAATCTTGTGATTCTCTCTGTGCGTTGTTGTATCTGCCATTGGGCATTTCTTATTCCTTGTGCGTAGATGAGTTCTGGCTCGCCCAATTCCCTGCTGGGCAGTATATAGTTGAGGGCGATTCGTCTGGAAGGCCAGAGCTGTCGGAGTGTCTGGTCCCGTCGTGCACGAGCATATTGTGATTCCTTGTGCCATCCGAGAAGGTTCTCTTGTTCAACAAGGGAGAGTAGGTTGGGATTGAATGTCACAGGGTGGTTTCCGTGGTACCACTCACGAAATTCCCTGATGTCATATTTCATGGCCTTCTTTTCTACTGGTATTCGCCAGCTATACTGAGGGTTTGCTGTCTCTATCCTGTTCTTTTCCTTGAATTCCTTGAACGTGATTGCCTGCCCGTCAGGCATGGTCAGGTAGGGGTGTGGTCCCTTGATGAATTCCCTGATTGTTTTTCTGATTCTGGTCTCAAGATTCCTATTAGTCTGTGAGTAGTAGGTGAGGACTGTATTGTCGATATCGAACTCGACATTGACGAGGTCTTCGAAGCACTCATCATCATAAGGGGTGAGGACGTGGTATTCTATTCGCGACGTGTGTAGACGAAGTGCGTTGCAGGAAGCCTGCGCGTCAAGGGCCTGGTTCACGCACGCGGTCAGGTATTCTGTGAGATTCATGATTTCCCTGAGGGGGATGTCTCTTGGATTCCCTTGTTGTTCAAGCCTTTCCTCTACCTTTTTCTTGAGGATGCCATACTGGTTTTTGCTTTTCAGGTCCCGGTAGGCCTGGCTTGTGCCTATTCCCCATCGTTCCTTGAGGTCTCGTATCTGCTCGTATGCTTGAATGGATTCCATATGAGTGGAGTTTGACTGCTCTCTTTATAAATTTTACCATTTTAAAGTGACGATTCGGGGTCATTTATTGTGGTGATGTTCTATCCCGCAAGAATTTACATAGTTACTACCCTTGTTATACTACACAAGTTTAAATCAGAGGGATGCGTAGCATCTGGAGGAGAAAATGAAAAGAACAGATTCGAGGATTGTCCAGGCTCCGGTATTTGGGACTGATGAGGAAGAGAACCTGCGGGGATACGACTATGCGCGCAGAACTGCCATGCCGACTTTGGAGGAGTATGTGCTTGCGCCGTTTGAAGGAGCGCTCAAAGATGCAGCATTTCAGAAAGCGAGGGAAACAGTCGGAGTGGACGGGGAAGGCGTTCTTCTTGGTAGGCACGAGGTCGTGCACACCCTTGAAGGAAAGCACTTTGTGATTGTCGCATATGGCAACAAGCGAAGCGCGAATGAGCCTGTCATTGGAGGGCTTATTGGTTTTCTGCAGACGATTGTTGATGACAATTTCCAGGGGGTAAACAGGGAAGGCGTTCGCAAGGTTGATGATTCTGCATTTGTATTCAGAGAATATTTCTTAGGAGAGCTGGATCGCCTCAGGGAAGAGAACACAACTTCCTTCAACAGGACAGATCTCTCTGTCAAGGATCCTGCGACAGGAAAGCGGGCTCAGCTTGATGAGGTCAGTCGTCTGCAAGTCTATCTTGACCTGAACCGTTATGGACGCATCAATCCTGAGAACACGAAGGCGTATCTTGCAGCACAGTCCCTGCGAGGGGCTCTTTCTGGATATATGAAATCATACGAAGCAGATGCAAGACTGCGGTTCGGCATTCCTGACAAAGACCTTGAGACAAGCCAGGAATATGACTTTGAGATTGCAGACGGTTCAGCCGTGCGCTTCCTCTTCTTTCCAAGAAAGAGCATCGAATACGGCTCTGTCCTGGATGGTCTCGTTGGAATGTCGACAAAGAATATTGCAGGATCGACAGGAGACCTTGATATCATAGGAATCCTCGCCTTTGGACCTGATTATGAATACCTGCGTGGCGGCGCAGGAATTCAGGTGAAACATGAGCCTCTGTCAGCGCATACAGAGCGAATGGTCATGCGAAGGATAGCAAAGGATGGCACGGCTTCTGATAGGAGCTATCGCATCTTTGACAATGAGGGAAAGGTTTACGTGGCTGCAGAGGACTTGCAGGCAGGCATAGAAGGCCTTCTTGGAGCCCACACGTCGGTTCCCACCCAGTTCAAGATAGACCTATTTGCTGCATTGCCGGATTACCTGCAGTAATTTTTTTTTATTCTTATCTATCCTATTTATTCAATTCGTACCTTTTGCATCACTATGCTTCCCATCGCTTTTTTCATATCATATAGGTTTGAATATAATGTCTGCATGACCGAAATGTATATATAGGTGGTCTTGCTTAAAACGCTATCTGTTGAGTTTTATCGAGGTAAGAGACACTACCTGTAGTGTTATTGGTGTGTGAGGTCATCATCATGAAATGCCCCTATTGCGGAAACGAGGAATCAAAGGTCCTGGAATCAAGGTTCATCCGTGATACGACCCGAAGAAGGCGGGAATGCCTGAAATGCGAAAAGCGATTCACGACCTATGAGCGCATCGAGAATGTGACATTGACTGTCATCAAGAAAGACGGCCGAAAGGAGCAATTCGACAGGAACAAGATCAGGTCAGGCCTGCAGAAGGCATGTGAGAAGCGCGATGTGGGAGGTGATGAGATCGAGGCAGCAGTATCTGAGATCGAGCAGGAGCTTCGCCAGGAAGTGGACACGAATGTCCCCTCAAAGCGAATTGGAGAATTGGTCATGAGAAAACTCAAGAAGCTCGACAAGGTCGCCTACATCAGGTTCGCATCAGTGTATAAGGATTTTGATGATATTTCAGCCTTCACTGAAGAAGTGAAGAAGCTTCTGAAAGGAAAGCAGCAGTAAACAATAGAAATCAACGACAAGGTTCGTGAGGTGAATATGATGTCTGAAACAGTGCAAACACTAGTTGATAGGGTAAGCGATTCTCGTGTGCGGGAGTCTCTTAAGGGTATGAACCATGATGAGTTGGGCAAGATCCAGGAGTTTCTCGTTCATCATGTGCAGTTGCAGGATGATTACGCAAAGGCGCGTGAAGAACTCCAAAATGTCGACACGCTTGACAATTATGCTGCAGAGGATGGCATACCGAGAGGATCTGTTCCTTACCTTGATTTTCAGACATTCAAGCATCTTCGTGATGAGCTTTCCAAGAAGAAACATACGGGAATGACGCCGAATGCCCGTGCCATATTTGAGGAGTTTTATGTCAAGGATATGGAGGATGGGACAAAAGAGACGATCGAAGAGCGCCTTGCTGCAATATCTATTGATATCGCCCAGGCAGAGATTGCGCACATGAGAAAGAGAAATGGGATAGATGTGCGCTCCGCTCCACTTTCAAAAGAGGAGATTGAGAAAGTGCAAGCCTTTGCAGAACAGATCTATGACCTGCAGGTACAGGATGTGTTTCGGTTCAACACGCCGACGAATATGAATTTCGGCAGGTGGAAGAAGACTGCTGATGGGTATGAGCTGAAGAAGCAGATGGGTTCTGCCTGTTTTGTCGAACCAATAGATGACGAATTTGGCCAAGATCCCAACCACCTTGGTGATGGCATTCTGAAAGCATGGGTTATTCAGCAGCTCATCCATAAGGGCGGTGGCGGGACTGGGTTTGGCTTGAATCGCCTCAGGCCAAAGGGAAGCTTGATCGGATACAACCCAGAGGTGGATGGTGTCCATACCATTGACTGGTCATCGTCGAGAGGTATTTCAAGTGGACCGATCTCTTTTCTTGAGCATTACTTTAATCAGGCAACAGAAGCGGTCATGCAAGGAAATACCCGGCGTGGAGCGAACATGGGCATCCAGCGGATAGATCATCCGGATTTCTTGGACCATATGTATGCAAAATTTGGTTTGTCCACCTTTGCGCGTGAAGTGAGAATGAAAAATTTCAATCTCTCGCTCGCAATGACAGATGAGTTCATGGAAGCGGCTAAGAACGACCATCATTATACATTGAGAAATCCGCACAGGGCAAAGCTTCTTGGCGATGCCCATGCAAAGACTACTGTAGATGACTTGTGTTCGCAGGAGCAGTTCATTAAGATTTTGAAGAAGAATAGGAAGAATCCCATGCAGCCTGTGACAACGCCATCAATGTATCTTCATGAGAATAGGAGGGATGTGGTTAATGCGTATTCCGGTGATGTCATCGGGTTTATCGATGATGGGCTCGTGAAGATCAATGCACGAAAGATTTTAGGAACTATTGCAGAACTCTGTCACACGAATGGGGAACCAGGAATGGTTTTCATTGACAGGATGAATGAGTATAATCCTGATATTGCGCATTTTGAGATCGAGGCGACAAATCCTTGCGCTGAACAGCCACTTGGGCCATATGAGGCGTGTAATCTTGGATCGATAAACCTGCTCAAATTCGTCGAATATGATGCAGAGGGTAAGGCCTATATGAATGAGGGGCGTCTGAAGGACACGATAAAGGTTGTTGCTCGCGCGCTGGATAATGTCATTGACAGGAATGACTTTCCTGCAATCGAGATTCGACGTGCTGTTGATAACACGAGAAAGATCGGTCCTGGCTACATGGGTGTTGCAGATGCTATGATGATGCTTGGTGTCAGGTATGGCTCTGAGGAATCTATTCCGATCGCTGAGCGGTGGGCAAAGCTCCTGTCAGATACCATGCGTGAGGCAAGCCATGAGCTTGCGCTGGAGAAAGGGGAATATCTGCTTTGGAAGGATTCTTTCTATAATCCAGAATCTGATGCGGGACGTGATTTCAGGAAGAATCCTAAGAGTCATTCGAGGAAGATGCAGTATGATCTTGGTGTCATGAGAAATGCCTTCCAGACGACACAGGCACCAACTGGAACGATATCGAGGACTGCGAATTGCAGTTCAGGAATTGAGCCAGCATTCGGTCTTGTCTATACATCGAATGTGATGAACACGCAATTGCTTGATATGAACCCTGGTTTTCTGGAAGTCCTGAAAAAGATAGGGATCATCGATAAGGAGTATATCCCGGATATCAAGATGTTTGATGTTGTTTATGATCCTCAGGATGAGGATATGATAAAGGAGATCAAACCGAAAGGAAGCGCTCCCTCAAGTCTGAAGCCAACGCTTGAACTGCTTTCTGCAATTTACATGAACGGTGGAAGCCTGACAGTCCCCGACATAAAGAAGGCTATATCTGAAGATGCGCGGGAGCGAATTACGCACATTAAGACGCAGATCGAGCGTATTCCTGAAGAATGGCGCGAGGTCTTTGTGACAGCGGGTGGAGAAGGAGAGATCACTCCCCAGGGTCATATATCGATTCAGAAAGAGTTCCAGGATTATACTGATTCGTCTATCTCAAAGACGATCAATATGCCAAGGACGACTTCTGTCGATGATATCTTGATGGCGTACATCAAGGGTTGGGAGCTGGGCTTGAAAGGTATCACGATGTACAGGGACAAGAGCAGAGATTTCCAGATTCTTTCAAGAATTGATGCGGACGGTGTGGAAGAGACGTTGGTAAATTATAGACGGCCTCTCGTCCAGAAAGGATTTATTGTTGAGCTTCCGATTGGGGAATCCATTGATATGAATGGGACTGGGTTTGGGCAGAAGGATCTTGTTAATTATGATCCTGCAAGGGTTTTTGTGACGGTGGGATATGATCCGAAAGAGAAAAAAGTGAATAGCCTTTTTATGGAAGTCTCTGTGATGGATCCGCAGATGAGCGCTGTCCTAAACAATTATTGCATCGAGATCAGCCACGCGCTCAAGTCAAAGGATTCTGCGCATGAATTGACTAGACTGATAAAGCAATACGAGAATCATAGGACTAAGGGGGCGATGGGAGTTATAAGTGAGGATGGGTCCTTACGGACTCAGGTGCAGAATGACACGATTCCGAATGCGATGTTGAAGACCATGTATTTCATGCGTTTCTTGTCTGATGACTTCAGGAATTTCGATGAAGGGAGCATGAACGAGCGATATGATTATTGGCGGGCAGGCAATGTCACATTGAAGGAGATTATCGACCCGATAGTGAAGGGCAGGATATCCATGAAACAGGCTGATGGCAATCCATCATTGCTTCCGAAGGGTATAACGCTTGAGCTTCCTCCTGATGTGCCGAAGAATTACTGTCCGAGCTGTTGATAAACCTCTGACTGAAGTCAGCCAAGCGGTTTCAGAAGATTAAATATGGCATATCGTATCCCGTAATATGAGGGGGAGCTCTTCGGATCTGCTCAGAATCGATAAGCAATCCTCCAATTGTCTTCACCAAGGTGGACAGTGAATGATGCGACGTAGAAGTCGATGCCGTTTCCTCTGATTTTGCCCTTGAGTTTTGAGAGCATGAAGGTGCGCTTCTCAAGATTAAGGTGGACGTGCGGGATCAATGATATTTCCGGGAGGTCTTGCAATATCCTGAATTGCAGTCGTTCTTTCTTTTCTGCAATGAACATGCTTTTTTCAGCGTATGTTGGCGAAATTGGCACATAGGTCGCTTGTGGTGCAGGGCTGTTGAAGATGCCTACGGTCATGAATGCCAGAAGATAAGCAGGGTTCATGTCTCATGAGGTGTCGTCTCTTAATTAAAAGCTTATCGTAAATTATAAAAAGGGGCGAGAGAAAAAGCATTCCATGCGCATCTTGTTTGTCTGCACAGGAAATGTCTTCAGGAGTGTCTCTGCTGAGCTTTTGTGCAGGGGTTATCTGGAAAAGCAGGGGATGGCAGGCATCCAGGTGTCGTCGGCTGGGACAAGCGCCATGCCGCAGCCCTTCCTTCCAGTAGTCTTGCACACGCTTTCGAAATATGGCATCCACGTGCACGGGCACAAGCAGACTAGGCTCACAGAGGACCATTTCAAGTCGTTTGATGTCGTCGTTGCGATGGCTGAGTCTCATGTCAGGTTCATCAAGGAGCATTTCAGCCGTGATGTGCCTCTCTTTAATGAGATCGTTTATGGAACGAAGACGTCTGTGCAGGATGTGAATGAGGCAATCCCTGATTGGATGCTGCATCCCATCAAATGCTATGAGCATGTGGAGAAAACGATTGCACATCTCCATGATGCAATGCCGGTTTTTATGGAGAACGTGGGAAAGTTCATGAAGTGACGTTCTTGTAGAGGTCACGCACTATTCCTGCAATGCCAGGGTTTTCCTGGAAGTTATCAAGGAGGCGCGAATCGATTGTCTTCCTCTTATATTTTACGTGTTTGTGGACTGTGCGAACGATTCCCTGGAGAAGTCGGATGCCAAGATCCGCAGAAAGGACATATGCAGGGATGTGCGCGGTGTCTGGAAGGAATGCGTATGCTGCGGCTGTCCCTGCAGCTTCCATGAAGAAGAGCAGGGTGAGGCAGTCCTTGTTTTTCTTTGTCCAGGCGTTCCTGCGAAGCTCTTGGTGTGTACCATAGGCATAGAGTCTTGCGACGCCAAGCGTTGATGTGACTGGAAGGGGAATCACTTTTGTTCCTGCGTATTCCCGTGCATAGCTATGAGCGTCGTTTCTGTTGTGTCGCTGTTCCTCTTCCATTATGCCCTGGAAATGGCAAGGAGAATAAAAAGGTTTGGGAGTCTATGATTTAAGAAATTCATACCTGAGTAGCCAGCAGTCTGAATCATCGACGACTTTCGTGAATGTGGATAGCTTCTTTCGCGCGTCCATCATGCCGAATTCCGCATTTTTTTTCTCGTCATACTTGACTGGCAGATATTCGACTGGTGTGAACGTCTGGAAGTTGACGAGTTTTGAGAAGACGAAGTCGTCTGAGAGGATGATTCCTTTCTCGTTTTCCACGAGCATGTTCTTGTTGATGAGCTTTTGCGCTGCAGGGGTCTTGGTTTTCAGCTTTCCTTCCTTGTGGACTGACGAGAGGAGGATGAGTTCTTCTTTTGAGAGGCCGGTCATGTCAGGAATCGCTTTTGTCGTGTAGTCGTCGATGTTGGTCACGAGGCGGCCTGTGGTGAGGTCGACTATGACGTCGTAGCGTTTCCCTCGTTCTTCGCAGGAGAACCTGGCCGATGGGTGAAGCACCGTCTTCACTGTCCCTTGCCCTTCGTTCATGAGCATGACATCGTTTGCAGTGATGGTTGGCTTGACTACGGGAAGTATCTCTTCTTTTCTGAAGTCCTCCACTTTATCTGTGAACTCTTTTTCTGTCTCGACTGGTGCCACTTCTCGCCCGCCATGGGAGGATTTTCTTGGCCTGATGGTGACAAAGAGAGGTATTTCTGCAACACCAGTGATGAGCGCTGTTCCTATGGGCAGGTTCTGTATTTCTTTCTCGACATCAGATGTTAACCCTTCGACGCTTGTCGCGACTGCTTTGAGGTCGTGGGGATTGGTCACCTTCTGGATGATCTGGGTCGAGCATTGGGAAAGGACTGACTTGTCTATCCGGGCAGGTCGTTGGGAGATGACAGCAAGGCCGAGTCCGAATTTCCTGCCTTCGGAGGCGATCGTGCGAAGTATTTTTGAGCTGGTCGCTTCGCCGAATGAGCGTTCTGGGCAGAAGTTCTGGGCTTCTTCGATGACGAGGAAGAATGGCGCTATCTGGTTTCTTTTCCGTAATGCGAAGAGGTCTGTGGCAAGCTTGCAGACGATGATCTGCTGGATGTCTGGCGAGTAGCCTTTGAGGTTTATCGAGGTGAGGATTCCTGGCGCGAGCATCTCGTGGTAGGGCATGTCAAGTTCTGTAAATATGTTTGTCTTGTTCAGGTAGGAGAGGGAGTTGATGAGTGTCCATTTCGCGCTGTTCTCTTCTTGCTCGAGTGCGAGCATGAGTGCGGGGATAGTTGTTGTCTTGGCAAGGCCGATGCCGTTATGCAGGATGCCAAGCTGTGTCGCGTTGAGTTTTCCTGGGAGGAGTTCGATGACCTCTTCTGGCGTGAGGTCCTGTGAGAGGTGCAGGGGCCTTGCATATGTGGAAAGGGTTGTGTCTCCGTATTCCCTTACTGTGTAGGCGTGTGCCTTGATGCCAAAGAGAGGGAGGAGTTCCTTGTCATGCTCGTTCTTCTTTCGCATGGCGCTGTATTCGCCGTGGGGGTCGATGACAAGGACTGGGATGTTCTTTTCGATGATCTCTTCGATGAGAACACCCACGGTGTAGGATTTGCCGCTTCCGGACTTGGCAAGGACAGCAAGGTGCTTGGTGAGTATCCTGTTTAAGTCAAGGGTGACTTTGATGTCTTTTCCTTGCAGTTTTCCCATGTATGCGGTTCCTGTGTTTTCTATGATGCCTTCTATAATGGAATCTTCTGCAAGAAGTACTTCTGAGCCGTGTTCGAAGGGACTGCGAAGGGGGGTTATCTTTCCCTTGTCCTTGTAGCCGATCACGATGCACTTTGCGATTGATTCGTCCTTGGTCTTCTCGATTTCTATGATTTGGCTGAGCACCCATTCTGCATCTGGGTGGTAGACCTGCACGTATTCGAACTTCTTGGCTTCGCCCTCTATCTTGAAGGAGAATTCGCGGGTGGTTATCTTTCCGATGATGTGCCCGAGGATCATATGGCAAGGATGGGTGGTTGATTTATATGTTTTTTCTCAGCGAAAATTAATTGAATTGGTCAGAATATTTATATATAGTTTATACTTAAATTGCCCCATGGAATCAGTGCAGGAATGTCTGGAAGAGATATTGGATAAGGGATTTCCAGAATTGAAGAAGAAAGGGATTCAGCTGGTCGAGGAGAAGCGCCTTTCGCCTCTGATAGGAAAAGGCATGATGACGATTATCACGGGCAAGTCTATTGAGATTACCTACGCACCAGACATTGCATCCTGTCCGCCAGAGGCGATAAAGGGCCTGCTCGCCCACGAGCTCGCCCACGTCTACCAAGTCACGTCGTGGAAGTGGAGGATTCTTGACGTCATCTTCTATCCCTTCCTTCGGCTTGTTCCAGCATTTAATGAACGGTATCATAGAAAGGCCACTTCTCTGGATCGGCACTACCTGGGTTTTTATACGCAGGTATGCATGGGAAGGGATCCGCGAATGGTCCGGTATGAGATTTGGCGGGAGAGAAACGCTGACCTGATCGCAATCCAGCGCGGCTATTGCGAATACCTGCGTACCACTGATGCTGTCCTGTGAGGTTTTGCGAATTATTCTTCCAATAACTTTTTAAACTTCACCTGACCTGTCTGGATCATATATCGAGGTGTTTGCTATGGCAGAGAAAGATGTGACAAAGGAAGAGCAGATCGGCTTTCATAAGGGAGCCTTATCAACGCTTGCAAAGGAGCGCCAGGAGATGCTCAAGATCCTGCAGATTGTCGAGCAGCTCATGCAGATGCATGTGACGGCATTAAAGGAATTGGGTGTTGACCTGCAGGCAGAAGCGGAGAAGGTGGAAAAGGGCAAGAAGAAGCCGATCGATGACCTTTTGAAATGAAGCAATGAAGTACAAGGCAGTCATTTTTGATTTTGACAATACGCTGGAGGATTTCTTGTCAGCTGAAAGCTTGGCAGATGTGCATCTGGCAGGGCTTGTCGCAAAGGAATATGGTCTTGAGCCGAGGGATTTCTTGAGGACGTTTAATGAGCTCAAGATGAAAAGGGTTCACGCGAACAGCCGTGTCGAGGAGTACAGCAGGATCCTTTGGGTGTCTGAGACTCTCGCGCTCATGGGTATGGAAGGTGATTATGATTTCATTGATCGGTGCGTGGATGCGTACTGGAAGGTGATAGAGAAGGAGGCGCGCCTGTATCCCAACGCGAAAAAAGTGCTTAGCGCACTGAAGAAGAAGTATAAGCTTGGCATGATCACTGATTCTGATGGGAACGTGCAGGTGAAGACGAGCAGGCTGAAAAAGATTGGCGTCATGCCTTTTTTTGATGCGATTGTCACGAGCGATGAGACAGGCTTTACAAAGCCGTACCTGGAGAATTTTAGCCTGCTTTGCAAAAAGCTTAAGGTTGATCCCAAGAATTGTGTTATGGTCGGCGATTCTGCGAGTCGCGACCTTGCGCCTGCAAAGAAGCTTGGCATGGTCACGATCTGGACCAAGCAGTCCCTTCGCAGGGATTCCACGTATCTGTGGGTGGATTATGAGATTGCTGATATTGGGGAAGTGCCTGGCATTGTTGAAGGGCTGGAGAAGAGATGACGTGCAGGTTCTGTGATATCATTCAAGGGAAAGAGCTGGATTATCCTGTCTGGGAGGATGAGATGTTTATTGTTCTGTTAAATATTGAGCGGATAAATCCTGGCAGTGTGATGATCATCCCGAAGGTGCATGTTGATTATCTTTTTGATCTGGATGATACATTGTATGCGGATCTTTTCTTCATCGCAAGGAGGGTGGAGAAAGCGCTAAAATCTGTCACGAATGCGAAACGGATAGGTCTTGCGGTCTCTGGTTTTGAGATTCCTCACGCGCACCTGCATGTCCTTCCCTTGCATGGCTCAAATGAACTCGATGCGACTCGTTTTATCCCTGCAGGAAAGGAAGAGCTTCTGGAGATGCAGGAAAAGCTCAGGATGCAGTTGAATGAAGTGATGGGCTAAGCGTTGGAGGGGGGGAATTATTGTTTTTCTTTGAACAGGCCAAGCTTTGCTTGGCGATTATTTTCGCCTTTGGCGAAAACTGTCTTTGAGAACATCCGTGCATAGCACGGAATCCTTGCCGCCAGAGGCGGCATTGTCTAATGAAAAAGAAGACGATGTACTGCTAATAAAATATCTTTTAATCGCTATTTTTTCCTTAAGACATTCTTCAGTCCTTGTCCAAGCATTCCATACGCCTTCGCGAGCACATGCAGTTTTCTCGATGAATAGATCTTTGTGTACTCGACGAGTTCTCCGCCGAAGCCAAGCTTGAATTCGCGTATGCCGGGAATGTCGCCTCCGAGCATGTCATAGACAGGAATCTTCTCTGCATATCCCCATTCGATTATTTTCCACTGCAACACATCGTTGGGGTAGAGTTTGGTGTATTCTGGGTCCCTGAGGAATCCTCCTGTCCAGTAATACATGGTCTTGTTGTGAATGAATGCGGCAATCGTGCCGACTGGTGTCTTTCCTTTGCGTGCGATGATGAGTTTCACTTTTTTCTCCTGGGCATAGTGCGTGATTATTCTTCTATAGAATGCGAGTGGCAGTGGTGTGAAACCCTTGTAGGCGTAAGTCTTTGTGAGAAGGTGGTAATAGTCGTTGAGGTTCTTATCATCGCAGCTATCGCGTATGGTGAGGATGTTGTCCTTTCGTGCTTTCCTGATGTTATACCGATGTCCCTTCTTGAGCCGGCTGAAGTGATCTTCTGCATGTGTAGCGTCGAGCTTGGTGATGATCGTGTATTTGGGTTCGCAGATGCATCCGTCGATGTGAAGCTTTGCTGGGTGGACGACAAAAAAGTTCTTGATCTCTTTTTTCAATAATGGATAGAGTTGTTCTGGTTTTTTCCCGACAATTCCGCCATATGCTGTTTCTGTTCCCAGGGGTGGAGAGAAGTAGGTAGTGATGCCTGCTTTTTTGGCAAAGAGCGCTATGTATCCCGCATACTCCTTTTTCTTGCTGAATGTGATGATGGTCGGTTCAAGCCCGAGTGTCTCGTGGAGCGCGGAAAGCCAGGCATGCTTCTGGAATGGGCTTGCTTGGCCTTCAAATGCGCGGATGAGGCCTTCTGCGTCCTTGAGGCTTTGCTTTTGTATATCCATTCTTATCATTGAACGCCTTTTCATTTAAAAACATGATGCATTTAAATATTGCTGATGATTCCCTTGTGCATAGCTTGTCGTCACACAGAAAAATCTCATTTATTCCTGCAAAGTAGTTATTAGACGAAATGTTTTTAAAGACACATATATTATCCTCATCAGAGGGGTGAGCTTGGGTAACAATGCAACGTTTAGAAAATCTCCTAGCAGAATATCGGATAGGTCTTGCAGAGTACGAACTGCCAGTATACATCCAGGGGAATGACGAGATTTCTGCCCTTGAGAAGGCTATGCAGAAGAAACAGGAGGAGATGCAGCTTTGCGTGGTCACAAAGGAGGAGAGGGATTTCTATGACCGCTTCCGCTCCCACTTGTTCCTGAACAATGAGAAAGAAACAGTCCGGGAGACAGTGAAGGACATCTTGGAGATCCAGGCCAAAAAAGCAGATGACAGGACGCTCTATGATTACGGGGCGACAGGATTAAAAGATCGTCATGAGCGACTTCTCCAGGCGCTTGCGAAAAGCATAACACCGGGAAAGAGGAAAAACAGTAACGGAAAGGCGATCGACCCAAAAGACCCGCTTGATCTTCTGCTCATGAAGAGCCTTGATGTCATCATCGAGACCTACAAGGGCAGGCTGAGGAAGAACGGCAGGGATTATGAGGTCTTCCATCCTCTGGGAATGGCACGTGCAGTAGCATACCTCGGCCAGAGGTCACATCTGGACAGCCGCCTCATCCGTGTCATGCAGCTTGCGGCGCTTCGCCATGACCTGGATGAGATCATGCAGGAGAAGATCAGGAATTACCAGGATCCTTCAGATTATTTCAGGAGCATGGATATGCGTATCCGGAATTTTGCTGTCGGAAAGACGCAGAAGCCCCTTGAAAAGGACGAGGAGGACATCCTTGATGCAGCGACGGTTGCATCCATCATGCTCACCAAGCCTCCGGCTGTCTTCTGGGACGAGAGCGTGAAGAGCGCTGTCAATACGGGAACGCTCGGGCGCTATCTTGACGACTTCTTCCCTGATGACGTGGAAAAGAAGTCCAGGCTGAACCATCTCATCCGGCATTCGGTCATCCTGGTCAAACTCACCGACCTCAACTACAACATGGTGGATTTCGATGACATCAGGAAAAAGAGGGAGAGGACGTTCACCCTCAAGGCGAGGGCGCGGGCACAGTACAAGTCAATCGTGTTCTTCAACCTGCTGTCCAGAAGCGCACCGCAGGGAGCGATCCCAGAGCTTGATAAGATCATCGCATCGCTGAAACAAAGCCTGATGTATCAGGTGCGTGAGGAATCCTACCGTTGCCTGGATTATATTCTGAAGAGGTCGAAGAGTGGTGCCAATCGCATAAACACCCGGTATTTCTCGACGATAGATGATCATCTTGTGCAGTACGAGCTTGACGGCCGCTTCGACAAGGCGACAGAGCCTCCCCCCCTCGCGGATATCACCCATCATCCTTCTCATTATCGCTTTGACGGGATGCTCTACAGCATGCAAAAGGAACAGGATGAGCGTCAGATGAAAAAAGGGTATGAGCGAAAGCAGGGAAAGCGGGTGAAGGGGGCGAGGCCAATCCGGTTTGGAAATGCGAAGTCTGCGTTTGACTATTTCTTTTCAGTTTTGCGGCTCTCTGAATTGTGCTATTGCGACCCGTACAAAATCATCAAGGGATTCACCATCGTGAAAGTCCCCTCGGAGAAGTAAGGATGTTCATCTCGCACTTGTTCACGGGAAGCGCTGTCGAGGCAGATGTGGAATCTCTGGAGGATTTGCTCATTAATCTGAAGGGTGCGACAAAAGAAGAGGCATTTGACGCTCTGGAAAGAGGTTATCCTAAAAAGAAATGTGAGGAATTAAAGAAAGAGATGATTGGCGCTATTCATGTTGCTGAAGGATATCTTGTTGAATATCTTGAAAGCCGTCTTATTCCGCGAGTTCTCATGACATTGCACCCAAGCGACTATGAGGAAATGAGATTGTTTCCGGTCTTGCGGGTGGATTATTCCTGTGATATGTGTTCACCGACGACTATACGCAGAGAATTTGAACGGGATTGGTATGTGACAGAACAGGAAGTCTTTCGCGATCTGAGGAAGAACAGAGGATTTTCTGATTTTTATGAATGGTGTGCTATCCACCACCAGCAGAGGGAGATTGTGTCGTCAATGTCATTCGATGCGCCATTGCACGAGCGGGAATACAAGCTCTATTCCATTCGGTCAAGGGTGAAAAGCGGCGAATCATTGATGATGAAGCTCATCCATCGCCTTGAGGATTCTGAGGGTCCGATCTGGGATTGTTTTGGGATAAAGGTTGTAACCCTGTCTCCTCACACAGAGGTGTGCAAGAGGATGAGATGGTATGATTATTCGCTCATACTCCTGAAAGATGTCTTCAATGATATCATGTATAACATGGGTAATCCTTGGCGGGAGGAGTGGAATGCGCATGTCACGAAGAAGGTGCTTAATGAGGCAGATCCGCAGACAGGCGATGAGAAAAAGGAGCTTTTGGAACAGGTGCTTCCAAGTGAATGGCTTGTTCCTTACACTGAAAAGACGCTTTTTGATGATGATAAGATTATTGCTGATCCGGATAAAGGGTATCTTGCTGAGAAGGTGTTTGATGTGTGTGGGGGGGCGCGTGGCGAGCGAAGAATACTTGTTCCGGTCAAGTTGCATCTGACTTCGTTTGATTTTGAGCGCAGGCATTATCAGGGAGAGCTTTTGCATGGGGAGTATGAGAAAAGGAAGTCCATGAAAGCGATTGTTGATTGGGAGAATTACCAGCGTGGCATCTTCAAGTGGTTTGTCGAGAAACGGTTTTTTGATAGGACACCTCTCGTCGGGTGAAGCCACTTGGCGATAGTTAAGGTATTCCATAACATTTAAAAGAATATACATATTACCCTGAGCATGGTGTATGACCTAAGCAGGAAGAAGATATCGTCTTCACCGCCAGGAATGTCTGTTGTCGGAGATGTCATGTATGAAGGGGTATATCTTCCCCGGACCCGGATTCTTCTTACCACCAAGAACAGCAGGGTATTCTATGCTTTGGATTGCAGGGGAGACCATCATGTCGAGCTTGCAAGTAGCAGAGATGACGTTGACAGGGAGGATGTGGAGCGGATGGTCGCACGCTTGTATGCGAGAAGTGCCCTGGATGTTTCGATTCCTGAAGCGATCAGCGAGGATTCTCGGAAGATATCAGGATTGCATCAGCGGATAAAGAACCTGCTGGAGAGAGATCCTGAGCTTGCTGTGAATTAGCCATTCTCTTTCCTTTTATGCGTTGAGAACCTTCAGTCTTCTTGACTTGGGTATGAACGGGGTAAGTTTTTTCCCTGATATCTTGCAGCAGCCGGCATAATCAATCCCGTGTTGTACGATGTATATTCCCGGCAGCATTTCTGTCTTCAATTCGACTTCCTTTCCTGTGATGTATGCTTTGAATTGCGTGTCGTCAAGCACGATGATGTTCTTTTTCGCTTGTTGTCCTATGATCTGGCTTCCTTCAAGGGACAATCTGATCGTGTCTGTCTCAAGGGTCGCGAAGTAGAGGCCGATAGCATCGACTCTGAGCTGTTCCATGTGCACATGCTCCATGTCGCGGTGGGTGATGAAGAGCTTTTCCTTATTGTTCTTGAGAAAGACATATGGGAGTTCTCCAGAGAATCCGAATTGTTCAAGGAGGAGTTCTTTCACGCGCTTGACCTCGCGGGAATTCAATATGTGGTAGCGTATCATGTTGTTCTATATGCCCCAGACGATGTTCTCTTTTCTCTTGATTTCGGCGATTTCGCGCAGGATTTGTTTCTCTTCCTCTTTCAGGTATTGCGCAAGTTTCTTCATCTTCCTAAAATCCTCTTCCGGGACGTCGGAATAGAGGACGTCTCCTTCGTTCACTTGCCGCCCTGCTGTGACATCGGGAAGGGAGATTGCGCATTGCTTTCCTTTTTCTGCTTTAGAAAGGTGGATGTTGTCGCATTCCATGTTTTTGATGCGTCCGATGCCTCTGCCTTCTTTCATGAGGGGAATTCCTGGAAGAAGGTTTCCTGCGACGACTTCAATGCCGATAACGCATGGGTTGCTCTGGCGAAAGATGCAATTCCTGAGGATCTCTAGTTTACAGGGGCGGACAAGCGTGTCAAGCTCCTTTTCTTCGATCGCCTTTTTCTGGCTTTCTCGCCATGCGAGAAGGTCGTCGATGATCTGGTAGATGATGGGTCCTGTGATGACTTTGACTTTTTCTGTGGATTCTGCCGCAGGGATGTTGAATCCGAGGATGACTGAGAGCAGTTGGTCTTTGGCACTTTCTGCGTCAGATATGTCTTTTTTTCCGATGGGCCCGATACTTGCCTTTCTGATGGGTATCTTCTTTTCGCGAAGGAGGAGTGTGAGCGCTTCGAGGCTTCCGAGGGTGTCTCCCTTGATGATGATGCCGTCCTTGTCTGTCTGGATGAGTGCTTCCTTGACTTCTTTTTGCACTTCTTCTTTTGCTGCGGCAAGGGTTTCTTGGGTGGCGGAGCGTAGTGGCATGCCTGCGATTGCGTCTTTGAGGTCTGGGGCGGAAATTTTCACACCGCAGGATGCGACAACTTCTTTTGCGTGTTTGTATTTTGTTTTCTTGTCGCGCATCTCTGAGAGGTCTTCAGGGAGGAGGAGCGCGCGTACTTTTGATACAACTGGCGCATCAATCCCGCCGATGACGATGATATCGTTTGCCTTGAGCGTGCCATCGTAGATGATGACGTCAAGCGTTGTTCCAAGGCCCTTCTCTTCTTTGACTTCTAGGATTGTTCCCTTGGCAGGGCCCTTGACTTCGAGCTTGAGCTCTTTCTCGAGGTATTTTTGCGCGAGGCCCGTGAGGACCATGAGGATTTCCGGGATTCCAATGTGCTGCTTTGCGGATATGGGAACGACTGCCACCTGGCTTGTGAAATCCGCCCTGTCGAAGCGCTCACAGGCGAGGCCGAATTTTTCGTGGAGGCTTGCGAGAAGCATGTAGATTTTTCTGTCAAGGAGCTCTTGGACATTGCTTGCCTGTTGTGCGATGTCTTTTATGAATGAGTCGTCGTGTTTGCGATAGCCGGGGATGAGGTCGATCTTGTTTGCGGCGATGATGAACGGTGTCTTTGATGCCCGAAGGATCTCTATTGCCTCGATTGTCTGCGGCTTGAAGCCTTCGTTGATGTCGATGACGATAATTGCGATGTCAGCGATTGTCCCTCCGCGCTTCCTTAGCGAGGTGAAGGCGGCATGCCCTGGCGTGTCTATGAAAAGGAGGCCTGGGATGGTGAAATCCATCTTGAGGCTTGCGAGGAGGATTCCTGCTTTTTTCTGGATGACATCGAGTGGGATGATGCTTGCGCCTATCGCCTGTGTGATCGCCCCTGCTTCTGTCGCGATGATGTTGGAGCCGCGTATAGCGTCAAGTAGGCTGGATTTGCCATGGTCCACATGGCCAAGTACGGAGACGATTGGGCTTCTGATTGACATGAATGCACTAATCGGAAGCGATTTTTAAATGCTGTGGTTATCAGGTTATCCCCTTTGTTGCATGTTTCTCTACTCTTAGATTTTTCAGCAGGGTGGGAAGTAGTGGTGGGGGTGACTTTCCTGTTTCAAGCATGTCGCATTCGGCAATGCCGAATCCCCTGCCCTGCAAAAGCGGGGCTTAGACCTTTGCGTGTGCCCGTTGCGAAAGCAACGGGGTGATGTCCCAGCGCACGCGCTGGGTTTGTTTTGCTTGAAACCAGTATTGCTGCTTGTTCTCCTCGTACTGTACCAGTGCATTGCAGAGTGCCAATATATTGCGGCAGACTCGCAATCATCGCCTTTTTAAATTCCCCTGCTTTCTGCTTTGCCATGTTTACGACAATAAAAGAGGGGATGGCACAAGTGAAGATTCCTGAGGAGGAGAAGATATCGAAGAAGCTTCCCATCTTCTATAATCCTGTCATGAAATTCAACAGGGACATGAGCGTTCTTGTGCTCAAAGTGCTGTATGAGAAAAACAAGAAGCCCTTGAAGATCGGTGATCCATTGGCGGGAACAGGCATTCGTGCATTGCGTTTCTTAAAAGAATTGCCTGAAGGCGCGGTCGAATCCGTCTGGCTGAACGATTACAATCCGAAGTTCAAGGACCTTGTGCAGGAATCATTGGCGGGTAACGCCATCAAGCAAGAGAAAACTTCTGTCTCTTTGTTTTTCGCTAAGCAGGACAAGATGCGAACAACCGAGGGATTCACGCGGGATGTTATTGAAAGTGCATTCACAGCGTACAACAGAAAAATCCTCTTCTCGTCGATCGATGCCAACCTCTTCCTCCTCCTTTCCCCTGGTTTTGACTACATCGACATTGATCCATTCGGCACCCCCAATCCCTTCCTTGATGCATCCTGCATGCGCCTTGCAAGAAATGGCATCCTCGCAGTCACGGCGACGGATACAAGCGCGCTCTGCGGGACGTACAGGCTCGCCTGCGAGAGAAAGTACTGGGCAAAGCCCATGCATAATGAAATCATGCATGAGATAGGATTGAGGATTCTCATCAGGAAAGTCCAGCTGGTGGCAGCCCAATACGACAAGGCGCTCGTTCCCATCTTCTCGTATGATCGTGATCATTACATGCGTATTTTCTTCAGGTGCGACAAGGGAAAGAAGCGGGTGGATGACATCGTCAAACAGCATGCAATGTTCGAGTACGAAGGACAGGTTGCAGGTCCGATATGGGTTGGTCAGCTGTGGGATTCTGATATCGTTAAGGAGATGGTCGCGTCTGAGACTGATGACAAGAACAAGAAGTTCCTGCAGCTGCTCCATGACGAGTCAAAGATTCCTATTGTCGGATTCCATGACATTCACGCGCTCTGCAAGCGTCACAGTATAAAGAATATCCCGCGTATGGACAAGCTTACAAAAAACTTCGACAAGAATAAGATTTCCTGGTCGCGTACGCATTTCTCATTGACTGGACTGCGTACGACAGGTGATGTGCTATCTCTTCTGAAACAGGGGTGCAAGAAAAATAGCTAGGCAGTGTATATCTTTTTCCCTTGGTGTGCGATCGCGCTGATGTAGGTATCGTATACGGTCATGTGTGTGAAATGTGTGCAGAGGAAGGGCAGTGCATAGTGCCTTTCAGCGATGGGGATTCCTTCTTCATAAAGGAGGGTTCCGGAAAGCATGTTGTAGGTCATGTGCTCAAGCCTGACCGTCTTTGTGAATGTTTGCTCTTCTCTTCTCTGTGGAATGCCTTCTTCATCGACGAGGGTGCCCTTTTCTCTGATGGTGATATCAATGATCTTTCCGATGTATGCCCTTAGTGCCTCCTGTTCTGGAATGGTGGGGACCTGCATGAACACTATTGAATGGTTGTCATTTGTATGTCTTGCTATAGGAAAAACAGTGATGTATATTGGGGACTAGCTTGGTATGGGATAACGAGTAGTTTTAAATACTGCTAAGTTCTCTTCCGTTTCCATGCATAAAGCCCTCCTTTTTGAGCCCTTGGACGATATGAAGGTCAGATGCACTGCGTGCAAGCACTACTGCATCATCCAAAAGGATCATACAGGAATCTGCGGGGTGCGCCAGAATAAGGACGGGATTCTCTATCTCATCGTCTATGGGCGAGCATCAGCTGTCAATACTGATCCGATTGAGAAAAAGCCGCTCTTCCATTTCCTTCCGGGTTCGAGGATATTTTCCATTGGGACAGTCGGGTGTAATTTCGGCTGTGACTTCTGCCAGAACTGGGACCTCTCCCAGGCGAGTAAGGAGATAAAGAAGCGCCTGATGAAGGAGAAGCATTCTGAACTCGCAGATGTCGAGGTGGGCAGGTTTGGATACGATCTTCCTCCGGAAAGGATTGTCGACACGTGTCACAAGGCTAGCATTCCCTCGATTGCCTATACGTACAATGAGCCGATCATCTTTTTTGAATACTTGTACGATACGGCCAGGCTTGCAAAGAAACAGGGAATCAGGAATGTCTTTGTGAGTAATGGGTATGAGTCAAATGAATCACTCGAGAAGATGAAAGGTCTCTTGGATGCGATGAACATCGACCTCAAATCCTTTAGCGAGGATTTCTACACAAAGACCTGCAAAGCAAAGCTTAAGCCAGTCCTTGACACAATCAGGCATGCGCATGCGCTTGGCATCTGGCTCGAGATCACAACTCTCATCATCCCGACAAAAAACGACAGTGATGAAGAGCTGAAAAACATCGCTGGATTCATCGCATCCGTTGACAAGGATATCCCTTGGCATGTCACTGCCTTCCATCCGGATTATAAGATGAAGAATCTTGCCCCGACAAGCAAAGAGACGCTTCTGAAAGCATACGCTATCGGAAAGAAGGCAGGATTATCTTTTGTTTACGTGGGAAACATTATCGATGAAGAGCATTCTTCGACATACTGCCCGAAGTGCAATGCCCTTCTCATCAGGAGAGGCTGGCATGATGCAGAAATCACAAGCAGCTTTTCAGGCGGGGCATGCAGGAAGTGCGGTGAGAGGATTGCTGGTGTGTGGGATCAAGAGAAAAAGTGATTATCCAATAGCCCGTCGTACATCGGTGACTTCTGCTGACTGTACGCCTTCTATCCGGCTGATCTGCTCTGCGATTGGGTCTGCGCTTCCTTTTTTTTCGTCAACGACAAAGGTGAGGTTGATTGCCTTAAGGCCGAAGGCGATGGGCTCGATCTCGACTTTCCTGTCCCCTTCGCCGACAAGGGTATTGAGAAGTGATTGTGCTTCATCCTCGATTTTTTTCAGATCAATGGACGGGTCTTTTGGCATGATCTTGATTGTTATGATTGCGTTTGCCATTGTGAGATTGAAAGCCGGCCATGAACTGTTAGCGGTTGGCTGAGTTCAGTCAGCTGTTTAGTTCGGTCCGGTAAAGCCGCAGTTCGGGCAAGTATATTTTGCGACGATCTCCCTTGCTTTTCTGCTTCTGATTATCTTGTATTCACCGCAGTTCGGGCAGTCGAAGACAACTGCTCCCCTGTCATTTGCGATGTTCTTTTTCAGTGCTAAGCATTCCTGTATTGCCATACTCTG
>JBDRSD010000069.1:0-6226 GCA_043825215.1 Nanobdellota archaeon
AACGCAATAAGCGAAGGATTCAACACCAAAATCAACATCATCAAAAGACGAGCATACGGCATTCAAAACATCGAATACTTCATGCTAAAAATAATCCAAAGCAGCATGCGAAGGCTTGCCTAAAATGGGAGAAGAGCCAAAGATTTATGTATGAATAATTAAATTTATAAAGTCAAACAATAAATTCTTTAATAGGGTGGATAGATGAAAAAAACATTTGCAATCATAAGCAGTCTATTCCTTCTCTTCATATTTTCTACTAGCGCAGATGATCAAGCCAAACGCGGGGTTGTCGCAGACAGCTGGAATACCGACTACACCAACGCAGATGCCAGCCTTTTCACTGGTGACTTCTCCTATTCGATACCGCTCCTTTCCTTCCCTGGAAAAGGCGGACTCAGTTTTGATATCACACTCACCTACAACAGCGATGTCAATGAAACTCTCTATGCCGAGAACAAGAACAAGCAAACGTCAAAGATCGGGTTAGGGTGGGAGATGCCCATCCCGTCGATAAGCGTCATGAACAGAAACCCGTTTCTCTCCAATGACACCCCATTCCCTCAAGCAGACCAGTTATTCCCCATGTATACTCTCAACCTTCCTTCTGGGACGCATATCTTGACAAACCTCAATGACCGAAATTTCTTTGATGGATCAAACCCTCTTTGCCTTCCCACCGGCACCTTTGACCGCTGCCACTTATTCTATGCGATTGACAACCCACTCATCAGGGCAAAATTGTTCATCGACGATGCTGATGGCAACACGCAATTCGAAGTGCAAGGCCCTTCAGGCACCCAATACATATTCGCCCATAAGAGAAACATCCCTGCGATAAAGAACCTCCGGTGGGATGCATCAGATAATAATGAAGACTACTCAAACTTCGGCTATCCTGCCTGTACACTTGAGGGTCTGGGGCCATGCCAAGAGACATACAATGCATTCAATCTTTTTACGTCAAACGATGTGATCCTTTATCCCTACCAATACGACATCACCGAGATACGGGACGCCTCATCGACAAACAGGATCCACTTCAACTGGAAAGACATCCCAGCACCATATGATTATTATGTCCTTAAACAATTCCAAAAACGAACTCGTTGCATCGATCCCGGCCCAGGGCAGTTTGGATACTGCCAACCCAATGACAGGTGGGATTATACAGACCCTCCCTGCACAGTGATTGACAGCGTCTCTGGAGGCGGAACCTATAACGCAGATTCCCTTCTTGACAGCGTCGCCATAACAACGGGATCGTCTTTTTGGGATGGACAGAATCAACGTCTATCAAGCGGGGGGATCGTTGGTTACGTGTACAAGTTCATTTACGACACGCGGGCAGATTTCCAGATTGAACAGCCAAGCAGCGAGATTGCAAAGGAAAAATATCATTGTGAAGAAGTTTTCGTGGATCTTGATAACGACGCTACTGTCTGCGGAAGAACAGGATGGTGCCAGGCCGGATTTCCATATTTCCGCATGAACCAGCCAGGGATCTATTCAGAAAAACGTCTGAGCGAAGTTCGCCTGCTCTACTTCGGGCCAGGAGACAACCTGGAAGGAAGCGCAGATATTCTCGAAAATGCTCTCTTTACCCAAACCATCGTCAACAAGGGCGGAACGGTAAATACGACAAAGCTCAAACTCGACAGCGTACAACTCAGAGGCCTTTCCAACACTACACAACCCGCGTTCACGTTCACCTACAACACCAACGGCATCCTGCAGGACATCCTTTCCCCGCTCGGAGGGACAGTGCACATCAATTACGAACCACGCGCTTATGCATACACTGGAGGAAACACAGGAATCGAAATCACCAATCTCACCGCAGGGGATGTCATTGATGAGACCACGATAATCGAAGTTCCTGAACACCACGAATATTATTACTATGACATTCTCCATTGGATTGACTTTAGGACGAAGAAAAATGCTCAGGACATGACAACCATCACAGGGCTGCAAGTGTTCAGCTATACCCCACTCCACGGCGCGCAAGATTATCTTTCTGCAGTTGTTGGCGACGCCTTCAATATTTTCCTATTAAACGTCACTGATATAAAAAATCCCAAGATAATAGAAAATCTCAATTTTGGGAATTGGCCTGAACTTCAGGGAATCAAGAGAGGCGGAGTTGCAGTCAATTACCCCTGGGTATTTGCAGGAACCCACAAAGAAGGGTTGCAGAACGGGTGGGTTAAGACCTATCACATCAAAGACAACTGGATTGCCGTCAATAATGTCATGGAGTATCACTTTAACGATCTTCCAGGCAACTTTTTTGCTGAATGGAGTTCTATTGATATTGGCTTCAAACCAAGGATGATGCAAAGGGAAGGAAACACTCTTTATGTTGTCGGTTATGAACAATCAACTGGAAAAGGGAAGTTAGCCAAGATCAATATCGCGAATCCGATGAATCTTGTGCTTATGGGTGAATGGTATGTGTCCAACACCGGTGAAGACGCGCACAGCATAACCATCACTCAGCGTTATTTCTACATTGCTACAGGAAACGGCATTAAAATGTATGACAAGAATATTCCCGCCACAGTCTTTCGCACAATCGAGGCAGGCAAGGCTTTTTCACGAGTGGAAATCCATGACGTCAATCACCTCTACGCACAGGCAAGCGGGAAGATCATGATATTTGAGCTTGTAGAGGACGAGCCCGATCCTATCGTCTTTTTGATGTACTCAACCCCCACACCTATCGAAGGGTTCATCACCTATGATGGACATGTTTTTCTTAAAAATCTCGGGCAACCCGACACGCATCAGGTAGTGGATGTCTTCAGCAATGGAGGATACCTCATTGAAAATAATATCTTCATAAGCAAATCAAATGGCGTCACTGGCTGCCAATATTCATCAGGAACCGTAAGCGCACAACCACCCTTAGACAACCATTACGATTTCAACTGCGTTTTCACTTATGCCACAGGAACACAACGGATCAGGCAAAACAGCCAGACAGGACCAATAATTGAGCAGTGCTCATGGGATGAATTGACTCTCCCGCATACTGAATCCAAACAAGTCCAGCTTAATCCCGGGACATATTTTATCGAAATCTGCAACAGCCAAGTAGACGGTGAAAACCACGGGTCAGGATACGCAGAACTAAAAAACAGGTATCACGGACCAGGACCATATTATAAGGATGAAGTGACAGACCTTCAACTGGACGCAAAACTGCAGGCAAGCTACGGAAAAAACATCCTGTTCGCCCAAGGAACATTATTGTCAGGATTTACATTCAAAGAAGACAGCTCTGGAACAAAAGGCTGGCGAGTCGACGACATCACTACAGGAGACGGGCTGAGCCAACAAATCACAAAGACCTACGCATATGAAGGAGGAAATTACATCCCCCCTTACGAAGGATATTTCTATGAAAAATGCATGGATGCATATTACAATCATGATGGAACCAAACCTATAGAATGCAGGACCAAGCACAGCTACCCTGATAATGTAGGGTATAGCAAGGTGACAGTCTCCCAAGAAGGCTATGGCAGGACAGAATATTATTTTTACAATGAACTAAACAATGAATTATGTCCCACATGCCCTGTGATAAATGGCGGAAATGTGGAAGCATATTATGCCAGAGGACAACCTTATAAAATTAAAGTGATCAACCAAAGCGGAAATCTCATGAGCGAGGAGACGACAACGCTTGAGCAGCACACATTCAGAGAAAAATACTCAGGATCCATATCCACGTATTCTGCTGCCAAGAGCACATACCCAATCCAAAAAACCAGCATGCAAGACGGGACGACAACAACCACGACCTACCTTTATGATTGGACAACACTCAACAGACCCCTCGCCAGGGAGACCCGGGTGACAGGCAGCCATGATGAGATCAAAAGAGCATACAACACGTATGCGTATGAAATTTCAGGCAACCTCTTCTTCGCGTATAACCTTCTCGGGCTTGTCTCCTACACCCAAACAGGGCACACAGGAATCGGGGCGCAGAATACAGCATTCAACATAAATCCGCTCCAGACAACGAACCTTGACGGGTTCTCAGCCACAGGGTATCAGACAACCCTTTCCCCCTCGTTCGGCAAACCTCTCTGGACAGGCAATTGGATCGATACTGATTCTGATAAACAGCTTGATGGAGCAAGCGTGGAGACATCACCAGAGCTCATCAAGACCCAATTCGCTTACGAAACCAATGGACGAGTCAGCCAAGTCACCAACCCTAAAGGGGAGACGTCCTACATCTATTACGAGGGACCGACAGACCCGTGCGATGACACTCCAGGATCAGACACCCAATATGGAAGGTATTTTCCGACCTGTTTCAAGAATCCATTATTACAAAAAGAGAAGAACCTCTATAATATCAGAGGGCAAGCCAATCAATACATAAATAGCAACGATCAAACTTCAAAATTCGACTATGACAACCTCTGGAGACCTATCAAAACATTTCAGCCTGGAGACACATACCCAACACTCCCCAGCGAAGAATACACCTACACGTTCGCCAGAAACCTCGGCTCAACACTCCTCTACACAGGAGACAACCCGACTGCCTGGAGACTGAACTCTGTACTCACCAAAACTAGATCAAAGAACTCAAACGACGACAGCCTCAAAATGAGGACGACCGCCTTTGCAGACGGGATGGGACGTGTCGTTTCCACCACAAGCATCGATACAGACAATGATCCTGCACGCCCCCTTCGGATAAAAAATACTTTCAACAGCATAGGCCTCACAGAAACGACGACAGAACTCTATAAGACCCAGGTTGAGACATCACCTGACTTCACCAAGCTCTACTATGAGAACAGCCCACAAAAAAGAGTTGTGAAGACAAACCCTCTCGGAATGCCAAGTGCTGTCGTAACAACAGACTATACAAGCAATGCCACGCACACTATCAATACTGTAAACAACGAACTGGGGCAGAAAGCAAGAAGCGCGAGCGAAAAGATCGGCATCACAGGAGAGCTCATTAGCTCGTTCGGCCAGGACAATCTGTTGACCACAACCAAAATGAACGACATCAGAGGACTCTCAACAGACACATTAAACCCTTCAGGACAAGTCACCTATTCGCGGTCAGACACGCTCGGAAGGTTGCGCGTAGCACAACATCCAGACTATAATGTGAGAAGGAACCTGAAATATGACAATAATGGAAACCTTCTCGTCTCGGGCGAAGACTGCTGTCCGAAAGCAGGCTGCACAGGAACAACCATTGACAACTTCATGGGAAACCCAAGCACATACCAATGCTCACGGTACAACGCCTTTTCCTACGATTCCCTCAACAGGAACACCTGCGCGAAATACGGCATTTCCGGAACTGATGCGAACAGCTGGGCAGGGACATCCTGCACAGGAGCGCACGTGCTCAACTATTACGACACGCCAGCAACCGCGATCGGCTGTGACAACCTCGGAAGCGCCTGCAATGACGAATACTCCTGCACAAAGGGACAGCTCACCGGCGTCTCCAACACGTACTCTGGCGACTTCAAGGCCTGCTACTACTACAATAAGCGAGGACAGCTCACGAAAGAGAAACGCAAGATAGACAACGGCAACTGGTATGAGATCAACTACGCTTACGACAACGCCGGCAACATGCTCTCGATGACCTATCCGAACAACAAGGTTGTCTCGTACGAGTACAACATCCTCAACCAGCTCCTGAACGTCAAAGTGGACAACTCGCTGCTTTCTTCCTATTCGTATTATCCTGACGGGCTCATACAGACCAAGACCTACGACAATAAATGTGAATAGAAAAACTTATAAACAAATATGAGGGAATGGATGCGCATGGACGTGGGGAAAGGGAATATTCTTGTCTGCTGTGTGGTGTTCATGCTTCTTGTCGCGCTTTCGCTCGTCCGTTCTGATACGACGATAGGTAATCCCGCGGTGACGAAATTCCGTGAGGTGAAGGGCTCGGGAGACCCGAGCTACACGGGGATGGTGCCGATCAACATCCCTCTCTATACTGTGCCAGGAAGGAGCGGTCTTAACTTTCCGATAACGCTTTCGTATTCTCCCGGAATAAAGACACATCAGGAGGCAGGGCCTGTCGGATTGGGATTTGCAATCCAGATCGGTTCTATGCAGCGCGGCGTGAACGGTTTTGTCGACGAGCTGACATTGCAGTCTGATTCGACGAGGCTGAATGTGGCAAAGATTGGTGCGTGCGTCAACAAGAATG
>JBDRSD010000070.1:0-2484 GCA_043825215.1 Nanobdellota archaeon
GATTTTCGCTCTCAAGAACGAAAACTTTAAATCCCGCATAAGGAAACAGATTCTTCAACACACAATTGAGGGTTTCCATCCTCCCCAAAAGGGAGGTGGTTATCCTTAAATCCTATCCCAAAACGGGAGAAGAAACAAAAAATTGAGGATTCTCAATAAATTGTGGGAATCTTATTGTTGATAAACATCATAGAATTCTCCCCGATGGAATAAACAGTACCAGTCATCAATGACCTCCCTGACATACTCGGGAGATGTCCCAAAACGGTTTGCAATGGGTTCTGCTCTGCAAGAGAGTTTCTCTGCGAGCCTTTGTACTCGTGGTACTATTCCGCCACACGTCGCATTAAAATCATTTCTTGAAGTTATTTCTCTAATGTATTCTGCATTATGTTCAATAAAACTGGAAAAAACGTGCCTTATAACTGCTTCTAGGTCGGATTGGCAATTACTTGTTTTTTCTCCTTTGTCAGCCATTAAACACCTAATCTGTCATGAATAATTTTTCGGAACTATTGATCTTACTGCTATTGCGCGGGTGTGTTATTTAAATATTCTTCAACAAAGAGGTCACTTTGGAGTGGATTCTCACACGGGAATTAAACTTTCCCTCTTTGGAGGGAAACATTTATATATTGTTTCCCTTTCTGGAGGTATATGGATCGTGGTTTGGTGAAGCGGTATCTGCTGGATTTTCAGGAGAGGAATCTTCCACAGGTCATTCCTCGCGACGTTTCCCTTCCTGCATCGAGGAAGATCAGGACAGTGGTTGGTGCGAGGCGCGTCGGAAAGACGTACCTTCTTTATGATACGATGGGGCGGCTTGAGGAGTCAGGCATCAGCAAGAAGCAGGTGTTGTACTTGAATTTTGAAAGCCCTGCCTTGATCGGCATCGCCTGTAGGGAGGTCCGGGACATCGTTGAATTGCACTGGTCTCTCTTTCCTGAGGTCATCAAGAAGAAGCTGTACGTGTTCATTGATGAGCCGCAGGCGTTGGATTCTTGGGAGATCGCTGTGCGGGACCTGCAGGACTCTTTTGATGCGCACATATGGATTACTGGTTCGTCTTCAAGGCTGTTGAGCAGGGATATCGCGACTGCGCTGAGGGGGCGGTTAGTATCGACAATGCTCCTTCCGCTCTCATTCAGGGAATTCTTGAGATTCAAGGGAAAAGAGGTTGATGGTGCCAGACTGAGCACCAGGGCGCGTGCAGAGACAGCGCACCTTCTTGAGGAATATGTCCGTTTTGGAGGCTACCCTGAGATTGCGCTTGAGGGGGAGCCGACGGAGAAATTGAAGATCATCAAGGATTATTTTGACCTGACAATCTATAAGGATATCATTGAGAGGTATGCTATCAAGAACACGAGCACGGTCAAGTGGCTTATGAACATGCTTGTCGCGTCCATCGCAAAGGAGATGAGCGTTCGCTCTCTCTACTTGCTCTTGAAATCGCAGGGGGTGAAGGTCAGCAAGAATACCCTCTATGAGTATATCAGCATTCTTGAGGATGCATTTTTTGTGTTCTTGGTGAGGAAATTTGAGGTTTCAAGGAAAAAAGAGGGGCTCTCCATGCCTAAGGTCTACGCTGGCGATGTCTCTTTTCTTAATCTCCTGTCACAGGAGGAGTACGGGCGGAGGCTGGAGAATATAGTCTTCCTGGAATTATCAAGGAAGAAGAATGAAAGGCCGTTGTTGGAAATCCATTATTGGAAAGATGTTTCAGGAAAAGAGATAGATTTTGTCCTGAGTGAAGGGAAAAAGATAACGGATCTCATCCAGGTCTGTTCTTCCATGTCTGATGATAAGACAAGGCAAAGGGAGATAAAGGCTCTCCTTGCAGGCTTGGAAATGGCAGGCATGAAAGAAGGGGTCGTCATCACGAAAGACGAGACTGGCACAATAGAGGAAAACGGGATGCGTATTCGCATTCTTCCCCTTTGGGAATGGCTTTTGAGGTGAACTGCCGGATTTTTTCTAAATATTTTTCGTTTTTTTCGTCACTTTGGAGCTGTTTTTAAATCGAAAGCCGGATTCCATATCGCCCTCGATATTATCGTACCCAAGAACAGCACGTATACGCCACTCATCATTTTTACTCTTGGGGCGCAAAACACATCCTCGTTCGGCGGATTTTGCGCAGATATACGCCAGTACATCGACATATAATCCTTTCGGGTCATCAGAACGTATCAGCTCTATTTCATCACCCAGTCCAAACTGCTCCACATCTTGATCGATTCCCCTGAAAGCGTCATCTAATGAAACGAATCGTTCCAAATACGCTTGATTAACCACTAGCTTCATATGTAGCAGTTCCATAATGCGTTAGTTTATTTAAATTTTGGCTCTTCTCCCATTTTAGGCAAGCCTTCGCATGCTGCTTTGGATTATTTTTAGCATGAAGTATTCGATGTTTTGAATGCCGTATGCTCGTCTTTTGATGATGTTGATTTTGGTGTTGAATCCTTCGCTTATTGCGTT
>JBDRSD010000071.1:0-26100 GCA_043825215.1 Nanobdellota archaeon
CTGCACCTCATATCGAAGTATTGCCGCAATCTTTCCAAGGTCCCTCAGTTGCACGCCTTCGCGGGTGTCTGTTGATATGATCATGACTTTTGATCCCATGGCTTCTGCTTCTTTGGTGTATTCCTCAATCACTGGTTCGTCAAGCGCTTCTGAGAGGAGGAGGATGTCGACGACTCCCATCTTGAGGTGTCCCATGGTTTCTTTTGGACCGTAGGAGACCATATTTGGCTTTGTTGCGAGGATGCCGAAGAACTTGTTCATGATCTTTTTCTCTTCAATGACTTCCTCTTCGGCAAGAACGTCTTCAGACTTCTCAAGAAGTTCTTGCAGGCCGAATTCGCCAGTATATGCGAGGTCCTTTATGCCGATGACCTTTCGTTTGAGTTGGTCTGTGATGTAGTTGCCGTCGACGAATTCGTTCTTGGTATGCCCAGGCCCTCCGACAAGAATGCCTTTGAGGTTCTTGTTTTCTAGGAATGCGTCTTTCATCATGCCTGCGATCTTTTTCATGAAGTCAACTGCCGCAAGGTCGCGAAGCCGCTCGAATCTTGGCGCTGAATTGTGGACGAGAAAGCCATTTGCGAAGAATTTCTGGTTTTCTGTCTCGATATCAACGAGTAGAAATTCTCCTGTTTCCTCTTTAAGGCCGGTTATTGCTACCTCGATCACCTTTCCTGATTCATCATAGAGGAGGATTTCTCCTTTCTTCAGGTCGCCTGCGAGGGTCTCTTGGATATTTTCGCGTTTTGTAAAGAATATGTGGTCTGGGGATGCGATGATGATTCCCTTTTCTGTGGAGATAGTAAGTATGGTTCTTCGTTCCACCTGGTCAACGTCGACGCAGCCGGTGATAATCTTCTTCCCAGTCTCTATATCATAGCTCTCCAGTTCATCTGCTATCTGGACATTGATGATCGAGGTCAATTTCCCATCAGAAAGAACAACCTTTGTCTCGGGGTCAAGGCATTGCCCTCCTGCTCGGGTCTTTCCAGGAACAGCGCTTGTTGCATTGTTCATGGGAAGGATGGTCTTTCCCTTGAGAAGCGCCACATTTCCTTCGCGCTTGTCCATGACGACAAGGCCATAGACTGCTTTTTCTTCGCACATCTCCCGTAAGGGCTCGAGGACGAATTCCTTGTCGCACCGGTAGAGCCTGATCTTGACAGGAAGCGGCGGCTCGATCGACCAGACGCGGTAGTCCTGCTGCCCTTCCCGCTCTGAGACGTTTCCTGAGAATGCGGCCAAGCCATGCGATGGTGTTCGGTTGTAGAGCTTAAGGTGCTGGAGCATCTTTTCAAGGGCTGTTATCACATTGTCCCTGGTCTGCTTGCTCTTGATGTTTGATGCCGTGCCCTGTTCCTGGGAAAGGTGGTTGGTGATCTTGTTTAAGTCATAGCCTTCTGGTATGTAGACGCTGACAAGCTCGGTATGCCTGCCTCGTGCTTGCTCGAGCTCTTTGATGAAGTGCTTAAGCTTATGTTTTTGGGCTGATGTGACTTTTTCGTCCATTGTAGTTCAAATCAGGAGGCACTATATAAGGCTATGTGCTATTCTCTGACGTGCTTTCTTGGATGGTAGTGTTCGCACGTGATGTTGAAGAGAGAAAGATTGCCTTCGAGCTTTCTTACCAGGTGTCCTGCCTGCTCTGGGTGTATCTTTCCTTTCCATGCTTTCTTGCAGTGGAAGTGTTTCTCCTTGAAATGATGACAGTTTGAGCAGTGGGGATGTTCCCGAAGACGCATAACCTCGCTAAAACAGGGCTGGCTTTTTATATTTTGTGCGAAAATCACGTATGAAGAGGTTGATGTGTACTTATCGGGCAACTGCATAATTTTTCTTGAAGATGGGAGAATTCCCTTTCAGGACAGTAGGAGATGACCCTCCCCCTATTATCGAGAATATTTGGCAATGAAGCGCATGAACTCAATAATCTTATACTTTACTGTTCTCTCTCACTCTCTGGAATGCCTGCTTGTGTTGGGGGATCTTTTTTCGTACGATGTCCCAGATGATGCAAAGGTTCACGCCAAAGTATTCGTGGATCAGGATGTTTCTGAGGTTTGCAAGTTTGCGCCATTCTATTTCTGGATGTTTCAGTTTTATAGTGTTAGGAATCTTCTTGACTGCCTCTCCGATGATTTCGAGGTTCCTGATGACTGCATCTGATATCATGGAGTCCTCCACGAACTTCTCGTAGGTGATGCCTCTAGTATATTCTTCTATTTTTTCTATTGCCTGACAGATGTCATCGATATAGATATTATACTGTCTCGGCATATATCGCGTCCTCCTTCACGTATTCAAGTCCTGCTTTCAGGTTTGATTCAATGATGAGGTCTACGTCTTTGCCAAAGAGGTCTTCAAGGAAGAATTTCAGCTCAATGTAATTGTCAAATGTCTCATGTTTCAGAGATACCAGGAAGTCAAGGTCACTCTTTTTTCTGTCATTTCCTTTCGCAAAAGAGCCGAAGAGTCCTATCTTCATCACTCCATATCTTTTCAATTCAATCTTATGCTTCTCCAATTGTGCTATGATTATTTGAGATGTCAATCTGCGTTTCATAGGACTACCCGAGCCCATAGTACTTTAAATACATTTCGCCCATTTTCACTTCTTGAGCTTCTTAAACGCGATATAGATCACAAGCAAGAGCTCGAAGAGGATGATGATTGGCCGAAGCCACTTGTAGAAGCTGGAGAAGGAAAGGCCAGTTCCGATGAAGAGCGTGATGAGTCCTCCGAGGAGAAATCCTGTGCTGATGGCTTCCATGAGGGAGTTCTTCTCGCCTGGGACAAAGAGTCCGATGATGATTGCGATAAGCCCGAATGCGGCTGCGATGATGAACTGCCAGAAGCGGTACTGGTCCTGCACGTCATTGTATTCTTTTTGGCAGGTGTTGCAGGACCAGGAGGTGGGGCAGCCGACAGAGTCGTATTCGTAATTGATGCTTCCCTCTCGTTCTGTGCAGGATGCTGATTCCGCTGCGGTAGGTTCCACTGCTGTGCAGTTTTCTCGTGTCGTGCCTGGCAGGATGGGTTTTGACTCGTAGTACTGCCTGCAGTATTTCTCGTGTTTCGGCGCTTCGTTAACAGCGGTATTTAGGGAGAAGACGAATATGGTGAAGAGTATGGCGATGATGAAGATGATGATAATCTTTCGTATGTCTGCCATGGGGAATTCATAAGGTTGCAGTGAGGACGATGATTCCGACAATCGCAACGATTGTGACGATTGCAAGGAGCGATAGGTGTGCTGAATATTGTTTATAGCGGGTATTCATGATGTCACCTCAGGAAAGAGTTTTCTGCTTGTTCTCTTTATATATTTTTTCCATTTGCGAAATATTTAAATAATAGGCACGCGTGGTGTGCTTTTGGGTGACGATACTATGGATAAGAAAGACGCGTGGCTAAGGCAATACACCCTTTCTCTTATTGTGGGGGTCTCTATTATAATGTTGGTTGGCATCTTGGCAAACACAGAGCAGGGTGATACGGGAGTGACTGGTTTTGTGGTTGTTGATCAGAGCACCGGGATTTCATCGACCGGACAGGTAACAGAGCTGTATCTGATTTCAAAGGACTGTCTGCTCTCTCCTGCAAAGCTGTATGCGTCATCGAATGACAAGATTCATTTTGAGGCGACAGTCTATGACGGTACAGGGAGGACGCATCGGATCAGCATTCCTGATCTGGGTATTGATATCCGCGTTCGGGGAAGAGAGGTCAATTATGCTGAGTTCTATGCCCCGCCAGGGGTGTATCCTATCCATGATGCGTATCCTTGCGAGGCGCAGGGGCTGCGGGCAAGAGCTGAACTTATCGTCAGATAGCGCATGGGATTACAGGATTTCTTGGAGAAGGCTGGGGGTGTGTTGAAGAAAGCTGTCTACGCTCTTCGCTTCCTAAAGCCGCGTGTACTCGTTTTCGTGCTGTTCATGTTCATTTTTTTCTTGGCAGAAATTACCCTTGTCTTCACCACACATTCTACCTGTGAGTTTGACCTGGAGGAGAAGGAGTCGCTCTGCGTGAATGAGACGCTCACTGGCTTGCCGTTCCTGGAATCAAGCATCATTCTTGCAGGGGTGAGTTACATCATATCAGCGGTCATCGTGACGATTTATAGGACTATCTTCGTCAAATCGTTCTTCAGGTGATCAGAGGAGGGGATTCTGCCCGCCGTAGAGCGCCTTGAACCTGCCGTTCTTGAACTCGAGGGAAAAGACATCGTTGTTGCACGCGGTCGTTCTCATCTTGACGATGGATATCTCCCTGACGATGTTCCTCCGAAACGGTGTGAGTTTGAGGAGGATTATGCCGTCTGCAAGGAAGTCCTCATCATATTCGCCGTAGTGTTCTGCGTTTGGCGGGATCTCTGATATGAGGTAGGTGGTGAGGTCGAGGTCCCGCAGGTATTCGAAGATGTAGAAGAGCTCTATTCGGGGATTGCTGAATTTTGAGAGCACGTAGAGGGCTTTGAGGGAATCAAGCACAAAGACCTTACAGGGTGTGTCTGCCTTTATTTTCATGACAACATTCTTGATGACGTTGAGCCAGGAACGGTTCTCGTCGATCTTCACTTCCTTTATCTCTTTTCTGATGCAGCCGACGTCAACGATGATGAGCGAGCCAGTCTTGTTCTGCTTGACTTCGGTTATGCTTGCGTGGATCTTGGAGAGGTCTTTGACGATGACGAGGTTGATTTTCGAGAAGTCATAACCCATGTTGATCATGTGGTTGATGAGCGACGGGTGGGATTGCTCGAGGGAGAGGTAGAGCCCTGTTGTCCCTTGCAGTGCTTCATTATAGAGGATGTTTAAGCAGACTGAGCTTTTCATCGTCCCTGCCGATCCGGTGACGAGTGTGATGTGGCCTTGGGGTATGCCTCCTTCAAGCGCGTCATCGATTCCCTCGATATATGTCTTGATCCTTTTGATGTCTTCTTTTTTTGAGACGATCTGTTCTACCATGATAGTTCACCTCGTGTGCGATAGGCAGATGATCTTGCCTGTCTTGATGCCGACGATTATGTTTTTCTTGAGTGCGCATATGCCAAGGATGATATCCGGCACGCCGAACTGCCATATCTTTTTTCCGACGTTTTCGCCAGCGTCCTGCGTCTGCACGTCTGCGTAATGTCCTGCCTGGTGGATGATGTTGGAGAGTCCAGGGATGTGCTCGAGCACATAGCTTCCCTCGCCGTTGAATACGTAGATGTTGTGGTCATAGCTGCCGATGACAACTTCGTTGTTCCCGTCGTCGTCGATGTCCATGATGAGGGGGTCTGCCCCTATCCAGAAGTCGGTCTCGTAGGACCATATCTTGTCTCCGTTCTGGGAGAGGACATAGATGGAATTGTCACAGGACGTGATGAGCACCTCAGGCATTCCGTCGTTATCAATGTCCATGACTGCTGGCCTGGAAAGGATGGATCCGAGGGTCTTGTATGTCCATTTGAGGCTTCCCTGCATGTCGAGGACGTAGAGGGCATTGTCAGTGGAGCCAAACACGCAGCATTCCTGGTCGTCCCCAAATAGCTTTCCGACCCATGCTTGTCCTATGATCTTCGCTCCTGTCTGATAGGACCAGTTGAGCTTTTTGTCAAAAGATAATGAATTGAATTTCCCATCATCATCCCCGAAGAGTATTGCCTTGTGGCGTAGTGAGATTGTAGGTGTTGATTGTATGCCTGTTCCTATGGTATGGGTGAAGAGCACGCGTCCTTTATTGGTGAGAACGTATAGCTTCTTGTCGTCTGATCCAAAGATGATCTCGATCTTGCCGTCGTTATTGATGTCAGCGCAGGCGACCCCGCCCCTTATTGCTGATCCTGTCGAGTACTTCCAGAGGAGCTTTCCCTCTGCGTTGAGAACATAGAGGGTGCCTAGCTGCGTGCCGAACAGGATCTCTTTCTTTCCGTCGCCGTCTATGTCAAAGGTGCTTGGGGGTGTGAGGATGCTGTTGACTGATTCGGTGTCAAGGAACATCATCTCGACGGCATCTATTTTCTCTGCGACTTTGTATTCCCATTTCGGGTTGGCGTTCTGGTCGAGGAGGATTATTGTACCTTTTTTTGTGCCGATGATAACTGACTCGTGCCCGTCATTGTAGAGGTCGGCGATACTTGGCCCGCAAAGGAGATGGCTTTTGCAGTCGTACTGCCACCGTTCCACGATTCGTCCCTCTTTTTTTAGATTCAGCGCGTGTAGTAATCCCATGATACCTGATGAATATGAGACGGCGTATTTATAAAATTTTCGTAGTGCAGGATGGGGCGCTTCGGGATTGCTGCACTGATTTTGGAGTAGTGATGAAGTGCATTCTGGAAAACAATAACTTTATAAATTATCCAGTGCAAAATCTTAACATGCCTGAGGATCTTGTGGAGCGTATTGAATCTGATATCAACAACTATAATTCGCTTGAGAATCTCCGGGAGAAATTCATCAAGGATGGCTATCTGGAAAAGGACATCGATGAGGCGATCTTCAGGATCACAAAGAAATCAAAGGGTACAATAAGGCTTTCTCGTGCAGTGAAGGTATTCAGCTGGAAGGAAGTCCTCGACCGTATAGGGTATGGTTTTGTGACGCACCAGTTCATCAATATCCTTTTGTACATGATTGGCGCAGGGTACTTCCTGATCGGGCTCTTGAACGGCCTTCGTTCGCTCCTCAGCCTGCTCATCTCTTCATTCTTGCAGGAGTATACGAAACTGCATGATCTTTCTAAGGGTTTCATCAGCAAATCCGGGATTCTCTTCGGGTTCAGCTTTCTTCTCATGGCCGCGGCGATCAAGATGAAGCTTCTCTGGCTCTTTTCTGCATCGCTTCTGATTGGAGCGATTGGCGTTGTCACGTATGGCAACTTTTACAACAAGATCATCCATGAAACCATCAAGAAGGAGAAGATGACCCACTTTCTCATACGGATCAGCTATTATGGAGTCCTTATCACGATGGTCGCTTTCCTTGTCTCTGCCTTTCTTCTGGATAAATTCCCCATGGACGGGCCGTTGATAAGCATCTTTGGGGCAAGATATCCCGTGTATGGGTATCTCCTCTCGTTTGAGATCAGCGCGTTCGCATTCATCCTCTCAGGATATTTCATCAATTTCCTTGATTACAGGCCCCAGGAGAAGAAGTACCGCCTCTCCAAATTCTTAGTGACATTCTTGAAGAAGATAGGGGAAGAGATGGGTGTGTTCAAGAAGAGGCTTGTGTTTCTCCTGCTTGTCCTCTCCATCATGATAAGCGCGACACAGCTGTTGGGCAATTCCTATTATGGCATTTTCATCTACAGAAACTTTGACAATGTGGGCTTTGGAGGATTCATGAATGTCGCCATCATCTTTTCTGTTGCGCTTCTGGTCAGCTTTGCCGGTCCGATCTTAACGAAGAAGATCGAGCGTGCTATCGGGGTGACACCTATGATCGTCTTTGGATCCCTTCTGATGGCGTTCATGCCATTCACGCTCGCCTACAATCCAGGGCTCATCGCGATAGGGGTTGCGAATGCAATCTCGGTCATGGGGGCGGTCATCGTGGGCGTTGCCATGAGCCTTCTTGCAAAGCGCCTGATGACTGATGAGGAGAGGAAGAAGTATTACAGCGCGATGAGCATTGCCTCAATACTGCCACTGCTCATCCTCATCACGGGTGGCGCGTATCTTGCCCAAAGCTATGGCTTAACGACGTTTTTCATCGGGATTTCCATTGCGATAGCATTCATTGTGATGCCTATCGCGTTTGCCCTTGTCTATCTGTCGAATGCTAAGGTGTGACGTATGGTTTTCTTTCGAAAAAACACTGATCGCTTACCGGAATTTCTGGATCCCTTGCAGGTGAAGGATGTAAGAAGGCTTCTTCGGCAGAAGAAGGCAGGATCGTTTTTCGCGGTGACAAAGACGTCATTCTTGGAGCGTGCAGCCTATCCGCAATTGAATTCCTTGCGGCCGGACAGGAATGTGCTGGCATATGTGGAGGATATCAATGCGATCATTCGGGCTCGGGCGTTTGAGTCATTGTATTATTCGTTCTCTCATCAGGCATATGCTGTGCTCTCCTCTGCGCTTTGTGCGAAAGTAGGATTTGAGGATAGGGCATTGGCACGGGCAATCACTTGCCAAATCGCAGGTAGCTTTCCTGTCCACATCCTCGTGCTGACAGATGACCATTCCTTGAAGCATGCGATAATGGAGAGCGTGAAAGCATGTTCTCCTGTCTATGAAATGACAGGTCCTGGAAAGCCGCTTGTCGCTGAGAAGAAGGGAAAAGAGCTGTCTTTTGGTATCATCCCAAAGTCCCATGATGGCATCCTGATCATTCCTGACCTGGGAAACGAGAAGAAGCTTACTCCGATCATCAGTGCGATGGATTACGGGAAGGTGGAATATGATGGTGCGATGATTCCTGCAAGGGCGAGTGTTCTTGCTTTTGCAGAGCCGCGGGGGTTGAAACTCATCACGAGATCCCTTGATATCCTACGTCGGCAATTGCCCTGCAATGCCGCAGTCCTTTCGCGTTTCCATCTTGTGTTCGTGGTCGGAAAGACTCCTGGCGTGTGGGAGCGGCGTAGGCTGAGCGATGATGACATGTCGTTTGTCAGGGGATTCCTCTCGTTTGTGAAGCGCCACAAGGTGAGTTTTAGTGAAAGATATGATCCATTGGTCGAGAAGTTTATGAAGCTTGCAAGAAGCGATGAGAATCACTTCGTCATTGATATTACGGAAAAGACTGCTGCAGGTATTAAGCGCCTTTCAGGAGCACGTGCCCAATTGTTTCTTCGAGAGCAGGTCTTAGAAGAGGATGTAAAGGATGTACTTGCGCTCGTGAGAGATAGTTTGTATAAAATAGGGTAGATCTAGATACCTAGGGTATCTTGAGCATTTCTTTTTATCTTTGCGTTGTATTCTGCGACCTTTTCTCCGTCCAGCCGTTCTTGTGAAAGGACTTTGAGGAGCTGGTGGATGATGTGCTCTTCCTGTTCTTTGAATCCGACGGTAACTGTTCCTTGGTGTTCTTTGATGAGTGTGTTTTCTATGTCTTCTGCGCTTGTTTCGCTGACTTGGCTTATCGCGAGTGATTCACTTGCGAGTTTTGCCTTGTTGACCATGACAAAGTATGCTCCTCTGATGGAAAAGAGGTCGAATATTGCTCTGACGTTTACGTCTTCTGCTTTTCCATTGGTGAGTGTTCCTTCTATTCGTATGAGGACGATCTTGTCTGTATAGAGTCCTTTTGCTGCGAGGGTTCTGATGTTTTCCATGACTTGTTCTGGCGGCTTTCCTTCTGCGCTGACATGAAAGGCAATGACTTCCTTTGGTGCGAGGTCTATATGTTCGATGTTGCCGTCATGATAGTATGAGAATCCTCCTTTCTCGAGTTTTTCCAATTCTGAGAAGTTGACAGGGTAGGTCGGGCCTGGGTAGACGAGGTTCTTATGGCCGGGGAGTGTTTCAGACCTTACGATATGGACGTGTCCCCCTGCATAATAGTCAAATCCTCGTGGTAGGAAGCTAGCAGGAGATGAGTCCATGAGTTCGAGCTCTTTTGGCTTGAGTTCTGTGATTGAGGTATGGAACATGAATATCTTGAATCCCTCTTCTTTTTCAAGTGTAGTGGAATTGAGTTTTTCATAGGCACGTCGCTCGAGCATTCCCTTTTTTCCGATGAGTCCAGTGATCTTTGCACCAGTTTTTTCGTCTTGGGTGAATACCAGATTGAGTTCTCCTCGCTCATTCACGTTTCCCTTGAATATGTTCCTGACAAGACCTGCCTCTTCGAGAACATCGATCATGGTTTTTCCAGATGGTGAGAAGTCATGGCTTCCGGCGATGATGTAGATTGGAATGTCGTGTTTTTGTATTTGCTTGAATTTCTTGACAGCAAGTTTGAGCGCGTCGATTGGAGGGATACTTGTGTGGAAGAGGTCTCCTGATAGGAGGATGAAGTCTGCTTGTTTTTCGATGCAGAGGTCGATTGCTTTGATGAATGCAGTGTTCGTGAGTTCGCGAAGCCGAGGGTCACGCCAGGCACCGAGGTGAATGTCTGCAAGATGGGCGAATTTCATGATAGGTGAGAAAGGCAAGGGTTCTTAAAAATTATCTCTTTTTGAGCCTGCTTTCAATAAGATGCACGTATTTTTGGCTAAAGTGAGCGTAGTTCTTTTCTTTTCCAAGGAAGATGAAATGGATTGATTTCAGGATTGCGAGAGTGAGCCATACCATGATGAGTATGAGAGCAAGTGATATGCTATGGAATATCGCTGGAAGGCTAAGCGATGAGTGGATGAATGGATAGATGAGAAAGCAACTGAATGTGATGGCCAGGAAGAGAAGGTTTCTGAAGATATGCCTGCCCTCGCCTCGATTGACTTTTTTCATGAGTGCCGAGACGTCCCGGATGAGTTTATTCGCGTGCCTGGAGAGGTTGAAGAGGGGGAGGAGTGATAGGAGAAGTACAATGACAAAATAGGACAGTAGACTCGTCTGTAGACCAGAGAATCTCCAGATGAGGAATGCGACGCAGGAGATCGTGAGTATGACGATAAGGTTTGCGGTTATCGCTTTTCTCTCTTTTCGCCGCTGTGATGCACTTGCGACGTCAGCGACCATCTGCCAAGATATGTTATTGAGATAGGTGGATAAGATGCCAACCTCGCGCTTCACCCGCGCAGGTATTATTCTCGTGGTCAATCGGTAGATTGTTTCTTCGTGCGGCAGGGAAAATGCCATTGCGAATGTGGAGAGGACAATGACTGCTGCCGTGATACTGATGAGGTCTATTCCCAGGTTGAGGGGTTGTGCCTCTTTTGCAATGAGGAGCGAGAATTCTCCGACGGAAAGCATGGCAAGCCCCGAGAAGACAGCACTTCGGCCCGTGAAACTGGTGAAGAGGAAACTGGAGAATCCCATGAAGACAAACTTAAGGAGGATGTTTGCGAAAAAGAAGATGAGGATGAGTATGATGCTTGCATGTATGGCAGAAAAGTTCACAAGAGTTCCTATGGAGAAGAAGAAGAGGGCGGTGAAGGTGAGGATGAATGGGTGGATGGATGATTTGAAGGAATCGGAATTGGGGAGAGATGCGACGATGCTTCCTGCGAGAAAGGCACCGACTGCTGGTGAGAGCTTGAGGACAAGTGCGAGGTAGCTCATCCCTGCGAGAAGACCTAATGAGACGAAGGTTATCGTGTCTTCAGCACTATAGTGGATAAGCCAATTGATTGCTGGACGAAGGATTTTTCTAAGGACGAGGTAGACAAATAAAAGGGCTGCGAGGGAGAGGATGAGGCGCGTGATGATGCTAACGAGCTCGAGGTCTGCCCGGGTATTGAGACTGGAAAAGAATGCGAGCACGAAGATGCTGAAGATATCCTCTATGATGAGGACAGTTATGAGAAGAGGCACTTCCTTCCTGTTCGCTATCCCTTTCTGCTCAAGGACCTTTATCATGATGACTGTGCTTGTGACCGCGAGGATAACTCCGATGTAGAGCGAGGTGATGAAGGATAATCCGAGGATGAGTGCGAGGTAAAGCGAGATGAGAATGATCGAGCCAAGCTTGACGACTGCAATCGCGATTCCTCTCGTGCCGAGATTGATGAAGTTCTTCATGGAGAACTCAACACCTATTGCGAAAAGAAGGAGGACTGCTCCAACTTCGGCTGCGATGTTGATGAGGTTTGTGTCCTTGATGAGCCCCAGGGCATTGGGGCCGACAAGCGCTCCGACAAGGATGAGACCGAGGACAGAGGGCTGACGGAATCGGACGGCAAGAACGCCACCGGCTATTGCGAAGAGGATGATGAGAACAAGCTCGATGGGAAATTCCATGCGGTAAAGAAAAATCTTTCCTATTTATAAATCTTGATGGCTGATTTCCATGCAGAGACCATATCGTCTGATATGTCGACGAGGATGATTTCGAGAATTTTTGGATGTGCCTTGATGATCTGAATCATGATTTTTGCAGAGATTTTAGGAGATACTCCTCCTGTTCCAGTTCCCATCCCAGGGATGGCAACGCTTAAGAAATTGTTGTCTTCTGCAAGGTCGAGTGCTGCCTCCATTGCGCTTCTGATGTAGTCTTCGTTTGTCTTTGCCCCTGCGTGTTCCATGACTGGCGCATGGATGAGGTTTCTTGCAGGAAGGGTCTCGGCGGTCGTGAGGATTGCGGATCCGATATGTATTGGTGCTTGTGCTATTGCGTCTTCTTCGACTTCGTTTCCTGCGACGAGTTTTATTGCGCCGGCAACACCACCCGGCATTGCTCCTGTGGAGTTTGCAGGAATGATGATAGCATCGACGTCGGCTGTGACGATCGATCCTTTCCTGATGATGATGTTTTGCATGATTGAGAAGTGATGGAAGTATTGTTTATATGGGTTTGGTTTGTAAAAGTTCTCTTTTAAGGAATTTCACATAATCTTGGAGTTGTCTGGTGATGAGGAAGTGTTCTTTGACGTGGTTGTGCCCGTAGGATCCCATCTGTTGTCTGAGTCTGCGGTTTTTGAGGAGTTTTACGGTTGCTTGTGCACATGAGTCTATGCTATTGACAAGATATCCTGATTTGCCATGTCGTACTTGTAGGGGTATTCCTCCAGCATTTCCTGCGACGACGGGAACTTTCTTGTAGAGTGCTTCACTTACAGTGAGTCCGAATCCTTCTTTGATGGATTTTTGCATGACGACTTGTGATGACCGCTGCAGGGCATTGACAAGGATGTCGTTCTCGAAGTTGATGAGCTGGATGTCCGGGTCGCCGTTTGCCTCTTTGAAGAGCTGGTTGTACATTGCTTGTCCGTCAGGATCGTCGGTTGCGAAGGAACCGAGGAGGACCAGCCTGCAGTTTACCTCTTTTCTGATTTTTCTGAAGGATTGGATGACACCGAGAGGGTCTTTCCATTTGTCGAAACGAGAGACCTGACAGATGATTGGCTTGTCTTGGTCGATGGAGAATTTCCTGAGCATTTTTCTGATGCGAAAGTCTTTTATGGGGATGTTTTTCAGTCCAAGAGGGTCGATCGCGGGATGCACGACATCATACGGAAGCTTGAGTTTTCCCGCATATTCCTTTTTGGAGACGATTGCCCGGTCATATTTGTTGATGAATCCGGAGAGGTATTTCCAGATGGGGTTGTACGGTTGTGATGCGTCGATGTGACAGCGCCAGATCCAGGGCTGCCGTTTTTTGTAATAGTTAATAAGGGGAAGCGGCTGTGGGTCATGCACAATCATACAGTCGTGGTCTTCGATATGCGTGATGTATGCATTGTCCCGGTTTACATCCTCAAAATTCTTTTTTTTAAGGACTGTCAGGTTGATTTTGTCTCCCTGGATTGCGTTATGGAATGATTTAGTGATGGAGTAAAAGTCCGGGTTGCCTTTGATGACACGCCATCCTGCTCGCATGCCAAGGTCGTTCATGAGGGGTGTTATGCCTCGCAATATCTCGGATACGCCTCCTCCGGTGAATGTGGAATTGATATGCAGGATATGCTTGTGCCTGAGAGGATCTGCGTCTTCCTGAAGGGTTTCGATTGCCCTTTTTCCGACGATAGGTTCATACTGGTTGAGTCTTTTCATGTTAACTTGGCAAAGATGACTAGAATTGTTCCCAGACCCATGTTATTTAAAGTTTTTGAAAAAAAAGGGTTAATCCGGAAAATGTTTAGCATAGATGGGTTCTGGAATCTCATCTTGCGCAGGATAAAATTCGTGCAGTAAACCCTGCGCATATCCATTTTGCAGGAGATTGTGAGCAATGAGATTGAGGATGAGCAAAGCTGCATCTTTGTCGACTTGAAGAAGTTCCTGGACAAGTGATCCGATGTCTGCAAACACACGATCGCCAGGAAGTACTATTTCTGCTTTGCCCATGTCGGGATTGTGTTCCCTTTTGCAAACGAGCTTGTTCGTATAGCCATCTACTTCTGCTACAAAGCAGTAAGAATGCCTCTGCGCTGGCGGTTTTGTTGGAGTTACCGGTGCAGGTATTGGTGTATTGATCTCTTCTTTTTCTGTCTCTTCCAGTCCGATCATCTGGAGGTAGAGCATTGCGTCTTCAGGTCTCAAGGTACCACCTCTTGAGATTGCTTGCATGGTTTTTGTATTTTTAAATGTGCGGACACATATCAAGATAAATGTTTTGGATATGACACATTCTTTCCTTTTTTAACAAAAACAACGCTTCACAGAGTATTTGATTTACGGCTTCCATCGCAATGGCGTCCTCGGAAATGGCAGTGCATTCTTGATGTTCTCCAGACCGCAGATTCGTCGTTATCCGCAATATATTCGAAAACCTCGTATCATTTTCAGAATTTTATTTCGGAAATTTTCCGAAATTATTTTCAGAAATATTTATAAAGGAGCGTATCTTTCTTCTCGAAATGATGCAGCTCACCATTGGTCAAAGAGGAGAAATTGTGATTCCAAAAAAAGTACGCCTGGCACTCGGGTTTCTCCCCAGCCAAAGAGTTGTCCTGGAAGTGGAAAAGAAGACCCTGAAGATCATCCCTGCCAAAGAGGATATCATTGATAGGATGGAACAAAGGGCAATAAAGAACAAGGCAGATGTATCAAAATGGGTGATGGGTGACGAGCTGTACGAAGAGGTCTTCTGATGTACCTGGATGCTAACATCTTTGTGTATGCGAATTTTGATGTTGGAAAAAAAGGAAGTAACGCAAGAAAACTGCTCCGTAGTCTCTCTTCGGGAAAATCTGCGACAACAAGTGCATTGGCGCTTGACGAAGTGATGTGGGTTGCCTGGAAGAACAAGCAAAAAGACAAAATTAGAGATGTCATCGAGGATATTTATCAAGTGAAAAATTTGAAGATAGTCCCTGTCTCAACAAGCATCCCGCTTGCAGCGATTTCCCTCATGGAAACGCATAAACTTCGGCCAAGAGACGCATTTCATGTCGCAATCATGCAGGAGCTTGGTGAAGAATCGATCGCTTCTGATGATGCAGATTTTGACAAGGTAGAGGACATTAAACGGATGAAACTATGACTGCAGATAAAAACTGCTGCATTCAATGGAGAAAAATCTATTGAAATCCCGTAGCCAAGGACGTAATATAAACAAAACATTTATATAATAAAAGATCATACTTCATTATAATTCATAACAAATTATAAGAGGGAAGTAAAATGGTTCAGGCTATCGTGCATTTAGGAGAAAGAGAGGATAGGTTATTGACTATTATCAGAGGGAAATTTGGATTAAAGAATAAATCTGACGCTATGAATTTTGTTATTGCCAAATACGGGGATGAACTTCTTGAACCCGAACTTCAGCCTGAATATAAGAAAGAATTATTGCGAATAGACAAAGGGCGATTTAAGAAGTTCGTAAGCATCGATGATCTTAGAAGGGAAATCGAGAATGTATAGATGGGAAAGAAGCGATAAATTGATTAAAATTCTGAAAAAACTTCATAAGAAAGACAAAAGATGGTATGAAGCAGCACTCAATAAGATACATGAGATCATTACCTGCAAAGATCCAAATAGGTATAAAAATCTGTGTTATGGTCTGAAGGAATTCAAGGGAGTGCATATCGACACTCATTTTGTTCTTACATTCAAGGTTGATGAAGCAGCCAAATTGATCAGGTTTGAGGACTTGCAGCATCACGATGTCGTCTATAAGAGGAAATGGTCATAATATACTATTCATTCTCTTACTTTTTAATGAACAATCTCAGAACTATCATTCTAAAAAAATACGTATCAGCTAGATAACATTATGGCTTCCATCGTAGCGGCGTTCTCGGGAATGGCAGTGCGTCCTTGATGTTGTCAAGTCCGCAGATCCAGCTGATAAGTCGTTCGCAGCCAAGTCCGAATCCGCCGTGGGGCACGCTTCCGTACCTGCGCGTGTCGAGATAGAATTCGTATTCTTCTGGTTTTTCTCCCATGTGACGCAGGTTTTCTTTGATCTTCTCGATGTCGTGTTCGCGTTGGCTGCCGCCGATGATTTCCCCGTATCCTTCTGGCGCGATGAAGTCGCATCCTTCGACAACTTTCGGGTCAGAGGGGTCTTCTCGCATGTAGAATGCCTTGACAGCTTTTGGATAGTGTGTGCAGATGATGAAGGTGTCGTGAAGTGAAGAAAGCTTATCCTCCTCAATCGTACGCAGGTCTTTTCCCCAATCGACGTGTATCTTGCATTTTTCCTTGAGGATCTCCACTGCTTCTGTGTACGTCATTCTGACGAATGGTTTTTTAACGACTGGTTCAAGTTTTTTCACATCCCGTTCAAGAATGGCAAGCTCGCCCTGGTTCTTTTCCAAGACTGTCTTGACCACGTGTTTGATGCAGGCTTCGCCATGGTCTTGGATGTCCTTGAATGTGCTCCATGCGATTTCCATTTCTGCATGCCAGTATTCTGTGAGGTGACGGCTGGTTTTTGAGGCCTCTGCCCGGAAGGAAGGAGCGACTGTGTAAATCTTTTCAAGTGAAAATATGGCGGGTTCTGCGTAGAGCTGCCAGGTCTGGGCAAGAAAGACGCCTTTTTCCTTGAAGTAGTTGACAGAGAAGAGTGTGCTGCCGCCTTCACATTGCACGCTCTGGAGGATCGGGCTTTGGTATTCATAAAAACCATGAGACCGAAAGTATTCATGTATGGCCCCAAAGACCGTGCTTCGAATCTTGAGGATCGCTGTCATCTTTCTGCTGCGAAGCCAAAGGTGGCGATTGTCTGCGAGAAATTCTGCGCTTTGATCTTTTTGGATGGGAAAAGTGTCTGACCAGCCGATGACCTTGAAATCATCCACGTGGACCTCGTATCCGGTCGGAGCGCGCTTGTCCTCTTTGATTGTTCCGGTGATTTCGAGTGCTACCTCTATCTGGATCTTGTCTGCCTCTTTCCATTTCTCGTCAGAGAAGCTGTCTTTTTCGATTACGCATTGGATGATATTGGTGGAATCGCGAAGGACGATGAACTTGAGCTTGTTGCTCCCTCGTTCGCGATGGACCCAGCCGTGGATCTTGACGTCTTTTTGTCTTCCTGCATGTTCAATTGCGTGTTGTATCGAAACGATCATTCCCTATCACCTGATCTTCTGAAGAAGGAAGGGTATTATATGTTTTGCGGAAAAATGCGGGCAGAGTATACGTAGAATGAAAAAGCAGCGAGAGTAGTTTTGGTTCTTGTGGTTCGTCTTCGTTTTTAATATCAAGAACACCCACCCGCAATTTGCAGGATTATGCCTGGGCGAAAGCCCGGGAATATTGCCATGACCTGTCATGGCATTTTCCTGCGCGACAAGCGCAGTTTGTAGTTGCCCGTAAGGGCAATTGCTCATTCTTGATACCCGTTCCCCCCTCCCACTTCTCATTTTTAAAATCCTGCTTATTATATACATCTTATTTCTTAAATAATATTTGGAGTATAGAAGAGAGGCTGCCATTGAGAACCATCATAAGACAGCATTTATTCTCGTTTCATATATTTTTCAAGTTCCATCCCTGATTTTTTCAATATGAATCCTTGATTAAGATAAAATGGAAGAGTTCCAGGATTTTGTTCCCATGCAAAAAGACCAATTGATGAATAGTTTTTATCCTTCACTTTAAAAATAAGTTTTTTCAGGATCTTTGTACCGATACCTCTTCTTTGATAGTTCGGGTGAACGCAAATGTCATAGAACATACACATGATACCGTCTTCCATGATACGTCCCATACCAATTAATGTATTGCCGTTCCAGGCAGTATAAACATAGAAAGATTTCGAGAGTACCTCATCCCACTTTTTTGCTCCGCGTGCGCGCCAACCGATTGCATGAAAAAGGGCATCAAGATCCTTTGATTGGACATTGCATCCTTCTTCATATACGATGTTCTTGTGCGATGTGTTCATTTTACGGGATAAGTTTAAGCAGGAATTACCATGCGACAGCATAGGTCCCCTCAATAAACTCGATCTTCTTTGCCTGGCAGACCGCCTGAATATCTGCAAGGAATGGTTTGAGTGATTCTTTCTCTTCTTTTGTGCACGTAACCGTAAGGATGGGTATTTCTGTCTTGAGTGATATCTTCTTTTCGCTCTTTTGTTTCCTGACGTCGCTGATGATTGCGATCGCGAGGTCTCCTGCCTTTTCTGCAGCCTCATCGTTCCAGTCCGGATTCACAACAGGCCAGTCGGTGATGTGGATGCTCTTTTTCCCCACGTTTTTCGCATAATGCTTTTGATAACACTCTTCTGTCACATGGCACAGGACTGGGGCGTAGAGCTTGAGAAGGCAAAGAAGTGTTGTATAGAGGGTGAATTGTGCTGATTGGCGTTCTGCCTTGCCTCGTTTTTCTGGGTTGTAGAGCCGATCCTTGACAATCTCGAGGTAGTTGTCGCAGAAGTTCCAGAAGAAGATGTCGGTTGCGAATCGTGCCCGTGAGTGCTCATATGAATCATAAGCATTTGTGGCTTCTTCAATCGTCTTGTTGAGCTTTGTGAGAAGCCATCTGTCAAAGGCTGCGAGGGGGACAGCGTGTGGCGTATAGTCATAGAGGTGGCCAAAGGAGAACTTTGATGCGTTCCAGATCTTGTTGACGAGTTTTTGTCCTGTGACAAAGTCCTTGTCCTGCGTGTTGGCGTCGTCTCCTGGTTTTGCGAGCGCTGCCCAGTACCGGAGCGCGTCTGCAGAGTACTTGTCCATCATGGTTTGGGGTTCGATGATGTTTCCCTTGGATTTGCTCATCTTCTTGCCGCGCGGGTCAAGTGCCCATCCTGATATGAGGCAGTCTTTCCAGGGGTTTTCTTTGTAGTGGATGTTTCCTCTGAAGGTGGTGTTGAAGAGCCAGAAGGTAATGATGTCGTGGGCCTGGGGCCGTAGGCTCATAGGATAGAGTTTGTTCCATAGCTCTTTTGGCATGAGTTCTATCGCAAGACGGGGGGTGAGTGATGATGTTGCCCAGGTGTCCAGGACATCTTTTTCTGGGATGAATTCCGTGCTTGGGCATTTCGGGCAGGAAGTGATTGGCGGTTTGTCTTTCAGTGGATCGACTGGTAGGTCTTTTTCTGATGCAAAGACTGGCTCTTCGCATTTGGCGCAGTACCAGATGGGAAAGGGAACACCGAAGTATCTTTGGCGGGAGATGAGCCAGTCCCATTGCAGGCCATGCACCCAGTTCTCATACCTGTTTCTCATGTAGTCAGGATGCCAGTTGAGTGTTCTTCCCCACTTGAGCATATCTTCCTTTAAGTCAAGGTATTTGATGAACCACTGCTTTGATTTGATGAATTCGATTTCTGTTCCGCATCGCTCGTGCACGTTCACTGGGTGAGTGATTGGCTTTTGTCCCGTAAGAAGGCCTTCCTTTTTCATCGCGGCAATGATTTCTTTTCTTGCTGTCTTGATATCAAGCCCTTTGAATGTGCCTGCGAGAGAGGTCATCTTCCCGTCGCCAGTGAATGCTTCTTTTATGGGTAGCTTGTGGGCTTTTTGCCATTCCATGTCCACTTGGTCGCCGAATGTGCAGCACATGACAAGTCCTGTTCCTTTTTTAGGGTCTGCGCGAGAATCTTCGAGGATGGGCACTTCTTGATTAAAGAGAGGGACTCGTGCTTTTTTTCCGGCGAGGTGCTTGTAGCGTGAATCATGGGGATGATAGAAGATGGCAACGCAGGCAGGAAGGAGTTCTGGGCGGGTTGTTGCGATGATGAGTTCTTCCCCAGCACAGGTGAAGACGATGTCGTTGAAGTGTGAAGAGAGTTCCTGGTCAATGCATTCGACCTGGCTGATTCCCGTATTGCATTCAGGGCACCACATGGCTGGTGCGTCTTTCCTGTATGCTCGTCCCATTTTGTAGAGGTTGATGAATTCCCGCTGGGATATCCGTCTGGAATGCTCATCGATCGTGGTATACTTTATGCCGAAGTCACAGGAGAGGCCGAGTCGCTTGAAGTCTTGAAGGTATTGGGGTCGTAGTTCTTTTTCGAGTGTTTCCTGGCAGAGCTTGACAAAGTCAGACCTGCCCATGTTTTTCGCTCGGACTTTTTTGGTGCGCTCGATCAGTCGTTCTGTCGCAAGGCCGTTGTCGTCTGTACCGAAGGGATAGAAGATGTTTTTTCCTCGCATGCGCTGGCAGCGGATGACAAAGTCCTGCTGCGCGTAGGAGAAGGAATGCCCGACATGCATCTTTCCTGAGACCGTCGGTGGCGGCGTGTCGACAGAATAGATTTCTTTGTCGCTTTTTTGGTCAAATGCGTAAATCTTTTCTTTTTCCCAGAATTCCTGCCATTTGGGTTCTTGCGTCTTAGGATCATACCGTTCTGGTATTTCTGCCATGGCTTTCTTGAACTGGTCGAATATTTATAAAGTTTGCTTAATATTTATATAAGAAAGAAGAGTTCTCGTCTGTTATGCACCTACTCGAACAACATGATATTGCTGACACGCATTACCAGGGGCTTCTGGCAAGGCTGGAAGCGCGTCTGGATTCCCTGATATGGCAGATGCGCATCTATCCTGATGATGAGGCCATCAAGATAGGGCTTGTCTGCAGGATTGGTGAGAAAAAAGAGCCTGCGGATTATCAGGATATCGCAGCATTAATTTTATCACAATATGACCCGCTTTTCGGTCTTGTGACTTGCAGGGAACTGTCCCAATTCAAGCTGCGTCATGATCCATCTGCTTTCGCATATAGTGCTGTTGAGAATCTCTGGCAAGGAAGTATACAGATTCCCGCTCATGTGCTTGATGCCTATCCAGATCTTGTATCATGGAATAGGAATCCGATCAGGTTTTTCGAGCCGACAGTACTCTTCCTCTCGGCTCATGTCCTGCTTCCTGTCGATGAACGCTCAGAAGTCTTGCTTGCGCGAGGAAGGTATGTAGAGATCAGGAATGCAGTGATGCAGGAAAATGTGAAAAATGCTTTTCTGAAGACTGACGCGCTTCTTGGCAAGTATATTACTGCAAGATCTTGATTCCGTTTTTTTTTCTTAATCCTGCAATCATTGCTTTAGTCATCTTTTTCAGGTCGAATGCAGGTGTCCAGCCCCAATCCTGCCGGGCTTCATCGTCAAGGATGTATCCTGGCCAATTGTCGGCGATTGCCTGGTGGTGGTCTGGAGTGTAGGTAACCTGAAATTCAGGAAAGTGCTTTCTGATCTCCTGCTCGAGCTTTTTGGGTGTGCAGGAAAATCCGGAGAGGTTGTAGCTTGTCCTGATTTTTAAGTTTGCGCGGTCTTGCTCCATGAGTTCTATGGTTGCTCTGACGCAGTCGTCCATGTACATGAGAGGAAGCAGAGTATCTTCCTTGAGGAAGCAGTCGAATGTGCCGTTCGTTACAGCAGCGTGGATCATCCAGGAGGCATAGTCTGTTGTTCCCCCTTGCGGAAGTTGTGCGTAACTGATGATTCCTGGATAGCGTAGACTCCTAACGTCAACTCCAAATTTTCTGTGGTAGTTTGCACAGAAGAGTTCCCCCGCGACTTTTGTCGCACCATAGAATGTTTCGATTGGCTCTGTGATAGTGTGCTGCGCCACGGTTTTTGGTGTTGTCTTTCCGAATGCCGCGATTGATGATGGCCAGAAGACCTTGATCTGATATTCCCGTGCAAGGTCGAGCACGTTAAAAAGGCTTCCGAGGTTCAAGTCGCGCGCGAGGAGAGGATTCTCTTCTCCTGCTGCGGAGATGAGGGATGCAAGATTGTAGATAGTGTCTATCTCGTGTTCCGCGACGATCGCCTCGATTGCATCTTTTTTTGTGGCATCAAGAATCATATAGTTTTTTTCTGCTGATGGTTTGATGTCTGAAGAAACCACGTTTTCCCACCCGTACCGTTCTCGCAGTGCAGGAACAAGCTCTGACCCTATCTGCCCTTTTGCTCCTATGACAAGTATCTTACTCATGCGCCTGGGAAGAATGGCTGGTTCTTTATATGTATTATGCTAGAGGTAGACTTTTGTTCTCGTGCAGAAGACATAATACCTACCAGAAGCGTTGTCAAGGCCTGCGACAGGCTCAAACTTCTTGTGTTTTACGAAGAATTCACCTGATTGCAGTTCAGGATACATTTGAAGGGCAGATGTGAGAGAAAGGTCCTTTGTTTCCAGTTGCGCGGAAAAGAAGAGCGAAAGGGGAATGGATGTCCTTCCGATAGACTCGTCGATGCGACAATGGATGTACTGTTCAAGAAGCTCGCCCTCAAGCAGCACGTGTTTGTTCTCAGGATCTGGCATGATGCTCGTGAATAGGAGAGGATATAATAATGTTGCTATTCAGAGCCGCCTGCCATAATTTGCCAGGCTAAGTCAACTTTCGTGGGTTATGCCAATTGCGCCCTATTGTAAGGTTCCTTTCTGTCTCTGCTGTAGAGTCGACAAGGGAGACCTGCCCCCTACGGGGAATGTCGACATTCAGAAATAATTGGCGAGAACCGAACCCGGCGCAAGGCGAGCAAATGCGAGCAAGGCATAACCCTATCACAATTAACTTGACTTAGCCAATTTGCCATAAGCTTTAAAACAGGACAGCGACTCTGCAATACCATGTTCACGATCACAGGAAAAGAAGGGAATGCAAGAACAGGCATTCTCAAGACAAAGACTTATGCTGTCCACACTCCTGCATTCATGCCTGTCTTGACAAAGGGCGCGGCAAAGTTCATCACCGTACAGGACCTGGAGTCCATGGGTACGGAAGTCTTCATCTCGAATGCGTTTCTCTTGTATCTGAAGCCTGGCTTAAAAACTGTTGGAGACATTCATGAGTTTCTCTCGTGGAAACGGGCGATCTTTACAGATTGCGGTGCCTTTCAGATGCTTCGAGAAGCATTTTATCAGGGGCATACAGATCAGGGAATTCGGTTGAAGGATCCTTTTTCTGGGAAAACCATTCTTCTCACGCCGAGGGATATCATGAAGATCCAGCTTGCGCTGCAGTGTGATGTGGCGATGGCACTTGATAACCTGCCTGATCATAAGACGCTCTCACGAGAGGAGATTGAGCAAGCAGTAGGGCTCACCATCGCCTGGCATACGACAAGTAAAGAGGTCCATGATACGTTACAAAAAGATATTCTGCAGAATGATCGCCAACTCCTCTTCGGCATTGGCCAGGGTGGATTGCTCGAGGACTTGCGGAGGGATTGCTTAAAAAAACTCGTACAGCTTGATTTTGACGGATATGCTCTTGGCGGTCTTTGTATCGGAGAAGGCAAGAAGGAGATGCTTGAGATGGTACGGGTAAGTAAGGAAGAGATCCCTGAAGGAAAGCCTGTATATCTTATGGGTGTCGGAAGCCCTGAGGATATTGTTGAGGCAGTTGCATCTGGCGTGGATATTTTTGATTCTGCATATCCGACGCAGCTTGCAAGGCACGGACAGATTTTCACGTGGGATGGGTATCTGAATTTGAAGTTGAGCAAGTACGCGCAAGATGAAACCCCTCTCGATCCTGAGTGTGATTGCTGGGTGTGCAAGAAGCATTCACGAAAATATCTCTATCATATCTCGAAGCTGATGGAGCCGACGGCCCACATCCTGAAATCGTATCATAATGTGTATTTCTTGCAGGCACTCGTGCGACGTTGCCAGAGAGAGATCGCAAAGGGCACGTTTGAATCCTTTCAGAAGGAATTTCAGAGGAATTATTCTTTGCGAAACTCCAATACTTTCGCAGGCACGACCTTGAGGTAATCTTCCACCTTGAGCCGAATGGAATCATAATGGCTTCCTGCAGAAAAGACCATGTATTCTTGCGCAAGCAGGCTTTTCTCGACGTACATGGGAATGTTCCAGAAGATTCCAAATGGTGGAACGCTTCCAATCGTAAGCCCCGTCGCAGAAAGAACCTCTTCAGGCGATGCTAGACACATCTTCTTTGCCCCAATCTCTTTTTTGAGAATGTTGTAGCTCATCTTCACCGGGCCTGGGACGACTGCCATGATGATTTGTCCGTCTGCCTGGCAGACAAGTGCCTTTGCAGCTTCCTCAAATGACGATCTTCTGACTTGTGCTGCCTCTTCGCTTCGATGCACGAAGTCGTGCTTGAGGTGCTCGTATGAGATGTGGTGTGTGTCAAGGAGTTCGATGATTTGCTTGAATGTCTCCATAGGGAATGCTGGACGGTTGTTGTTTTTGAATGTTGCGGAATTAGAATCTATGACCTGGAGCGGTGGGGAGAAGGCGGGAGCACTTCGGGGGAAGAAATTAGGACAATTGAACATAATCGCTGATGGTAGTAGAGTTTCTCTTTCTCGAAAGATATTAATTGCCCATTTCCATATGGGCAATTTGAGGTAATACGTATGAAAGAGTTGTATTGTGGTGTGGATATACATAAAGAAGTTTTTATTGGTAACATTATGGAAAAAGATGGCAGTGTGGTGAGGGAGGGTTCGTTTCCTCCGACGAAAGAAGGTGCACAGGCTTTTTTATGCGGACTGCCTGTGAAGGCTATCGTGATTGAGGCGTGTGGGATTTGGCGAAGAGCACATAACCTGTTTACTGAGTTAGGCTATAAAGTAAAGTTAGCAAACCCTCTGAAGACAAATCACATAGCATGCAAGAAAAAAACAGATAAGGTTGATGCAAAAATCTTAGCAGATTTGCTTAGGACGAATTATCTTCCTGAGGTGTTTGTTCCTAGTGAGAGGATGTTGGAGTTGCAGGATTTGGTGCGGCACAAGTGCAACCTGACAAGGTTGAAGGTGAGAATTATGAGCAAGATCAAGGGTTACTTGTTACGGGCAGGTATTCCGTATAGCAAGAAGATCTGGAATGAGAAAGCGTTAACACAATTGCGAAAGTTAGAGAAAGAAGAACTCAACGACCTTATAGATAGCTACTGGTTTTTTCGCAAAAAAGAACAAGAACACTTGAGAAAGATAGGAAATATCTCCAGGAATACAAGACTCAGCGCTCTTCTTGCCACTCATCCAGGCATAGGTGAATTTGGAAGTTTGATGATACTGGCTGAGATTGCAGACGTCAAACGATTTGCAGATGCAAAGCATCTTCTTGGCTATGCAGGACTCGTCCCGGGAATCCACCAGTCAGCTGACAAGTCTCATTCAGTGCAGAATCATGCAGTGAACAAGTGGTTAAAGTGGATTGTAACAGAATGTTCTTCCAGAGCAGCAATGTTCAACCCAGAGTACATGGCATTATTCTGCAAAACAAAAAAGAGAAAAGGATTCAAAGTTGCAAGACGAGAAATTGCAAGAAAAATGCTTCGAACAGTGTACTACATGCTGAAGAACGAGGAACCATATCATGCTTCATAAAAAATTATGGAGGGGCAAGGGCATCCTCCTGCATTTAACTAGGAACCATTCCTTCGGAATGGAATCCTCTGATCGCTTGATTGAGGAGCCCTTATACCACTTTCCACAATAGGACACTCACCGTGATCCTCTCAGGGATGTTTGTGGTCTATAGCCCTTGCCCTTCGAAACATTTATTAAGATGCCCAACTTTAAAACATTTGCGAAACAAGAAAAATGGTTGGAACATCAGGAGGAAATCCTGATGATCTAACTTAAATGAAAGAGAAATTCTAAGGGATGTTAAGTTCGTTTCTCGCTAGAGAAACCGAAAATCCATAAAAAGGAACATTTGTGGCAAATAGTGACTTTTTAGGATTTTTCGAGTTGGCAAATTTCAGGGTGGTGGGGAGAAGGCGGGTCCTTCGGGGGAAGAAATTTGGCAATTGAACTTAATCAATGTTAGTTTCCCGAGCCTCGAAATTTCCCTCGACAAACGAAGTGAAGTCAGAGCTGGAAATTTCAGAGGTGCGAGGCGACGACACAAGTGGAGTCGAGTTCTGAGGACCAACTCAACGGGTGGGTGGGGCAGTGGCGGGAAACAACACTGCGGGGACAATCCAATGTCCGAAGAATTGAAACTAATCAATGTTAGGCGTACCCTCCAGAGGAACGGACGTGACGAAGAGGGCAAAGCCTTATGAACGAGTAGACCGCAGTCGCCACGAGTCAATAAGGTTTTGGTATGACGCAAGGAACTTTGGGCGGACGGGGAGAAGGCGGGAAGCACTTCGGGGGAAAAAGCTCCTGAGTAATATTGCGCCTAATCAATGTTAGTTTCCCGAGCCTCGAAATTTCCCTCGACAAACGA
>JBDRSD010000072.1:0-27208 GCA_043825215.1 Nanobdellota archaeon
CACAGACAACGTCCTAGAAATCTATGAGAAAAAAATCACACCATACGGAAATGGCGCCAAAGTAGACGCACAAAAAAAACACATCGGACGCCGAGCATACATCATAATACTAAAGGACTAACACAATTCTGTCCCACAGCCTCGCCCTCCGATATCTTTTTAAACCCCTCGCGTTTCCACGTCTTCTATGGCAAAATTATTGCGTGCGGTCTCGTGGAGGCGTCTGGAGCGTCCGAATACGAGAAAATCCAAGTTCAGCAAGAAGGCATATGTCAAGGCTGTCCCGCAGAATAAGATCGTGAAGTATGTCATGGGTGACACCAAGGCAGATTATAAGTTCACGCTCACTTTGCACTCTGACAGGGATATCCAGTTGCGCCATAATGCGCTCGAGAGCGCGAGAAAGACGGCAAACAAGCTTTTGGAGACCAAGATCGGGAAGACTGGCTATATGTATCGCCTCCGATTATACCCACATCATATTCTCAGGAATAATCCGTTGGCAACTGGCGCTGGTGCTGACCGTATGAGCACAGGCATGGCACGGTCTTTTGGTAAGGCTATAGGTCTTGCTGCCCAGGTGCGAAAGGGCCAGGCATTGATGGAAGTGCTGGTGAATAAGGAGCACATACAGACAGCACGGGATGCGTTGAAGCGAGCCCAGTTCAAGCTACCCTGCGGGTGCCGGATTTCTATGGATGAGAAGAAGTAACCATTCCTGGCTCATTACAAATGCTTTTATAGATTCTCGTAATAAGGGTGTCCATGGGGTTTATTGATCTTGTCATGGGGAGCGAATCATACCTGTTTCTTGCCATTATCGTCGTGCTTGTGGTCCTTGGCGTTTTTCTCATCCTCTTTTTCAGGATGTTTGTCAACAAGGTCATCCTGAAGCGGTTCCGGAAGAAGGAGAAATTCATCCAGAAGACAGAGGGAATATTCATCATCGTCATGATCCTCATCGTCCTTGATGTCATGCTCCAGAGGGCCATCTACCAGGAAGAGATCATGTTCCGCATCCTGCGAACGCTCATCGTGATCATGTTCACCTATTTTGTCATCGAGATAGCTGACCTCCTCATCGAGGTGTGGGGAAGGCATATGACGCATAAGAAGGGTATGGAATTCGGGGAGGAGGTGCTTCCTGTCGCTCACGGGGTCATGAAGGTGCTGCTTTTTTTTGTCGCTTTCATAATCATCCTGCAGCTCTGGGGTGTGCAGGTGCTTACCTTGCTTGCGAGCATGGGTGTTGTGGGAATCATCCTCGGTTTTGCCCTGAAAGATTCCTTGTCAAACGTGTTTGGCGGTATCTCCCTCATTTTTGACCGGACGTTCAAGGTAGGGGATGTCATCCAGGTCGAGGGAGGGGATGTAGGCGAGGTGGTTCTCATCAACTTGCGAAGCACACGGATTCTTACGTATGAGAACAAGATCGTTTCCATACCGAACAGCGTCCTTGCGAATTCAAAGATCCTCAATTTTTCCCAGCCGACAAATGTGTTGATGATCAATATCGAGTTCGGGGTCGCCTATGGCTCTGATCCAGAGGAGGTCAAGCGAGCCGTCCTTTCTGAAGTGAAGAAGGTGACAGGTGTCCTTTCCTTTCCGCATCCTGACGTGAAGATGCTCAAGATGAATGAGTATTCCCTTGATTTCAGGCTGGAGGTGTTCAAGAGTTTTGAGACCCTGCAGACGCTTGAATTGTTCAAGGACATGCTCACAGAGAATCTATACAATATCTTGAAGAGACGAAAGATCCAGATTCCCTATCCCACGAGAGTCTCTGTTGTCGTCCCGTATGAAAAGAAGGAATTGAAAAGGGTGCTGAAGAAGAAGGATCATTTCCTGAAAGGCAAATTGTGACCAGTTCTTGAGAGTTGCCGCATATATTTTTTGATGATGATGTCCTTGATCTCTGCAGGTGCGGTCAGGTAGCTCAAGAATCCTTCTGGCCGCGCATCGCTCACGTCTGTCTTTGAGATGTAGATGATGATGGGAACTTTTGCCTCTCGTTTCACTTTTTCATAGAGCTGCATCTGGCGGGAATGGTCGTCTGTCGGGTCGTAGACAAAGATGATGAGGTTTGCGCAATGATGAAGGGCGAGATGTGCCTGTTTTTCTATGGGGTTCATCTTTTCAGGGCGTGCGAGTGTCCCTGGCGTGTCGATGATCTGGATCGTGTGGTATTCGTAATTGAGAAATCCTGAGTTCAGGGTCTTTGTCGTGAATGCGTAGCTTTCGATCTTTGGTTTTGCTGGCGTGATCTTGGAGAGGAGTGTTGATTTGCCGACGTTTGGGAATCCTGCGATGCAGACTGTGTACATGTCTTTGATGTCGGGGTAGTCTTTCATGATCCTTCTGGCTTTCTGCAGGGTCTCGATGTGCTTGTCCATGCGCTTGAGAAGAGAGCATATTCTCCCGTAATAGGCACTGGTGTTCTTGTCCATGGTGATTGTGCTTCTTGCTTTTCTTACCCGTCCGAGGTAGATCTTGGTGAGTTCTTTGAGTTTTTTTTGGAACCAGGAGAATGAAGAGAGGGCCTGGTGCACAGAAGGCTTGTCGAGAGTGATGTCTGAGAGGTCGTTATAGAAGGGTGGGAGGTTGTCGAATGAGGGGTACTTGTCAATCACGTTTCTGAATTGGGAGAGGAGGCTGTCTTTCACGGTCTCTATTCGTGTCACAAAGTGCTCTTTTTTTGATGAAGGATAGTGCCGTGCCTCCCGTTTTGCCTGGGAGAATGCGATGTCCAGGTAGCTTTTTGATGAGACGATTGCAGGAAGGGTCTGGAAGTTCATAAGCGCTCCAAAAACCAGCAATCTTTATAAATACTTGCCCGTTTCAGGAGGATTACGCTGAGGAAGAACGAACAGATCTATCCCACGACAGTGTAGCGAGGTGGTTCTCCACCGGTCAGCTGCGCTCTGTCGGACAGTTAGCTGCGTTCGGTTGGCTGTAAGCCGCTGCTCCTCGGAGGGACGTACTATGGAATTCAAGGTAAATATCGGAGATCCGAAGACTGGCAAGACAACAAAGTTGCTTCTGAAAGATGATGAGTGCACGCCCCTTGTGGGAAAAAAGATCGGGCAGACCATCCCTGGCGACGGGTTAGGGCATGCTGGGTATGAGTTCAGAATCACCGGCGGGTCTGATTATTGCGGCTTTCCCATGAGGTCCGACGTGGAAGGCACGATGCGAAAGAGAATCCTTATCACAGGGGGTGTCGGATTCAATAGCGACAGGAAAGGTCTTCGGCGGCGCAAGAATGTGGCAGGAAACCAGATCTACCAGAAGACAGCGCAGATCAACCTGGTTGTGACAAAGCACGGCAAAACTCCTCTGGAACCAAAAGCTGAAACTCCTGAAGGCGAAGCTCCTACAGAGGCAACTGAAGCGCCAAAGAAAGGGAAACCGAAGAAGGAAAAAAAGCCAAAGAAAGAGAAAGCTCCTGAAGGCGAAGCGACCGATGCTCCTGCAGAAGAGCCAAAGGAAGAAAAGCCTAAGAAAGCAAAGAAGGAAGAGTAGAATTCTTCATTAATTTTCTTTTTATGTATTCTTTGATTCATCTATGACGGTTCCTGATTTTGCGCCGTAGGTGGCCGGTATGACGGACAAATCTTCGTCATGGTCGAAACCGTGCCGGTTTCTCTCGGGTTTTGGCATATGCCAAAACTTCGCTCGATTTGTCCTACGAGGGACTCCGTAGGAGCCAACCCTCCCTTCGTCATACGCCACGACGGCGCAGACCGACAGGGGATTGCATTGCTCCCAGTGAACTTTGTTAGCTGTGAGGGTGGTCGGTAGGTTCGAGCAAAGCGAGAACCGTCTGCTGCCGTCGAGGTGGCGTAGAATTGTAAAAAGATGAGATATCGTAACATTTAAAATCAGGATACAATAGACAATCTGATATGTTTAAAGAAGACATCGCAAGAGCGCTTGCAGCTGAACTAAAGAAGCCTGTTGAGCAGATACTCAACCTGCTGGAAGTTCCTCCTGATCCTGCGCTGGGTGATTTTGCGCTTCCCTGCTTTTTCTTGGCAAAGGAGATGAGGATGCCGCCGCAGAGGATTGCAGGGGACTTGGTAAAAAAGATCAGCTTGCAGTCTCTGGAAAAGGTCGAGGCAAATGGGCCCTACCTGAATTTTTTTGTGAAGAAGACAGACCTTGCGAAGGCTGCGCTTGAGATGATCAGGAAAGGAGCATATGGCAAGGGAAGCAGGAAGAAAGAGAGGGTCATGGTGGAATACTGCCAGGTGAATACGCATAAGGCATTCCATGTCGGCCATCTCAGAGGAACGCTCCTTGGCCAGGCGCTCGTGCATATCCTTATGTATGATGGGTATCTTGTTGTCGCTGCGAACTATCAGGGAGATATCGGCGCGCATGTGGCAAAGTCACTTTGGTATCTCACGAGATTCAATAAGGAGAAGATGCCAAAGAAGGGCAAAGGTGAGTGGCTGGGAAGGATCTATCAGCAGGCGAATGCGAAACTTGCAGAAAAGGAGGAGTATGCTGAGGAAGTCCAGTCTGTCCTGAAGAAGATCGAGGACGGCGATTCGAAGCTCACAAAGCTCTGGAAGGAGACGAGGAAGTTCTCGCTTGATGATTTTGAGATCATCTATAAGAATCTGGATGTCAAGTTTGACGTGTATTTTTTTGAGAGCCAGATGGAGAGGCCAGGAAAGGAGATCGTCAAAGGCCTCCTGAAAAAAGGCATTGCAAAAGAGAGTGATGGCGCGCTCATCGTGGACCTCGAGAAGGATGGCCTTGGCGTGTGCATTGTCCTGAAGAAAGACGGCACGGCGCTCTATTCAACAAATGATCTGGCTCTTGCCAAGATTAAGTTTGAGAAATACGACATCAAGAGAAGTGCGTATGTCGTCGGAGCAGAGCAGACTCTGTACTTTCAGCAGATCTTCAGGATCCTTGAACTCATGGGCTTTTCGCAGGCAAAGGAGTGCTTCCATCTTCCCTACGGCCTGGTGACTCTTGAGGGCGGCAAGATTTCGTCAAGGGAGGGTGAACTCATCACAGCAGAAGACCTTATTCGCCAGGTGAAAGCCTATGCACTTTCAGAGGTCAAGGCACGGCATCCTGACTGGACAAAATCCCGCATGACAAATTCTGCTGAGGCGATTGCCATGGGTGGATTGAAGTTCTTCATGATCCTGCATGACTCGAACAAGCAGATCAATTTCCATCTGGAAAAAGCTCTCGAGTTTGAGGGTGAGACAGGACCGTACATCCAGTATACGCATGCGAGGATTTCCTCAATCTTGAGAAAGCATAAGAAAAAGGCATTGGGAAAGGTGCAATACTCCCTGTTATCCCTGCCATCAGAGAAAGAGCTCATCAAGACCCTTGTGGATTACCCCCAGGTCATCGCTGGCGCGTCTGAGCAGTACAGGCCTGCGCTTCTGGCGAGGTATCTTCTGCTTCTCGCGCAGACCTTCAACAATTACTATCATGAGACCCCTGTTTTAAAAGCTGCACCAGAGATCAGGGATGCAAGACTCTTGCTCATCACCTGCGTAAGGGATGTCCTCTCGTCCGGCCTCTCGCTCCTGGGTATTGTTGCGCCTGAGGAGATGTAAAGGGACAAGTATAAAAATACGTGTGTATTACCTCATAGTATGGAGAGGAGAAATGTTGTCTATTTTTTGATCGGACTCAATGTGGTCTTTTTCCTGGCCCTGATTGTCGGTGTTGCATTTCTGCACAGGCATATCCCTCTCATCTCGATCGGCCTTCCGTACGTGTTCATTGACTGGCTTGTCATCGGGCTCTCCCTGGGTTCTATGATGTTTGTCGATTACCAGATATTTTTGGTCTAGAGTTCGAGAAATGGTTGTATCCTGAGCAGGATTTCGCCATGCAAAATGCCGTTGCTTGCAACAACTCCGTGCTTGTTGGAGGTTTCTGGTGTGTTGTATTTGAGTGTGTTTCCGTGGGTGTCTGTCATCCTGCCACCTGCTTCTGTGAGGATGATTTCTGAGGCGCAGGAGTCCCATTCTGATGATTTTTTTGAGAAGAGGATGAAGCAGTCTGCATGTCCTTCGGCAATCTCGCACGCACGAAGACCGAAACCTCCAATAGGTATGAGTTTTTTCATGCCAAGCCTCTCGGCGACGACCATGGAATAGTTCTTGTGGGTAGAGTATGGTACGGCAACTGTCATTTCATCGAATACCCCTTGGCTTGAGACCTTGAGACGTTTAGGTATTTCTTTCCCTCTTTGGATAAATGCACCCTTTCCTTTTTCTGCGTAATGAAGGATGTTTTTCTGAGGATCGTAGCTGACGCCAAGGTATGGTCGTCCTTTGTATGCAAGGCCGATGAGTGTGGAAAATCCGCTTTCTTTTGAGATGAAATGATTGGTGCCATCAAGAGGGTCGACGATCCACACCCAGTCTGACTGCATGCGGGAGAGGTTGTCTTTGCTCTCCTCTGTGAGGATGGGATGGGAAGATTGTTTCTTGATTTCCTTGATAATGTAGTTGTCTGCGGCAAAGTCTGCATCGGTGACTGGTGTCTTGTTCTCTTTTTCTGTGATCGTATATTCCTGTTTGTAGTAGCTGAGAAGGATTTTTCCTGCTCCTTTTGCAGCGGCAATTGCCAGTTTGAGGTTTTCGCTAAGGTCTTTCATCGTTGTCCTTCATCTTTGTACGTATTTTTTGCCAGTGGTCAGGCATTCTTTTGCGATCTGCAGTTCCTGGGCAATGTAGCCCATGTGGGAAAGGTCGCAAAGCTTTCGTTTTGCGATCTCTTTGATGATCTTATCAGGATCCTTGCCTCTGAATTCGATGGTTATCCTGTGCTGCGGGGTGACGTGGCCACAGCAGATATTCCCATCTTGTATCTTGACGAGGAAGTATCCCTTCGGGTCCATCTTCCACTGGTATGTTTTATCGTCTGTATTGACGATTTCCCGATCTTCGGGAATGTCTATCGGATGGAAGGGGCAATCCTTTTTTATCATAAGCATAAAAAACCTGTTTGCATTTAAAAAGGTATGTGCGAATATTTTTATACTAGGACTGTTGTTTGCAGTGTATGGGCGATTTCGGAGTCGTCATGGACAATGGAAAGGTCATCCAGGCCAAGGGCAGGGGAGATTGGTGGGAGATTACAATCATTGAGAAGGGCGTTCTTGGAATTAAGGACACCAAGACTGTCCAGATGTGGAAGATTACCATGGATCCGAAGGGTGAATTCATAAGGGTGGTCGTCGATAGGGTTCGGGAACACTTCCAGAAGGGAATGCCGATTCCTGAGATGGAGCAGCGGCTGAAAGTCATTGCTGAGGGAAGGAATAAAGAGGATATCATACAACTGATTCAAAACAAGTTAGGGTGAAGCTTTTTAAACTCCTTACTCTTCCAGAGTTCTCATGGATATTACCAAGTACAGGAAGAAAATCCCAGATGCTGTATGGGCTGAATTGGAGAAGAAGGGGTTTTCTACGCTTCGGCCATGCCAGTGGAAGGCGATTGATGCTGGCCTGTTTGAGGACAGGAATCTTCTGGTCTGCACGCCGACAGCGTCGGGAAAGACCTTGGTTGCTGAATTGGCAGCATTGAATGCGATCTATCATGACAAGGGAAAGGCAGTCTATGTCGTTCCCTTGCGTGCGCTTGCGAGCGAGAAGCACAGGCAGTTCAAGAAGGATTATCCGCAGTTGAAGGTTGCGATCTCAAGCGGTGATATTGACGCGAATGATTCGCACCTCGAGCGGTATGATATCATCATCACGACGTCTGAGAAGTTTGATTCCCTGATCAGGCACCGCACGCATTGGATTTCCCAGGTGAAGGTTGTCGTGATTGACGAGATCCATCTCTTGCATGACGTGTCCAGAGGACCGACCCTCGAAGTCCTTATTACGATTCTGCGAAGCATTCTTCCGAAGATGCAGCTCATCGGTCTCTCTGCGACGATCGGAAATCCCGCAGAACTTTCTGAGTGGCTTTCAGCAACGCTTGTTCTTGATGACTGGCGTCCGGTCAGATTGGATAAGGGCGTGTACTTGAATGGGTCTGTTGAGTTTGTGTGATCGCATTATTGGAGGATGTCGAGCAGGTACCCATCGAGAAGGAGGAAGAAGAGGTAGATGAGTACTGAGATAAGGTAGAGGAATAGGGGTTTCGCTTTTGGCCGGAGGATGTAGCGTATGCCCATGATGAAGAGGAGGATTGAGTAGATGATGAGAAAGAAGGACATCATGATGTTGAGGAGAGGAATGGGCGAGAAGAGGGGGCTGATGAGTATTGGCGTGAGCGCGTAGGAGACGACTTTCATGCTCGCGTTGAGTTCGCTTCGGGAATGGAATCGTTCTGCAAAGAAGCGCAGGAAGTAGGAGACGATCCAGAGGATGAGGGGAAGTGAGAGCAGGAAGACAAGCGGGATGATGATGGTCCTTGCCGTGATGACGAGCGTAAGGCCGGAAGGTGTGCTGATGAGCGACAATGACAAGAAGAGAAAGATGGCAGGGATGATGGAGAGAAGGCCGACATACACAGTCAAGTATTGGTTGCTCGCATAGTCACGCTCTGCGCGCTCGTACATCTCTTTTGGCGAGATGAGGACGTATACTGCTTTCTTGATGATATCGACAAAGATATTTGTCATGCCCTTGCTTCTCTTTTCAAGCTTTTATATAGTTTGTGATGGATATTACAAGCAGTTGTAATAAAATAGGAATTTCATTTAATTAAATTTAGATAACTGCGCCGTCTATGGCGGTGCGACGGACAAATCTTCGCTAGCTCGATTTGTCCTACCTGCCAGCCCGGAGGGCCCTTCCCCAGGCAGGTCGCACGCCACGACGGCGCAGACGCGACTGGGGTTGAGCCCTTCGGGCTGTCGCGTAGGGCATTTTGCGTAGCAAAATGACCGTCTACCGCCGTCGAGGTGGCGTGTGCATACGACAGAATCTGGACAGGATAATACTCATGTCCTAAAGGAAACGCATTTAAAAGAGCAGTATTCTCTTCCATGATATGAAAAGGGCGCTAGAAGAACAGTTTGTTCCGCAGCAGCGGTTCAGGAGTGCAGCACTGACCCTGATTGTCGTCAATGTCATCATATATGTTGTTCAGCTGATTCTTGGTGACAGGTTCACGAACGCATTCCTTCTGAATTCAAGCGAGGTCTGGGCAAGGCCGTGGATCCTCATCACATCCATGTTCCTCCATGCTGACCCGACGCATCTCATCTTCAACATGTATGCGCTTCTCGTCTTCGGTCCCTTGATCGAGCAGAAGATCGGCACAAGACGATTCGTGTTCATCTATTTCCTCTCAGGTATTTTGGCGTCTGTCATATCCACGTTCTTCTATGAGCGGGCACTTGGCGCGAGTGGCGCTATCATGGGCATCCTTGGCGTGACGATCATGCTGCTCCCGCATTTGCAGGTATTGTTCTTCTTCTTCATCCCTATGAGCTTGAGGACAGCAGGTATCATCTTTGCCGCGATTGACATCTTCGGCATCTTCGTGCCGTCAGGCATTGCAAATATCGCGCATATCGTAGGGCTTGGCACAGGGCTTTTGTACGGCTGGCACCTCTTGCGAAAGAAGAGGGAATTCACGAAACGGTTTGTGGAAAAGAGCCCGAAGAAGAAAAAGGCAGATGCTCTTATGCTTTCTAATGAGGATATCGAGGATTACCTCAAGCACGGCAGGCTTTAGGTCTCCAGCCATCTGAGCTCTTGATGCAAGGCATTTCTTCTCTGCTGCAGATTTTTGATGCGCCATTCGTTCTCCTCGGAATTGTTGCCGCCTCCAAGCTCGCGGTATTCGAGCTGCTGGATCTGCATGTCGCAATCGATGATCTCCTGATAGATCTGCGCAATCTGCTCCTGCTCCTCACGAAGTTCAATTGATTTTTCGTGGCGCATAGCTTCCACCCCCACGGATATTTATGTAATCAGGTTCCTGCAAGAATTCACTGCAAGACATGAAATGCTTTGTTCTATAAAAATGTTGTGACATAAAAAATGAGCCTACGAGGATACAAGAACGCAGCCTCTCGCCGCTGCTAAGCGACACCCGGTGGGATTTCACTTCGTTTCAATCCCACGAAAAAATGAGCCTGCGAGGATTCGAACCCCGGTCAACCGGTCTCTTCAAGCATTGCTTGCCGAAGCCGGCCGCACTATCCAGGCTATGCTACAGGCCCAATAATCTATTAAAATTCATGCTTATTTAAAAAAGTGATGGCATTGCGTAAGTATCAGTGTAGAGGAGTTCCTCTGTGAACATCAACAGAAACGTTAGAATACCAACAGCAATTACACCTACATTTTGTCTATTTTCAAGCCAATTATCGAAGCATTTCTCGTGCTCCAGCCGAATTCATGCTTATCGATACCTCTGAGATCCTCTTCAAGAACCCCTCATTAATTAACTTTTTTTATGTTTTTATTGTAAAAACAGTTAATTTTATAAACTCTGATTGATTTTACAACAGTCATGCCTACAAAATATGATGTTTTTGCTGAAATAATCGAGCATGCTCCCTGCAAGGCAATGGATCTGCCGTTTACGACTCCCGTGTATGCGCACATCCGTGCTTTGCTCCAGGAAGGAATGATAAGAAAGGACGACCTCAATTACGTTCCTATCAAGAACGACAGAACTCAGAAGCTCTTCAACATTATTAAATACTGCCTGAAAAACGGCCTCGACTACAATCGATTCCTCTCAAGGAATATGCCAACAATACTGGAGGAATTATTCAAGCATACTCCGAACCTTAGACCAAAACGTCTGCAGGCAAACAAGGAAAACACTGCATTGATGAAATATCTGGAAGAGAACCAGTTTGTCTTGCTTCTTTCGAAAAGACCACGGCAAGGGATACTGTTAGGGCATCAATTGTTCCAGTATGTATTACGTCTGCATAACCAAAAAATTATCATCAAGACAACTCATTACGTCGATATCGAAAAAGACGTCCTTGCAATATCGATTGATCCAGTGAATCCATTCAGCGATGAAGTATTTCAATTCTTATCCGGATCGGCGCAGCTTGAAGGAAGCACAGTCACACCTGGCGAAACAAGGGAATTGATCCTGAATGACATCTACCCGGACAAGCCAAAGAAAGATATCCAGATGGTCAAGAACCTCAATGAGGCGATGCATTATGTCCTTGAGACTCTTGAAGAAAAGATAACAGTAGAACATATAAAAGAGCTCAACAAACTCGTCATGTTCGGACTGCACCGGAATGCAGGAAAATACAAGACAACACATAATAAGATCCAAGGCAATCCCGCATTCAAGACAGCACAGCCAAGGGAGGTATCTCATCTTATGGATGCATACTGCACAGCATTGCACAAGATTACCTCTAAAGAAGAGTGCTTGGAGCATATAGGTTACGTCCATAATGAATTGCAGCACATCCATCCCTTTTCAGATGGCAACAGCAGGACAACAAGAATGGTCTTGAACTGGATGCTCCTCCAGCACAAATTGCCATTGCTTGTTATAAAGATGGGTTGCTTTGACGAATACATGCATCTCACAAAATTAGGGAAAACAAGAGATGACAAGAAATTGACGAAATTGTTCCAGCACATTCTCCTTCACGAGCACTTGCTAAATTAACTAGAATTACACTTTTAACGTAAAAATAGTTCATTAATAAACGATTTATCTGAAATCGAAAGAAAAGCGTGAAGACAACTTGGTAAATCACATCCAGGCTACACTATACTGCCCATTGCATACTTGAGATTGCTTTTTAAAAAGGTTTGCAAGAAAGGGTTGATCAAATGCACTCACTCTCGTAAGATATTAACGCCAGTGGTTGCGAACCCGGGTGTAACCCGGAGTGATCGCGTAATGTATTATGTGAATCTTTCTTGAAATGTTTCAAAATAGGTTATGAGTAAGGGTAGTAGTATAGGACCGATAAAAATGCCTATAATGCCAAACAGGCTGGCGCCTCCTATGACTCCGATGATGATTATTGCCTGAGGTACCTTGGCTTTTACATGCACTATTTTCGCAAGTAGTATATTGTCAATGGTGCTGATTATCAAAAGGCCGTATGTGAAAAGTCCTATTCCTTTGCCTAATGTCCAATAATCGTGTGAAAAATAGCCGCTGAGAATCATCAATAGCGAAGCAGGCACCCATATTATGGCGGTCCCAAAAGTTGGAATCAGGGCAAAGAGGGCGATTAAGACACCAAAAAATATGGGATTCAAGGTGCGTAGATATTTTATATCCATGGGAGATTGAGGCAATGGGACTTCGTGAAGTCTTCTCTGAGAATTAATAATCTATGTTGAACCGACTCATATCTTCTCCAGATATATCTCAATTGATGACACGCGGACATCCCGTCCTTCCTTGTTCTTGAAGTCTTCGGAATCAACCTGGATGTCCTTAATCCTGATCTGGTCCTTGAGAAAGCGCTTCCTGGCAACTTCTGAGACGTCGACTGCGCGGGAGATGAACTTGCCGCGGGCTTTGACGATGACCTCGGTCGCGCCTTTGGTTGTGAATTGGATGACCACTGATGTCACGTAGTTCATGAATGGCTTATTGCCTATAAAGATAGAGTTATCCTCAGTCATTGATCACACCCCCGCGCAATCACTGGCCTGCTTTCTTGAGTCGTGTCAGGTAGCCTGCGATGGCATTTCGCATCTTCTTGGACTGGTATTCTGTGAGGATGCCTAGCTGTTCCTTGTTCTGTTTGAAATCCTTCTGGAAGCGATCCCCATAACGTTCCATCAGGCGAAATGTCGTCGCTTTGATGAACTTGGTCTTTATCCTTCCCATGATGTCACGTCCGAATCCTCATGTAATCAAGATTGCTTTATAAAGGTTGCTGTGGGAAAAGGGAAATGGATGGGGACTTTATAAAAGCTCTATGACGAGCTTTGCAAGTACGTCGTCGTTCTTGTCTGGAATGACTTGTGCCATCCTGAAGTTCTTGAGGATGCGCAAGCGTTGGAGAAAGTATATGAGCTCTCTTGTCGTCATGCCTCCGCAAGGACTTTTTGGAATGATCGAGGAATCAAGCACGTCAAGGTTGACGTGGATGAGGAGTGCCTCCCACTGGCGCGCGGCAGCCATGATGGAATCGCACGCCTCTCGCAAGCTCGTGAAGGAGATCTCTTTCATGCTGAAGGCATTGATGCGGCTCTGGATGAGGGCTGTGCGGTCTTTTCTCTTGAGATCCCGAAGGCCGATGCAGATGGCGTTTTGGGCAAATGGCGTAATCGCAGGCGACAATCGCGCAGAGAAACTGACTATTCCTCCTTTGGGAAAGTCTGTGAGAAATGATTGAGGGGATTCTCCAAGGAGTATTGCCGGGTATGCGGGATGGACTAGAGCAGCATCGATGATTGTCGGTTCGATATGGACTGGTGTTCCTGACTCGTTGAGTTCGTAGGGTGAGAGGAGGTTGAGAAGTTGTGTTCTGGATTCAGCAAGGTATATGCGCATCCTGAGGAGAGATTTCTCCTGTTTTTAAATATTTAGAACAGCGGCTTTGCTGTCATTTCCTTTGGCTGTGGTATCTTTAGGAGTTTGAGTATGGTTGGTGCCACATTTGCAAGACCTCCATCCTTTAACTCAATGTGCTGGATTTGGGGGTTGGTCGAATAGATGAATAGCCTGACCCTGTTTAGTGAGTGGGCAGTCATGGGTTGATGTTCTTTTTCATCATACATGTCTTCACAGTTGCCATGGTCTGCGGTAATCACTGCAAGTCCCTGTTTTCTTTTAATCTCAGAAAGTATCCTGCCGACGCAGACATCGACAGTCTTTGCTGCAATCTGCGTTTCTTTGAATTTGCCGGTGTGGCCGACCATGTCTGCATTGGCAAAATTGATGACATAGAATTCGTGTGCATCTTTTCGGATATCTTTGATGATTGCATTAGAGATCTCGATAGCACTCATTTCAGGTTTCAGGTCATATGTGGCGATTTTTGGGCTGTGAATGAGCATTCTTTGTTCGTTTTTGAACAGGATATCAGAGAGTCCGTTGAAGAAGAAGGTGACGTGGGCATATTTTTCTGTTTCTGCTATTCTCAGTTGTTTCCAGCCATGTTTGGCTATGATTTCGCCAAGCGTATTTCTGAGTTTGATTGGGGGGATGATGACAGGACAGTTTAGAGTATCCTCATATTTGGTCATGGCGACAAAATAGGGATTGATATATTTTCTCTTGAACTTATGGAATAAGGGATCATGGAATGCTCTTGTGATCTGTCTTGCCCTATCAAGTCGGAAATTGAAGAAGATGAGCGTGTCGTTATGGCGTATGGTTGCCTCTCCTGTGACAATGGGTTTGATAAACTCATCATCGATTCCTGCAGCATAGCTTTCTAAGATGGCTTTTTTTACGTTAGGTTCGTGCCTGCCGATGCCAAGTACCATCGCATTATAAGCGAGTGCAGTCCTGTCCCAGCGAGTGTCGCGATCCATTGCATAATATCGTCCCATGACTGTTGCAATTTTTGCATTGATCTTGTTTTTTTTGCAAAAGGCATCAAATGCGGTAAAATAGCGTTGTGCAGATTGCGGCGGGACGTCCCTGCCGTCGAGAAAGGCGTGCACATATGATTCCTTTATACCTGCCTTTTTTGCGAGAAGGAGGAGTGCATAGAGGTGGTTGATGTGACTGTGAACTCCTCCAGGAGAGAAGAGTCCCATGAGATGGAGCCTTCCGTGTTTTGCGTGGGAAAATGCATTATTGAGGACTTTATTTTTAGCCAGGGTGCCATCTTTGATTGCGTTGTTGACGCGCAAGAGGTCATAATAGACTACTCTTCCCGCACCCATGGTTATATGGCCTATTTCGCTTGTTCCAATCTGTCCTTTAGGAAGGCCTACTGCTTCTCCACTCGCTTGTAGAAGGCATTTTGGGCATGTTTTTTCAAGCATCTCTTCTGTGGGCAGGTGCGTGGCAAGGAGTGCATTGTCGGGTGACTTTTTTCCATATCCCCACCCGTCTCTAATGATGAGCACAAATACCATAATGTCCATCAAGCTCATTTGTTTTTAAATCTTGTGCATAAGGTTTTTAACCTCAGTGGATTTCTATCTAAATATGGCAATCTTTACGACAATGGATATGAGAGAGAAGCAGCCTTATGATTCTTTTCGTGATGGCATTCTTGCCTTGATTGGACCCAACCTGATCTATAGTCGAGTAAAATATTTGGGTATGCAAATCAATGAGGATTATCGCGGGAAGGAGTTTGTTTTGGTTCCGGTGATGCTCGGAGGTATGGTATTTTGTGCAGACCTTTCAAGAAGATTATCGATTGACGCGATCATTGATCCCATATCTATCAACAGCTACGAGGGTACGCAATCGACAGGAAAGTTTCGCCTGCTGTTGGACACCCAAACTGATCTTGCAGGTAAGGATGTGCTTGTCATCGAGGATATTGTCGATTCAGGAAGGTCGCTTGTGTATCTGAAGGAGCACCTGAAAAAAAAAGGGCCGAGAAGCATTCGTGTCGCTGCGCTTTTGTCAAAGCCAGAGAGGCGTATTGTTTCTGTTGAGGCGGATTATACTTGCTTTACCGTCCCTGATCTCTTTGTCGTCGGGTACGGCCTTGATTATGAGGGAAAGTACAGGAATCTGCCTTTTGTCGGTGTACTTGATAAGGAAAAGCTATAAGAAAAAGAGAAAAAAAATTTATCCGCAGTTGGCTGCGGGTGCTCCTGTCTGTGCGACTGGTTCTGGGACAGTATCGCATTCTGCAGGTTTCTCGTCGAATTGTGCGCAGAGTGCAGAAAGGTAGCCTTCTGGTGTGCGTGCTCCTTCGTAGAGTTGTCCGTTGATGAAGACTGTTGGAGAGCCTCTCACTTCCAGGAGCGCATTGAGTTCTGCATCTTCTTCCACATAACTGAGTCCCTTCTCTGTTTCGCAGGTTGCAACTTTTGCCGTGTCGATTCCGATTTTTTCTGCGACTCCTTTCCAGCAGGTGTCTGCGTTTTGTGCTGTGCAGCCCGCGTTCATGGCGAGCATGAATTCGAACATTTTTTCTGTTCCTAAGTCTTCGTAGACGCAGCGTTCGCGGATGTTCTGGTTGAGTTCTTGGATGCCATGCATGCTGCAGTATTTGCTTTCTGAGTCTATACAATACGTTGGTCCGCCTCCTCCGTAGTTGGAGTAGATGATATACCTTGGATTATAGACTGCTTTGTCGCCTAGGATTTTCCAGGCTTTTTCTATTCCTTCTTCTGCTTGGTTTCCGTAGGGACAGTAGCTCATGACAAAGAAGTCAACTTGGGGTTTGTCTCCGACGTTAAGTTTTGCCATTGCTTGTCGTTTGGCTTCCTGGATTGCCTCTTCTGCTTCTGCTTGTTTTGTAGGATCGATCCACCTCTCAGCGCCTGTTGCCTCGTCGATGACTTTGTAGCCGTCTGCTACTTCTTTGAATGCTGCCTGGAAATTGGGGTTTTCCTTGTATTTGCTTGCTTCTGCGATGTTTGCTGATAAGATAAATGCAGGTACTTTCTCAAGGCTGTAGGAGGAGATGAGGGCTTTTCCTTCCTCGCTTGTGATGTCGACATTATTGACGGTCATCTTGGGAAAGTACTGGCGAAGTGCTGAGACGATTCTTGATGGGTCGCATGATGCACAGTTTTTGTCATTGATGACATTGAGTACTACTGCTGGTTCGTCTGCGTAGATCTTGTCTAGGATACCTGAGTCTTTGCCAAGTGCCTTGTCGATGATGGGGATGAATGCTTCGAGTGGTTGTGCTCCGACAAGCATCTCTCCGTTGATGAGAAAGGTTGGTGTTCCGGTGATGCCAAGCTTGCTTCCTTCTGCAGCATCTTTTGCGACGATCTCTTTCTTGCTGCTCGAATCAAGGCAGGTATTGAATTTGCTCTCGTCAAGGCCGAGTGTTTTTGCGTAGGATTTGAGGTTGTCGACGCTGAATCCTGCTGCCTTTTCGAAGATGTGGTCGTGGTATTCCCAGAATTTGCCTTGGTCTCGTGCGCATTCGCTTGCCTCTGCTGCCTTCTGGGCGTTCGGGTGGAATCCGAGGGGGAAGTGCTTATAGACGAGTGTGATCTGGTCGCCATATGCTTCTTGGAGTTGCTTCACGATTGGATATGCCCGTGCACAGAAAGGGCATTCGAAGTCTGAGTATTCTTCGATGAGAATGCCTTTTCCTGAGAATGTTTCTGTGTTTGTGGAGTTTTTGGTTCCTGTGTTTCCAGGATTCTTGTTCATCAGGGTTGCGGCGAGGATGATTCCTCCTGCGACGACGATTAAGACTATTCCTATGATCCAGTAGAGGGATGATGAGGATGTGGGTGCAATGTGTGCTGCTTGAGCAGTTGTTTTTCCTTTTCTTGTGCTTTTATGCAGTTTAGCCATGTTATGATCCACCTCCAGTAATAGGATGAGAATATGCGTTGAAAGGCCAGCTCCTATTTAAAGCTTCCCTTCATTGCAATGGGGTTTAAAGCCTTCTAGATTAAGAATTCCTGTTTACCAGCGTTTATAACGTAGTTTTGATTGTTCTTCGATTCTGAGCAGTCTGTTGTACTTGGCAACCCTGTCGGATCGTGCAGGGGCACCTATCTTGATCTGGCCGCAGCCAAGTGCGACTGCGAGGTCTGCGATGAATGGGTCTTCTGTCTCTCCGCTTCTGTGGCTGACCATGACATGCCAGCCGAAACCCATGGCAAGTTTTGCTGCAGCGACGGCTTCTGTGACAGATCCTATCTGGTTCACCTTGAGCAGCAATGCATTGCATAGCTTCTTGTCGTGCGCCATCTGGATACGGTACACGTTTGTCACGAGGAGGTCGTCGCCGACGATCTGGAGTTTCTTGTGTTTCTCAAAGAAGGTGTTCCATGTCGCATAATCGTCTTCTGCGAATGGGTCTTCGAGGCTGATGATCGGGTATTTCTTGATGAGTTCGGCGTATTTTGCGATCATTTCCGTTTTTGTCATCTCATGATACTTGTCGTCTTTGAAAAACTCACTTGCTGCAGGGTCCATGGCAATCTTGATCTTTCCTTGGTGTCCTGCTTTTTTGACAGCAAGGACGAGGAGGTCGAGTGCTTCCTCAGGTGTGGAGAGTGGAGGGGCAAATCCTCCTTCGTCGCCGACGTTCGTCGCGCTGACTCCGTATTTTTCTTTGATCACGCCCTTGAGCATGTGGTAGGTCTCGGCGACAAGCCGTGTTCCTTCGGAAAAGGATCGCGCACCGATTGGTGCGATCATGAATTCCTGCATGTAGAGGTTTCCGCCTGCGTGTTTTCCGCCGTTGATGACGTTTGCGAAGGGAATGGGAAGAGCGGGTTTTGTGCCGAAGAATTCTGCGAGATAGGAATAGAGTTCTTGTCCTCTGGAGAGCGCTGCCCCTCTGCATGCGGTCATGCTCACGGCAAGGATTGCATTTGCGCCGAGTTTTGCCTTGTTTGGCGTGCCGTCAAGAGCAAGGAGAGTCTTATCGATAGCTGCAGGGTCAAGCTCTTTTCCGATGAGTACTTTTGTGATTGGCCCATTCACGTTGGCCACTGCCTTTTGGACACCCTTTCCTTGGTATTCTTTTTTGCCGTCTCGTAGTTCGAGTGCTTCGTGTGTGCCTGTGCTTGCGCCTGATGGGACAATTGCAGACACTGTTCCTGCTTCTGTCCTGAGTTCTGCTTCGACTGTCGGATTTCCGCGAGAATCCAGGACTTGTCGTGCGTGGAGTGAGAGGATGGTTGGCATGAACAGATTTTAAGAGTGGTTGTTTAAATAATTTGTGTGCGTCTATTCGCTGACTTCAATGATGATCTTGCTTGAGGAGACGTCTGGGATGAGCTTGAGCTTTGTCTTCTTGCTGTTGAGCTTGAAGACGTCGACGACTTCTTTCGGGAAAGTGATGCCATAGCTGCTTCCGATCTTCATCGCTGACTTGGAATATGCTTCTTCCATGCGCTGCTGTTGCAGGCATCTGGCAACAGTCCTTGCCTGCTCTTCTGTGAATATGACCTCTTTGCATCGCGAGCATTTCCATGCGTCAAAATGCAGTCCCCTGTATTGGGATATGGTCTTTTGCATAGGGATTTCACAATCAAAGCAAGTTATGGCTTCCCGCGTTCGATGATGATTGTTTTTACCTTTATTTTGTTCCATATTTTTCCTCGTTTGGTTTTGCATATGACATAAAATGACAGGTTGTCCTGAAAGTAATGGAAATAGGTGGTATGCTTGTATGACCTGTGTTTCTTCGCATGATGACCATAATGGATAGTCGTCAATACGCGCTCATACGCTTCATCAATGTCGAGATTGAATGTGGCACTTCGTTCATTGAGTCTGTATATGGCATGCTTATCAAACTCCACCAGCACTCTGTTCTTCTTGAACATGAAAGAAATAAACGAAGTATATAAAACTTTCGATAAAACTTTGAATAAAACTCCGATCATGATATTTAATTGTGTGGAAAGGGCAATAAGAAGATTACCCTTCGTTTTCCGTTATTTTTTCATGCAAATCGGAAGACGTTCTGATAGTATGAAATTAAGACGAATAATCGAGTATGAATTCGGAATCTTTCCGTCTTTTAGGAAATTATTCAATCGCGAGGTTTGCCTGTCCGTTGAGCGTGTGGGTGACGTGCTCTCCTGCGGCCTGGTATTCGACAGAGAAATGCCCGATTGCCCGCTTGGAGAATGAGCAGCCGGTAAAGGAGAAGGAGGCAATGTCGTATCCTTCCTTGACTGTCGCATTGGTCGCATTGAACCACCATTGGTTGGTCAGGGTGCCTGCGGCAGGGATTCCCGGGTCTGCAAGGTCGGATGCAGTCGCAGCTGTGCAGGTGTCAAACCCGTTCTCGAACCCGAATCCTACGTTGGAGAATTCACGGATATTCGCATTTCGCAGGGTGAGGATGATCGTCGTTCCTGTGGCCTTGAAGTCCTTGCAGAGCACTCCTGGCTCTGTCATGCATGTGCTCGGCTGGATGTCTCCAGGAGAGAATAGGTTGAAGTACGCAAGTGCGGAGAGGACTCCTGCAAAGACCAGCAGGAACCACCCATAGGTCATAAGAAACTCCATCGCACCGGCACGCTTGTTCATGAGGTTACTTGGAATAGAGGAAGTATAAAAAGTTGACGAAATCGCATTCTGTTCAAATATTGATCATTCACTCTCCTGTACATAATCAATGACGATAGTGATCATTTTTTTTACTGCATCAGTGCAATTCTTGAATAGAATATGGTCAAGTGCTTCATTGCCATGCCGGCGGATGATTTCTGCAAGAAGGGCATGGATGAACGATTGTGTTGCTGAATCAACACCTGCAAAATCGAGGATGATATCTTTTCCTGCCTCAAGTTTTGGTGTTATCTTTTCGAGGCGGATGGACCGTGCGATGTCCTTGTTTTCGGCAAAGGTGCCGATGAGTGGTTTGATCTTTATTGTGATCATATGAATCGGGGCCTCCTGTATTTTTGTTTTTTTCTCTCTTTTATGGTTGCGATGTAGATGTCGTGGATGCGATCAAGGAGGGTAGAGAAAGCAGGTGTTTCTGTAAGGGATATGTCAATTCCTGCAACTGTGCCCTGCCAAGGGGGATAGTCGTCTCCTTTGGAGTGGCGATCGTCAAATGGGTCTGCGTGATATCCTTTCTGCCGCTTGAGAAGCTTGTAGATGGCATTGCCGGTGTAGATCATAAAGAACTCCCTGTTTGCCTGCGCAAGGGACTTGATGAAGCAGAGACATTAAAACTGAACAGGATGGTTCAGTTTGAGTCGACGTCAATGATAAATTTGAAGCAGTAAGTACTCTGGTTCCTGTCACATACCTTCCTGCAATAACCATTTCCATAGAGGGATGACATAAATCTTGAGCTTACCATCGTGCAATTCCTGTTCAGCGTCCTTGGTTATGATGATTCCAGATGAAAGCTTGAGTTCAGGTAATCCCGCGAAAAGTGCGTCTATTTCCCTTCGCTTGACAGATGGTTCGTCAAAATCCCAACATATCTGCATGGCCTCTTTGATGTGGATTCCCTCTTTATAGACGAAATCGATCTCGTGCTTCTTGTCAGACCAGTACAATACCTGCGCAAGTGGATTTGTGCTCTGTCTCCGTTTCAGCTCAAGAAAGACTGCGTTTTCTGCCAATCGCCCCACATCTGGCGAGAATCGGAAGCCCTTGATGTTTCGAAGCCCAGTATCGACACAATAGATCTTTTTAGGGTTTATCTCCTGTTTTTTTATGGAATATGCCAAAAGAGGAACACTGAATACAAAAAATGCGTCCTGAAGATACAGTGTATATTCCACGACGCTATCTGTGGTGAGGGCTATTTGCTTCGCGATCTTTGTGAAGTTTGCAAGGTTTGATATATTCTGGAGATAATATGTTATGAGCCGCTCCATCTTCTGTGTGTTACGTATCTCCTGTCTTCGCAGGATGTCCCTGTACACGATACTGTCAAAATAGAATTGGAGAAGCTGCGTCTTTCTCTCATTATCTTTTTCCAGTACAACCTCAGGAAAACCGCCGAATTCCATGTACGCGAGGAGGTGATGGATGATCTCTTGCTTTTTTGAAAGGATGTCAAGTCGCCTATGCTTGAACTGAAAGCTGTCGAGATACTCACCGAAAGAGAAGGGATAGAGGTCGAAATATGCGTATCTTCCTGCAATCTTCTTTGAAAGGTCTTGTAGTAATAGGGAAGAGTTCGAGCCGCTGATGAAAAATTTGGCATCTGGTTCGAGATCATGGATTCTCTTGAGAGTGCTCTCCCAGGAGGGGATATCCTGGACTTCGTCAATGAATATGAATGTCCTGCCTTTCGGGTTGAAGAGTTGCCGGTGGGTGTCGATCGCATCCTGGATAAGGTTCCCTTTCTCTATCCGCTCATCATCGCCCTTGATGAAGAGGATGTTCTTTTCATCGGTCTTTGCCAGCAGATGGCTGATGATGCGTTTGAAGAGCGTGGTCTTTCCAGAGCGCCTGACACCGAGCACTGCGATTATCTCTTTCCTGGGAAGCCAGGCAAGGACGTCTTTTTCCAATACTCTTGGCACCAAGTCCCATCCTGGTTTCTTGCTCCACCAGGGATTCCATTCTGCTAATATCTCCTGTCGCATATTCGACTGTAATCGAATGATATTTATAAATCTTTCGACCATAATCGAATGATTGAAAATAGTTCGGGATGAGGGCAAGGTTTCCGTGGCAATTGCCAAGCTTGTTCATGATCTGGAGAGAGGAAGGAGAAAAAATTGACAATACCGGCTCTAGTTGACCTCTATCTCAATCTTGTTCTGGTCAAGAAGTGGGATGATCTTGAGCCGTGTTTTCGGGTTGTCTAGATTGAAAGACCTGGTGATGTCTTTTGGGAAGGTGATGCCTATACTGTTTCCTATGCGCAGAGGTGTTTTTTCGTATTCTTTTTGCAACCTGAGAGATTCCAGTTTTCTTAACGCCTTTAGGGCGAGATCTTCAGTAAAGACTTTTCTTTTGCAGCGCGGGCATCGCATAGCTTCATAGTGCTCGTTCTTATAGGTGACAGTACATGGTTGCAATGGTTTATTACAGGTGATGCATGTGTTCATGGTCTTCCTCGTTTGATAATGATGGTGAGTATGAGTGTTATGGTTTGATCTTGGAGTGCGATGATTTTGAAGGTGAGATTGTCTCGAAAATAATGTGTGTATCGTGTTTTCTTTGAGGGTAGTTGTTGTTTTCGTCCATTCTTAAGTGTCCACTCCACACGTTCTCTGACTTCATCTTCGGGAAGCCCGTGTTTTTGTCCTCGTTCAGCCATGCGGAAAAGAGCATGGACGCTGTAGTGTATTTCCACTCAGTTTCACCTACATAATGTATAATTCTTTATTAAACTTTCGATTATATTTTCCGATGAGATTATTCCATTGAGATTAATATGTCTTGCTCAAGAAAAAGCAATGAGATCACGGCCAGCCTCAGAGGATTTCCGATGTGATCTCATGAAAAGACCAGTTAAAATCATGAGAACACAGTGAAATGCGCGAGGGCCAAGAACACTCTTGCAAAGACAAGCAAAAGTTAACTCGGGATCATGAGAAACTCCATCGCACCGCCGCGCTTGTTCATGAGAGCATCTGGAGAGAGGAAGTATAAAAGGTTGGTGGAATAGATTGCAAAAAATCCAGGATTTTTTCAGTTTTCTTGGTGAGTGATAGACGCGGATATGTGTTGTCAACTGCAGGATGATTATTCTTCGATTTCGATGATAATTTTTCCTTCTGATACATAGGGGATGAGCCGCATCTTTGTTTTTTTTTCGTTGAGGTTGAAGACATCAGCCAGTTCTTTTGGAAAGGTCATGCCCCAACTTCTTCCGATTTTCATCGGGTGTTTGATGTAGTCTTGGGAAAGGCGCTGTTGATCAAGTCTTCGGACAACGGTAAGGGATTGTTTTTCAGTAAAGATTTTCTCTTTGCATTTTGTGCAGCCCCAGCCGTCGAATGCTATTCCTTTGAGTATGATGCTCGTTGGCTGCATGGTTCCTGAACAATGGGTGCATTTCATGGTCTTCCTCTTTCGATGATGACTGTCTTTATGGTCTTTATTGTTCGCTTCTTTTCCCCGCATTCTTCACAGATGACATACAGTGTCAGGTTTTCCTTGAAATATCGGTAGTATGTCCTGTGTTTTTTGGAAAGGTGTTTGTGAGCATGTCTTCCTAAAAGTACAGTTTGGATGGCGTATGCTCTTGTCGTTTCATAGGAAAGTTGAAACGTTGATCCGCGTTCTAACATTCGATTGAGCGCATGACTTTCAAATCTGATAATAGTTTGATGTATTCCGAAAGATGTTAAACCAATATATAATACTTTCGGTATAATCAATGATAAAATCAATTTCATGGAATGAGTTTATATACGAGTAAATATATGCTTTCGTGCTCTTCAACCGGATATATTCTTTGAAATCCCGAATTATTTTTGGAAGTTGACTTGTTTTTTTCGAGTCTTTGGCTTAAAACGAGATAAATTTCGATATCTGCGGATAATCCTTGGTAAGGGCAAATGTTGAGAACAAGAGGTTCATTTGGCTCAAAAGAGTCAATAATCTGGAAAGATTGTACGAATCAGGTCTTGTTGAGCTGATTTCGAGTGGCGATCTGACACCGCAGGCGATCATCTGTTTTGGTTCATATGCGCGGGGAGATGATACAGAACAGTCAGATATAGACCTTGCGATCATCAATGGAAGACAGTCCGTGATTTCTACGGAAAAAGTTGAGAAAGTCTTAAAAAGTGTCCATTCAGTTCATCATGATGGAAAAGGCAAGTAAGGAATTCAGGATAAACATATATGATGGGATTGTGCTGGAAGGCGCGTTTTGAGGGAGTTTGCAACGTATGAGCATATAGGAAAAAAAGCATTATATCTTATCTGAAAACGAAATATTTAAATACACGTTCATTGTAATTAACATAAAATTAATTTTGTGTTAAACAATATTAACATGAGTGATAAAATAAAGAGTATACTTATCGCGTCCAATCCATGGTGGAAGTCTGGAAGGATCGAAGTAGATTTCAAACCAAGGACTATTCTTTCCGCAATGGATAAATATCATAAGCTCAGGCAGATCGTGGCTTTGACAGGGCTGCGCCGATCAGGAAAGACGACCCTATTAAAGAAAATCATGCAGGATTTCCTGGTTGTGAAAAATGCAGAAGACTTGCTCTTTTTCTCGTTTGACGACTTCCAAGATAACGATATCAGCGATATTCTTGAAGAATACTGCATTCTGTTCCATAAGGGCATTCGCGAACAGGTATTCTTTTTTGATGAAATCCAGAAAGTAAAGGGTTGGCAGGAAAAGGTGAAAAGGATCTATGACCAATATCCAAAAACGAAGATATATCTTTCAGGGTCAGAATCTCTTCTGATGATAAGCGGCGGGAAGGAAAGTCTTGCTGGAAGGATGTTTACGTTCACAGTTGAACCATTGTCATTTCCAGAATTTCTTGCATTTAAAGGGATCACGATTGGAAATCCGGATCTCTATAAGAGGGAATTGATGAGGGAACTCGTCGCGTTTGTTGAGACAGGGGGCTTTCCAGAGCTCGTGTCTATTAAAGATAAGGAGATTCTCGTGAAGTATCTGCGCGAGCTTATCCTTGAAAAGATCCTGTTTCGGGACATTCCCAGGCTGTTCCCGATCGAAAATCCAGCCCATCTTGAGGCAGTCATGAATATTATCGTCAATAATCCTGGATTCCTTTTGGACCTTACAGACATGTCAAATGAGATCGGGATCTCCAGGCAGAGTCTTGCAAAATACGTCGATTATCTTGAAAAATCGTTCATGGTATGCAAATTGTACAATTATTCAAGGAACAGGATGGTGTCTGAAAAGAGGTCGAAGAAGATATATACAAGAATTCCGGCGCTCAGCAAGCATATTTCTTTGGATCTGCAAAAGGAATCGAAGGTGATGGAGAATGTAATTGCATTGTCAACGCGTGCAAAGTATTTCTGGAGAACTGCCCAAGGAGATGAAGTTGATATCGTCCTTGAAGGAAAGGCGCCTTTTCCGATTGAAGTGAAACAGAGGAATAAGAAGGAGCAATATGGCGGGCTTATGAAATTCATGAATAGATTCGATGTGAGAAGAGGGCTTGTCATCTCGAAGGACATTGAATCGACTGATAGGCTTGATAATAAGACAATCGTTCACGTCCCTGCCTGGAAATTCCTCCTGGATCAGGACAAATATCTCATGTGAAAAAGACAAAAAAAGAACCCTTGGTTCATGAGAAACTCCATTGCCAAGCTTGTCCATGAAGTATCATGGGAAGAGGAAAAGGTGATGGAAAATTATCAAAAAGAGACATTCCGAAATGTCTACGGAAAAAGTTGAGAAAGCCTTAAAAAGTGTCCATTCATTCCATCATGATGGAGAAGGTGAGCAAGAAATTCAGGACAAACCTCTATAACGGGATTGTGCTGGAAGACGCGTTTTGAGGGAGTTTGAGTACTATCTTAAAACAAAGGATATGAAGCAATTACGAAAGATTTATATAGCAGTTTATTCTAATATTAATAAAACATTAACTTTAGATTGATCCAAAATTAATAAACTATTAATTTCAGATGAAACCGAGGAAGACATACCGGGAACTGTATGAGCAGAAAAACTCAAGAAAGATCAGCACACTTATAGGACCAAGACAAGTGGGGAAAACGACACTTCTGAAAGCGCTTCATGAAGAGTTGAAGGAACAGGAATTGTGCCTTTTCCTTGATTTGGACATCTATTCAAATTATGAGAGAGTATCCACGTTTGAAGGCCTGCAGAACACGCTTCGACTTGCAGGATATGACGGGAAAAAGAGATGCTATCTGTTTCTTGATGAATTCCAGAGATACCCTGGATTGACGATTATTCTGAAGAACGCGTATGACAACTTGCCGAACCTGAAGATATATGCGTCAGGCAGCTCTTCTTTGAAGATCAAGTCTGAGGTGCAGGAGTCACTTGCAGGAAGAAAAGTCATCACGATTGTGAACCCGTTGGACTTTGAGGAATTCTTATGGTTCAAAGAGGACACAGAAGCGCTTGCCATGCTGAAGAACAGTCCAAAGCTTAAGGGAGATGATCTCTTCAAGATCACCGGACGGCTCTATCATTACTTGGAGGAATTCCTCGTGTTTGGGGGCTATCCAGAAGTTGTCCTCTCGAAGGACAAGGAAGAGGTGCTTGGAAGCATTTTTGACCTTTTTGTGAAGAAAGACCTGCGCGAATACCTGAAAGTGGAAAAGCTTGCGAGTATGAAACGGCTGATCGAGATATTGGCAGTGAATAACGGGAAAAAACTGAAGTTTGATACACTCTCCCAATCCTGCTCTTTGTTTTTCAAGGAGGTGAAAGATTACATCGAGGTGCTCAAGGAGAGCCATATTGTCGAGGAGGTACGGCCTTTTTATACGAACAAGAACTCTGAACTGGTGAAGATCCCAAAGTTCTATTTTCTTGATAATGGAGTCCGCAATTATTTCGTGAATAATTTCAACATTTTGGATAAGAGAGAGGATGCGCCTTTTCTTTTCGAAGGATTTATCATCTCAGAGCTTGTGAAAAAAGGAGTGGGTGTCAGGTTTTGGCAGGACAAGAACAAGCATGAGGTGGATGTCATCATTGAACAGGGTAAGATGAGGATTCCTGTGGAGATAAAGTTCAAGAAGGTTCTGAA
>JBDRSD010000073.1:0-54263 GCA_043825215.1 Nanobdellota archaeon
TTCTGTTGACGGCCTCCTCCCTGGCGGCGGACGGTCAAATTGCTTCGCAATTTGCCCTTCGGCACCACCCCGACGGGGCCATGTCCCCCGGTGCCGCCGCGCCAAGGAGGCCGTCCTGCAATCAAAGGATGTGCGATAATCGCCTGCTGCAATGACGTCACGACGATACATAGAAGAGCAAGACGAGAAAAAGAACGAACTTGCAAACGAGTCGATTATTGAAAAAAAAATACAAGAAGTGCTTACACAATCCCAAAAAAAAACAAGATTTAAAACACTCACCCAACTCCCCGCACAGCATGGAAAAAGAACCACTCTTGGAATTCATACTGAAAGCACACCAACACACATACGCAGCACCAAAAGACATCAAAAGAATACATAAGTGCGAAACGCCAATACTGCCAGGACATAAAGACTACCACTACACTGATGGAGACTGGGCATACCACGACAGTTACGCTGGCAAGGCCTGGGCACCAGGACGAGAAGTCGTCTTCTTTCGAAACAAACCAATCTGGTGCATGAGCTACCAAGGACAACACAATCCAGGATTCCCCGACACCTTTTACCAGGAAACCGTCTTCCCATTCCTCCAAAAAGCACTACGAAAAACCCCTCCAGAAATGCCATTCCGAGGACCCAAACATTACAAAGAAGGAGACCTCACCTACACATTCCACATGAAAGGCAACTACACCTACTTCACAGGAAAAGAAAAAATCATCTACAAAGGAATCACCATCTTCTTCCAAGACATCATGGGAGAACTCATACAATAAAGAAGTGCGAGGGGAGCGCAGAGACCCTATGGTTAAATACGACGCATGCTAAACGTACCCTTCAATAAATTATCTGGCAGGGCAACGATAAATAGTTTTCGGTTCTCAATTTTCTCTAGTTTCGACTGTTGGCGATTTTTCAGAAATACCTAATGCAAAATCATGCAATGAGATAATACTCCTGACCTTTTTTCTCGTTTTCCTCGAATAATACTCATAATCAGTCCTGGTGACTGGTTTATCTGCTTGCAATCTCTTGATTATCTCCCTCTCTTTCTTCGTAAAGAGCTGAGCAAGCGCGAACTGGAGATTTCTTTCTTCGTCGAACTTCTGGGTATCAATCAAGAGCTTTGGCTTTGTTTCGTTTTGCAGTTGCAGTTCGAACTCTGCTTTGAATTCATCGTAATTAAGATTGACTTTGAATTTCTTATTAATAAAATCACAACCCGTCCCAAAATCCCGTATGAAAGTATATACTTCTTTTTGAATATGCAATTCCCCGAATATTCGCGCAGTGAAATTAAGAATCCTTCCATATAATTCCCCCATATTCCCATCCAGAGTGTCTCGGACGAATTTCAGATTCGGATCATATTTATAGATAAGGAAGGGGATTGTTTTCAAATATCTCGTGTTTCCTGACTTCAAAATATCCCTGATCAATTCTTCCACGTGCTTATCATCCCCAAGCATACGATAGCCTGCGGCAGCTAACCTTTTTTCAATCTCTAATTCCATTCTTTAACCTCAGTTAAAAGTTTTTCATCAATAGAAAATCCCCATTCACCGAACTTGATCTCTATCAAATCCAAGAACTTCTGTTTATACTGGGAAATAACGGAATCCTCCATGGTCTCTCGATATCGACTTGCCAATTTTGGAATGTCAATCTTCTCATGCTCAAGAATGCTCTTGATGTCATCAAAATCCCTCGTGTCACCCCTTGCAAGCTTGCTGATGATAATATCCTCCAATGATAAAGTATACAGTTCAATCAAACCAAATGCCTTGATGAATTTTGATTTCTTCAGACAGTCTGAAAGCAGGTTCGTGCCAAGAATATGCGAGCCATGAAAGATGTCAAACACCATTCCCTCCTGGCTCATCCAGCGGATGGATCCTTTCTTCTCAAAGCCAACTTGCTCAAAAATCTTTAGCAGATAGACATATTCTGTTTCTGAAGCGATATTCAAATCAATATCAAGGGTTGATTTCTTCAATTTGAGAATAGTCAGCGCTGTACCACCTAATGCATACATCCTGATCTTCTTATCAACAAATTTTGATAGCGATTCCAGTAATTTGAATAGGCGTTCTGCATTGATTTCCTCAGGATTATGAGCCATATATAACAAAAAGCACAACACATATTAAAATTTATCGAAAAAATACAAAAATTGTACAAATACATACAAAAATTGTATGAAAATAAGGGCTGCGAGGGGAGCGCAAACAACCCAAGGTTTAATGCGACGCAAACGTACCCATCACCTCCTTTCAAATAGAACAAAGTTAAAATAATTTTCGAAAAAAGGTCGTATTGCAATCGTATATCAAAATTTTGTCTAGACAGGGAAAACAAGTCCAGTAACGGTCCCGCCAATTTTGAATTTTCCAAACGGATTCCTTCTTCCACCCTCAATTGATTCAAGGTACAAACCTTTTTTTCTTTCGATAGCCTGATAAATACTCCATGCGTTATCCATTTCATCTCCAGACCTGTGAGAACCCGCCTTGAGACTGGCGAGCTCCTCCAATTCCTTAACTACGAACCGGTCTAGAATAGGTTGTTCAGATTGTAATTTTGTCAGTTCAACGGATTCTTCTTTTGGTTTAAACCTTCTCCTTAAGTATTCAATGACTTTCCGTGGTTTTGCATTCCCGCCTGAATTCAGAGCATAAATTACCTGCTGTGCCCCCACATCAGAAGCGACAGATAAAACTCCCTCGTGGTAAAAAGGAATCCAAAGCGTGTCAGTAATCTTATCTACCCCCATCCCTGCCTCAATACCCTCGACAACAAGATATTTCCTACGAGAATCATCCTGAGTCTGAACAAGGATGGCCACACCACTGGGATCAAGGGAAATGTCTCCAACCTTGGGTATCATATGCAAAAGTCCAACATGCTCATCAAGAAGGTAATTCATGCTAGCTGATCTTTGCGCTCCCGTGGGATAGAATGCACAGCAGAGATTTCGCCGGTTATCAAAAAGGTCTGAGAATTCCCCTTTTTGCATTCGAAGTTCCAGATTATCATATTTGATATCCCCTAAGAAAAGACTCTCAATTGTCGTGATCATGTCACCAAGAGCTTCCTTATGAGAATAATTCGTCCTCAAGACATCGAGGACTTCCTTCGCAGCTTCAGCAGACCCTGCTGTAAGTTCGGGCAAGAATCCTTTTATTTGATTATAAATTACCTTAGGAGCAATAAAAGTCCTCACTGCTGCAAGCTTATCGGCCTCAAAATACCTTTCTGCAGTAATCCTTTTTTCAGGCTCGCGACTGATAAGGCCCAAAACCAACTGCAATGTAAGCTCAACCGGATCCTCCTTTCTCTTTGCGCCTCCAACAATCCTTGTTCCGTAGCTCTTACCCAAAGGAAATGCCTTGGGAATTCCTCGACCCCCAACATGTTCCTCAAGAATATAACCCAACTTCTCATCATCCCTATTAAACTCATTGATACTTCCTAAGCGGATCAAATCCTCAAAAGACAACAAACCAATAGGAAAACCATTATCCTTTTTCTGCAGTTTTCGTATAAGAAACTCTCTCGCTTCACTCTTCCATATTCCCTCAAGATCAAGTTGAGGACATTCGTTGCCCAATGCCCTTGCTGCGAGAGAATATTCCAGGAGAATCTCAATCTTTTTCGCATAACCCAAATCAGCGTCAATAACAGGCCTTAACGAAGAGAGACTGTTGTCAAAACCGCTCATAAGTCCCAACGAAGTCAAATCAGGCAAGAGTTGCACGTATTTATCATAATCCACCCCTGAGCGTTCCACCAGTAATGGGACTCCCTGAAACTGACGCAATTCGTCAGAGGTATGAAAATAGAAAAGATCAGCCATATAACGTTCAAGTCTGATGCTTGCTCTGAGTAAACTATTGAAAGATGTGAAATATGCTTGATAGGGATCGTCTATTGAACTGAGATCTCTTCCTCTATTTTCCCCTTCCCATTTTTGAAGTTGGGTCTGAAAATTGAATATCAAATCAATTGACTTATCCAGTAGCCCATGATCCAATGCCTCAACCGAATGACCTATGAAACTTGAGAGTTCGTGCGGTAATCGACGACCTACACGATCCAGCCTTTCAATCCAAGCATCAAAATGGCAAGGATGATTTCTAAGAACATCAACTGCAGGATTCAATGGCCAGTCACCAAAATACTCCTTTGCATGTTCTTGAAAGTTTTCCGCAAGTCTCAATCCGACATCATGAAACCGCCTTCTTTGAATTGATGGCAAGGAAAATTCTGCACCTGCATTCCTTAAATATGAAGCCGCGCATGAACCATCTCGTTCAGCAAGTTCGAAGGCATAATCCAATATGTGCTGGTGATTTGCAAGAAGAACTGTATCATTATCAAGCAGTCTCCGCACATATTTAAATGCTTCCGCTCCTTGCGCTGAAAGCTTGACAGCGATTTGAAGTATCCTAGTGGCCTCTTCTGAAAATCTGGACTCTAATAATTCTTTTGTGAGTTCAAGGACACCTTCGGAACCATCAAATCCTCTCCATTTATTATTCTGGCAAAGGCACTGTTCATACCAATGAAAAGCAAGATTCGTCAAATCCCCTAATTCTTTGAAAGGCAGCAGGTTCTCAACAATGTGCGGGGAAGCGAAATTAAATCCGAATTTATCTGGAAACTGAGCCGCTTTAGCTAATCGAAGGTATACAGGAATGAGATCCTCTGCTCCCTTCTCCTTAAATGCTTGTAAAACAGATAAAGAACTATTAAAAAAAGTATCTGCGACAAAACCATTCTGAATATTGCCAATGATTTCTGCAACATCCGGAAGGTATTGAGCACATTCGCTTTCCTTGAACTTCTTAAGAAAGGACTGTATTGACCAATCATCAATGGGATAATCCCCATCACCCGCATGGAGGTTGACTCTGCTTGCCTGCAGCCCTGCAATGCCAAGAACGATTCTTTCATCTTCTGTATGCAAGTATTCAATAAAGCTATGCAAGAATTTGTGGATTATCCCTGACTTCCCCGCACCTTGTGGAACATATGTGAATGCAATCTCGTCCATCCAATTAATACAAAGAGCACTTAATCGCTCAAATTCTTCAGGAGAACTTGCCAGTTTTTCGAGCTGAGGAACAACCTGTTTAATATAGTATGAAGTTTCCGGCAATGCCACCCTATAAGAAGAAAAACCATCAGGATCTTCACGATATTCTGCTATCTCTTCACTGACATCCTCCAAATGAGGAGTTAAACTATACCATTTCCGACGTCGAAGAATGTTCTCTTCATCAGCCCTCTTCTTTAAATCAAGATACTCCTTCTCATGAGCTTCAACAACTGCTTCAATGGACATTCACAAGAGAAACCGGATTTGGTTTAAAAATATTTACTAGAAAGTACTCACCTTATTCCGATAAATGATATAATGATGTACTTCAGTCTTGAAATCAGCATACCACGCATGATCAGGACAAGATTTAAAACACTCACCCAACTCCCCGCACAGTATGGAAAAAGAACCACTCTTGGAATTCATACTGAAAGCACACCAACACACATACGCAGCGCCAAAAGACATCAAAAGAATACATAAGTACGAAACGCCAATACTGCCAGGACATAAAGACTACCACTACACTGATAAAGACTGGGCATACCACGACAGTTACGCTGGCAAGACCTGGGCCCCAGGACGAGAAGTCGTCTTCTTTCGAAACAAACCAATATGGTGCATGAGCTACCAAGGACGACACGACCCCACCATCCCCGACACCACCTACCAAGAAATCATCTTCCCATTCCTCCAAAAAGCACTACGAAAAACCCCTCCAGAACTGCCATTCCGCGGACCAGCACATTTCGAAGAAGGAAACCTCACCTACACATTCGAAATACAAGGAGACTATTCCTACTTCACAGGAAAAGAAAAAATCATCTACAAAGGAATCACCATCTTCTTCCAAGACATCATGGGAGAACTCATACAATAAAGAACTGCGAAGAGTAATGATTCAATACGACGCTCACAAAACATCCCAACCACTGAACTTTGACAAGCACAGCCAGTAAACAACCTAACGATTGAAAGTTAAAGAAAGCAATCTATTAAGCTTCCTGAAAGCAGCCTCATTATTCTCCCACTTCAACAATCGAAGGGCCTCTTCAAAACCAACCCAGCAATACTCCTCATGCTCAGCATGAATATTCCTTTCAAAAGAAACAAGGACATCCTCGCCAACTTCAAGACCAATAACGTGCTCAGTAATGACAGGCATCTCCTCACCAGTCAAGTAATGCTTATTCATTGTGAACTGATGAACGTCAGGAATCTGTTGGACAATTTGTTCCTTGGTTATTCCTGTCTCCTCAAAAAGCTCACGCAACGCGGCCTTCTCAATAGTCTCACTAGGCTCGACACCCCCACAAGGCGGCTGCCAGAAACCACCTTTCTCTGGAATACGCTTCAAAAGAAGATACTCCAATCCAGCCTTGCATCTGCGAAAGACAATACACTCAACCTGATCAGTCCGCGTCATACACAAACACACCAGCCAATCATTTAAATGGTTTTCCAGCGCCTTAGGAGCCGCATAAGGCTTTACAGATTGAGGAGTCCATAAAGCAATAGTATTCTCGAGCAAAACCATAAAAAAAGGAATCCGAAAAGATTTAAAAACTTTGTACTACAAAAACCACTAAATATCCGGAAAAGTCCCACCACCACCAATTAAAAGCACACATATTATTCCAGAGACAACATTTCTCTATACACTCTTATCAGGCAATCTCCCCACCTTCTTCGAGGTATGCTTTTACAGCGTTTCGGAGATTATCCCATTCCTCATCCGTAAAATCTTCGCGATTCATATGACTATACACCATGAAGCCACCTATATAAAGAATGTATTGCATTCGTCTATCCTGATGTAAAAATATTTTTAAAGAAAAGCAAAGTAATTCTTTCTATGGACTTCAAACACCCCCATAGATACGGTTTCATGATATTAACCCAGAAATCAGACTACACCTTCCTTGAAAGATATAAGAAAAAGCGGGATCCACTCGTACAATTCTACATGAAACCCGAGTTTTTCAATAATATCGCACCACAACACCTTTCTCTCTGCTATTTCAGCTACCCTGATAAATACCCATCTACCTACATCAAAAGACTCATCCCAAAGCTAATACCAATCATAAAGAAGCATATGCCAATCCAAGTACGAGCACAAGGTTTCCAAGGCGGATGGGAAATCGGACTCAGTAATCCAGCAATACTTTGGAACATCACAGATTACAAAAAGACAAACCAATTCCATAATGAAATCATTCAAGCTTTGCAAAAAGACATACAACACTTCAACGACCCAGAAACAGACTACACACCACACATAGGAATCGCACTAGGAAAACAAGAATGCCTGCAAGAACTCAAAAAATTCATCACCACAACAAAGAAGACCCTCCAATTACTCTAACCCTTGACAGGGTATTCATCTATTATCCAGAGGGACCGGAGCGAATCTTTTAATATCTCTTATTATCTTCTCTTGCTCTTTACAGAGCTTAAGTTAGAATAATTACGTGAATCTAGCTGATTTATTTATCATATTTTTAAGTATCCTTAGCATGCACTGATAGACGGGTAAATTGTTGTTAGTGAAGATCCCTTGAGAAAGTGCAAAGATGTACGGATCATTCAAATTGACGGTTTCTTCTCTCATGCACGTTTCTTTTAAATAGGAAATATTTCTCGGGATTAATTGAGAACCCCCTAAATATTTCGGCCGTTCAGTGATGAAACTTGGGACACCCAATATTGTTGCCGCATCCCTCAAAATGACTTTATCCCTGCCTTTGTTCCTTTTTAAATCGACAGGAAGTTTAGCCGAAAGTGCAATGATGCGTTCATCAAGATAGGGTACTCGTAGCTCGAGCGCATGAGCCATAGATACTCGATCATATGTCGAAAGCTGGAGATTTGGCAATTCCTGGCACATATCAAAAAGTGTGGTCTCCATGATACCATCACCTTTTTGTATCCTTTGTAATGCATCTAAAATAAGAGCATGATTCCGAAATGTGGTTCCGAACAAGTCTGTATACCTATAATAATTCTCACGTATGTCTCGAAGATAACCTTTCGGGTCAGCATGTTTAGGATATCCTCCAAACATCTCATCAGGTCCTTGACCACAAAAGGCGACCTTTCCAAAACAGGCCATATGCCTACTGAGTTCCCAAATCGCAAATGACTCGAAACAAAGGTCCTCTACGGTATGAACGAAGGAGGAGAACTGATTAGAAAACTCTTCTTCTGAAAGAGGAGTAACAATTTGCAGAGGTAAGTCATAATAAGCACTTATGCCTCTCGCAGAAACATAATCCGGATCATCCTGATTTTCTGAAAAAGTAGTGAGCCTTATCCTGTCAGATGGATAAAGTAGCGTGGTAGCATGCACGAGAGTCGCAGAATCAAGACCTCCCGACAACATGATCTGGATGAGTTGCGTGTCTGTCTGTTCTTTTAGGGATCGCAGGATAAGATCTGCGAGTTCTTCTGCAAGATACTCTTTTTTTAATATATCCTCATGTTCATCAAGTGCGAGAGCACGATAATCGAAAAAACGATGATGATATGTTTCAGTCGATGTCAATTTGATATATTCACCTGGGAGAACCTGGGATATTCCCTTAAATAGAGTGGATCTACTCAGGGGGAAACCCATGATTGCATAATCGGCAAGTGTCTCATCGTCGATATCAGTCGAAATACCTGAAGCGAGAATTGATTTGATTTCGCTCCCAAACCTCACAACACCGTTTGCTTGATAATAATGCAGCGGCTTTATTCCCGCACTATCTCTTGCAAGATGGAGCACTCCTTCCTTTTTGTCATATAATGCAAAGGAAAACATGCCTCGAAGCTTTGTCAGTGATGACGCAATATCTCGACTTGAAGATAAATATGTTAAAAGCATGCGTGTATCAGATGCAATTGCATCATCTCCTGTGTTTCTTTTCAATTCTTTCCAATTGAATATCTCTCCGTTAAACACAAGCACATAGCGTTCGTTCTCGACTGGTTGTTTCCCTTCGTCTTTGCCATGAACAACAAGACGGTTTGTCCCTAAACCCACGCTATCAGAAATCCAACTTCCCAGCTCATCAGGTCCTCTATGAATGAGTGCGGCAAGCATGGACTCCAACTGATGCTTATTTATGTTCAAGCCACCTGAAATTCCGCACATATGAATCGTCCTCTTTATTATAAATATAAATTTCGTTGTTGCATCTTTATTTTTTTCGTAGCCACCAGTTACCGATGATGAGATGATCTGTGGGTGTCGTATAATAAAAGCGAACGGCATCATCGATAGAGGTGCATAATGGCTCATCTCTCGCATTCAATGACGTATTCAAAACGGCAGGAATGCCTGTCTTCTCTTCAAATGCAAGAATCAGCTGATAAAATGAATCTTGAACGTCCTTTACCATCTGAACCCGTGCAGTGCCATCAATATGGATCCCTCCGGGAATCTCTTCTCGAGCAAGAGCACTCATAGGTATTGCTTTGGTCATAAACTCTGTCCCTTGATTATAATCGCAATATTCCTTATTGGACACTATAATTGCTGGTGCAACCGGCCGCCAGGACTCTCGCTGTTTGATTTCATTTAATCGATCCCGAACTCGTATGCTCCTTGGATCACCCAGAAGACTACGGTGACCCAAAGCTCGAGGACCGAATTCAAGACGACCCTGCACCCACGCTATAGTATTTCCTTCAACCAGAAGACTGACCGCAACAGCACTCGGATCATCAACACGTATCGCATTGAGTTGGTTCCGCAGTACATATTCCTCAAGCATGGAATGATCAATATCTGGGCCGATATAAATAGAAGAGAATTTCTGTGGTTTATCACCAGTTTCCTGACTTCCGAGGTAAGCGGCACCGATGCAGACTCCCGCATCGTTTGCTCCAGGCATGATAAACATGCTCTTCACCCAAGGAATCCTTGATAGACGTCCATTCATCCTGCAATTCAAGGCAACTCCGCCAGACATGACAAGGTTTTCTTCAGGGTATTTTTTTCTAGCGGCGTCAAGAATATACTCCACAGTCTCCTCGAGAAGGAGCTGTATTGTAGCTGCGAAATCTTTCTGCTCTTGGGTAAACGGTAGGTCAGGATTTGCCCTCTCGAAGGGTTGAAAAATTGCTGGATAATCTTGTCTAACGCTATATCTGCCGTTCTCTAGAGAGATGATGTTGGGGAAATCTTTAAGGCGATGGCCATATGCAGCTAACGCAGTCATCTTGCCTTCACCATAACCGAATTTTCCAAGACCCAATAGTCGTGATGCTTTGCTATACAGAAAACCGATGCTATCTTCAAGCATATACTGATCAATCTTCTTCAGAGCTCCACCTTCACCAAGCCAAAGGGATGTGGAGACAAAATCACCAACACCATCTATCGAAAGGACAAGAGCCCGAGAAAAACCGCTGGAAAAATAAGCAGAGGCAGCATGGGCAAGATGATGGCTGATGAAACCTGTCTTCTTGAGGGTGGGATCCAATTCTTTTGCAAATGCCCGATAACGTGATCCCGCAAAATCCATTTTCAAGTAATCGCTGCCTTCCCAGCCCACATGCACGATTCTATCTATGTTATCCAATGTCAAACCAGCTTCAGAAAGGACAAATTCCAAAGAACGATAAGGCGGGGTTCCTTCAGCTTCTATTCCCAGATGATGTTTATTCCTGGAAAGGCGTTCCTCTTCTACTGCATACGCAATCCTCCCGTCAATCGCAAGTGCGACGCCGACATCATGCGTAAATGAATGGATCCCTAATACTTTCATGATGAAACCCCCAACGTTATTATGCTTTTGAAGCGGAATAATTTTCAAACGTTAAATCGACCAAAACATCTAATGTATCGAGATGCGGGTAGATTTTGTTGCTGAGCATCAATGAAATCTCAGTGCAGGCATAAACGATGAGCTCCGCCCCTCGTCCAATACAACCGCTTGCGACTTCCATGACTTTTCTTGCTTGTTCTTCCTTACGGATTCCGTTATTAAAATTAAGTATCGCACCACTCAAGACCGCGAGCTCTTCCGAAGTGGGATTGACGTACTCAATCCCGTCAACCCTATATAGGTGATTCAATACGGTGTTTGGAGTCCCAAGTATTCCAACCTTTTTTCGGTTGGACACAAATATCCTATTCCTAACTGCATTTCCCAAATCAAGAATTCTTGCCGTAGAATGCTTCCTTAATTCTTCAGAGTACACATACGCGGAATTGCACACGATCGCAATGAAGTCTGGCTGGTGGACATTCAACTCTTCCAGACCTCGTATGTATTGTTGCATGTCTTCTTGATCTGAAGATTTGGAGGTGATATCTGGAGCTGGAATGCTATTGATGATGATTTGAGGATAATCCTGGTTGCTTCTGATATATCCGGAATCTTGCAGCCTCTCGATAAATTTCAGATAATATCTGGCAGACGACTCAGGTCCTATCCCTCCCAAGACTCCTATTTTTACCATGTTCATTCTACCAGCTTTTCGGCTTGATCTTGAATCTCCGAACGAATTTTATCTTCGTCAAGGTGCACGAATCTCCCGTTCTTGATTACCAATTCTCCTCGGATGATGACATGAGTGACATCGGATCCTCTGGCGCAATAAACCACATTAGAGACCACATTGCTAGGCTCGCAAAGCACTGGTGAGAGTCCGAATCCGATATCCAACAGGATTATGTCTCCCATCTTGCCGACCTCTATGCTTCCTAATTTGTTGCCGATTCCAAAACATCTAGCGGCATTGATAGTTGCCATATCGAGAATTTCCTGTGCAGTTATTGCCTTCACACCATAAGTTCCGAATTGACTGAGGGCTAAAACCTTCATTTCATTGAAAATGTCATTTGAATTATTCCAAATACTTCCGTCGGTTCCGAGGCCGATGGTGATATTTTTATCTATGAGTGTCTTTATCTTATACATTCCATCATTGATCTTGAGTTCTGCACAAGGAGTCGCTATTACCGAAGCGCCTTTCTTTCTTATGAGCTCGATCTCTTCCGAGGTAAGCTGGTTCCCATGCACTATCTGCAACCGTTCATTGACAAAATTGTGTCTATCTAACAGTTCCAAAAGGGTTGCATCGAAATTTTTATTTATTATTCCGACCCGTTCCCTACATTCAGCTATATGACCTTGCTTTATGTAGGAATCATAGGATTCCAATTCAGAAAGAATTTCTTCGTTGATTGATTCTTCATTTGGAACTTGTATGAGAGGCATTATTCGGGCTTTTTTAGCCAGTTCTATAAATTCTTCATTGGTTAGTCTACCATCCTTCCTATAGTCATTGCTGCATATTGCACCACGGATTTTTGTCAGTTTCATCGCACGGATTAATTCTCTCACATAATATTGAGAATCAGGAACATCTACGACAAATGTGATTCCATTCTTCAGGCATTCGCAGTAGGTACCTAGCGCACAATAGTAGAAATCCTGCAATGACAGCTTGCTCCAGATTTTCTGCAGCAGCGGAGAATTGAATTGCTCAAAAAGCCTGAGGTTGTCTCCCAGTCCTTTATAGAGATACGAGTCTGAATGTACATGACAATTGATAAGGCCGGGCAAGACCAGCTTATCCTTGGCATCAATCACAGTGGCAGTATCGGGAAGAATATTTGTTCCAACTTCCTTAATAATCCCTTCTTTAATCCAGATGTCTCCCTTGATGACGCTCCTTTCCCCGTTTTGGGTAATGATGGTTCCGTTTTTTATTATTATGTCTTTCATGAACTCACCTCTTTTATATGAGATTTAATGGCATCTTCCAATCTTTGCTTATGCGACCATAAGCAACCAGGACAATCGGCAAGTAAGCTGGCACACTCTTCGATAAAATTCTGGTAAGCGTTCAAAGAGTCAATCGAAAAAATGTTCGTATTGGTTATTATGCCATCAGGGCATGCGACGAGACGTCCATCATTATTAATGGAAAGATCAAATTGGCCACCTTTACAATGATAGGGTTTTTCACCAGATTGGAACTGCTCTATACGCTCCAAGGTGAATTCGTCATCAATAATAAGAGCACCATTCCTTTTAAGATCCAATAATTCATCAATAACTTCCTTGATCGGACCACTGTCTTTTTCTATTTCCAACATCTTGACTGCCTCAGCATTATATTTATTCGTCATCATTAGCATCAGTCTCGTGGGCATTCCCAATGAAGAGAAATAACCGACCATATTAGGCAACGATAACAAATTATCATTTGATACGACAGTGGCGACCTGAGTCTGAAATTGATAAGTTGATCCTGCGATATGTTCTAGAGTGTTCCTCAATTCAGGTGTTAGGTTCTTCCCCCAAGTCTTTGCATCATCAAAATAATCTACAGATATGCCTAAATAATCAAGACCCGCATCATCTAATTCTGCAAGATTTTCTGCAGTCAGCAATCTGCCATTCGTAGCCAAAGATACGAAAGAATCCCGGGAGGCAGCATATTCAACAAGATCTATAACGAACTCCATTAACATAGGCTCCCCACCAGTCAAGACAAAGTCACGGTTGCCTAGTGCATACACGATATCCGCAATTTTTTTCCATGCCTCAAATCCGAGATCCTTCCCGCTTGGTACGAATAATTCCGAACAATAATCACAGCGGATATCACAATCTCTTGTCAACCTCACGCAAGTCAATACAGGATGCAATAATCCTGCTCCTGCTAATTCAATGCTTCTCTCGTATGCCAAATTCTTAGACTCTTTCATGCATATCAACTTCCATCGATTCTTGACAGCCGAGCATATAATTTGCTTAAACCGTCATGAAAATCATCAAACCAAATGTACGAAACATTGGTGACCGTTCCTAGTCCTTCTACGAGATTGCTATAGTGTTTGTTATTCTCAAGAAGCAGGATGATTCTTTTGTTCAATGCCGAAGCCCAGCCTAATTCGATATGGACGCCTCCAGAGGCAGGATTTCCAGGTATTGCTATTAATACCAGTGATGCCTTGATATCTTCATAATCAAGAGGGGTGCAAATTTCTGGATCCATCCATTTGGCACCCCATTCTTCCCTATAATGCGCATTTCTGACTTGGTAGCCACAATCTTGGACAACCTTAATCAGGTCTTCGAGATTTCTCTTCTTCTCATCATGTACCTGGCTTGTTTCAGGGTTCATATAACTCGCAAATGGCGCTGCAATGAACGCAGATCTATCTGTTGTCATCACATTCCCCCCTCCTTAGGATAAAGAGCTGCTCCTGCATAAGACAAGACAAGGAGACCCCACCAGAATGAATCATAAACCAAAAGATGATGAATCCCAGGATATATGAGCTTAAACGCCGTCTGATGCTCTCGTGCTATGTTCGAACCTCGTAATCCCAAATTAATCGGATTTTGGAATAGCGCAACGGAACTCTCTTCGATGGCAGAATCCTTGATTGGCTGCCTAAAGCAGTTTCCAAGATAAAACCCCCATCTCACAAAATCATCAAGGCAGCCGTCCAGGCCTGAATCGGAATCATCCAAGCCTCTACTGACACCAAGACCCCATTGCACGCTTGGATCTGCAAAATTTACGGCTCGTGTAGTCATGGATCTATTCCCCATATGCAGCAGGCCTAGGCTGAGAGCCGCTCCACTGCGTACCACTTTTGATTCGTCATGCAGTCCAGATTCGAGAATGGCATTTACACGCGGGGAAGATGATTGAATACTATTCAAGGCCAATCCGAAATATGCACTCTCACGAACATAGGGATGGGTATCTTCCATTATCCTTTCTTCGAGCAAAGAGGATATCGCTGCATCATTCGATCCAAGAAATGATATACCAAGTCCCAAGCACCCCATATCTCTGAAAAAGCTATTTCCATCTCCAGACCATTTAAGCAATTTTTCGTATTCTGTCAATCCTTGCCTAGTCTCTGCAAAAGCAGTACTGATGTACCAACTGCTGCTCACTTTTACATAAGGACTTGATTCTCCAATCAATATCGATAACATCATCTCATAATGTTCTGGGTTGCTAAAAAATGCAAAAGAATAAGCAAGTCCAGCTGACGAGCGAATTTTCCAATGGTCATCATTAATCGCACTATCCAACAATCTTTTTGTATGACCATTCCCTCTTCGAAAATTTGCGAGACCATATGCGATGATGGCTGCTTTTTTCACGTCAATATCATCGTCTTTGAACCCATGCAATATGTATTCCGTGGCCCGATCATTCTTTCCTAGCAGGCCAGCAAACATAAGTCCCATGTAGGCTGCCTTTCTTATAAATGGATTAGGACTCTTACAATAACCCAATAACCTATCACTATCGTCTCTTGTAGTTTGATGAATTCCATAACCTACGAGTTTTCCTGCCAGTTCTTCTATTCTTTCATTCCCAAATATTCTTATTTCATCTCCAAGCACACCTATATTTGATAATCCTTGGCTCATCAGCCTAGCGTTCTCTACATAAAAATGTTGATCACTCATCGTATTCTCCTAATCTTGCTGGAGGTCTTAATACTCCATCAAACCTGTCTGTAAATTCCAATGGACAGATTCGTATGTACTCGGATTCTGTCGGCATTGCATTCATCCTTAGCCAATTGCACTGTGCAGCAGTATAGGGCATAGGCCGTAACTCATCGTCTCCTTTCACTATTTCAGTGAGCAGACAGCAAGGATATGCTTTCCCATCGACGTCAATGAATACGTCTTTTCCAGCATTACAAGGAGAATGTATCCCTTGCCGTGAGGATCTTGGAACAAATGCCATTTCAAAATAGGTTTTAATGTCAGAAACTTTCCTCAAGGATGCATCGAGCAATCCAAACCATTCCTCAGGAGAATACATATTTACATTCCCTTTGGTGATGTCCGATGGATACAATAAGAGCAATTTCTCAGCAAACCACAACTGTTCGCAGATCCTATCCAAGATATGCAACGATTCGTAAAAAAGGACATGTTGGATGTTTACAGGTAGTCCTCGGTCATGAGCTGATTGCAGGTTATTCTCGATTTTTTCATCTAAAACGTTATAGCTAGCATAAATTTCAATGGGATATGCAACCAATTTTTCAAGTGTAGCACCATCCAATCGTATACCATTGGTCAGCAGGTTTATCCGCCTGCGATCCTTTACGATATCCAATATCTCAAAAAATCTTGGGTGAAGGAGACCTTCTCCTCCTGTCAGAGTCACACTTTCAGCATCTGGATTTTTTTCAACAGCAGCCTCGACATCTTCGACAGATATTTCTCTGCCATCTAACGTCAAGTAACACCAAGGGCAAATCTTATTGCACGTCCGGGTAAGATTAATCGCTAAATCCATCTTTATTTTTCCAGCACAAAGGATCTCCTGCCGTGATATCGCCTGTCACTGCATATGCAATTCCCCTGCATCCAGAACAACTACTATGTTCCTCGCAGGTCTGACAAGGTTCCTTAATGTATTTTTCAATTTGCCTGCAAACATCCAATTCGACAGATTCAGTCCAAATTCTTGTAAGGCCGTCTGTTTTGGCATTTCCAAGGTAGAGTGGAACACCGGAGCAAGGATAGACAGAACCATCTATGTCAATATGAACTCCAGTACTCGTTCTGTTACATCCTTCATTGTGGATGAATGGCATTCTTTGGTATTCTCCCTCGATTTCGCCTATCTGATCAAGCAATGTTCGAAGCTCAGAACCAGTGATTATCGAATCTATCTTGCATCTAGAGCTCGGTATGCTTCGATCAATAATGGGGACCATTCCCTGCTCTTTAGCCCATTTCCAGGTTTCTATATAAGTTGGAAGGTTCTTTTTTAGAGTTGCCATTATCGCATAGAATGGCAACCCTTCTGGTTGACCATATCCAGCTCGTTTTAGCAACTCGATCCCTTGTAAACGTTGTTTGTGCGATCCCTTTACATTCGCCATTTCGTCGCTTATTTTTTCATCGATTGACTCTAAACTCACTCCAATAGTTACCTTATGGCGTGCAAAAAGTTCAGAGTTTTCTTCGTCAATGACCGTACCATTGGTCACGGTCAATATGTCGAGATGGACACCTGTTAGATATTCCAATAATCTCGGAAGTTCTGGATACAGTAATGGTTCTCCACCAGTCAGTTCAATCTTTTGGAGTCCGAAATCTCTTACTTCATTGATTATGTTGATCAGTTCTTTCACTTGCCAGATCCCTTCTCTTGATCCTCCAACATAGCAAAATTCGCAATCAAGATTACAAAGCCCCAATATTGCCACAGATATATAGCTCAACTCACCTGTTTCTTGACTACGGGTATGAAGCCATTTGTCTTTATCCATTACTCAATGACCTCGGTTACAATATTATTGTGATCGCAGTATCTTGTTAAATCGAGATATAACGTTTCTTCAATGCGTCTTTTATTAAGAAATGTGAGCTTTTTTGGCTGAGCGGAAATACTAAATTGATCATTCGGATTTCCAAACAAGTGGTGTGCTTGGATTGTTATTACTTGCGGGAATTGAGTTATGTCTATTTGCTCATGATAATTCCAAAGAACATAGTTTAAGAATGTGTTATCGAAATATGTGGTCATTTCTTTCCCAGATTCGTCACGTATAGTCACGGCATCAATTACAGTTTTCCCTCTTAACGCCTCGATTATCTCAAGCACATATTCCAAATCGGATTTCGGATTCATGTTATAGTGAATACAATCGTGATTTAAATATCTTTGTCATTCATTTCACTGAATTAAATTACATTGTGAAACATTTTATAAATATTGTATTGCATTTGTATTTACACTTCAGCAAGCTCCTGAGATGACCTTTCAATAACTTCACGAATCTTCTCCTTATTCTCAACAATCACCTCAAACATCTTCTGGATCTTCGTCTCAGTCAAAAGGTCAAACCCGAGAATACTATTCCTCACATAGTCCGAGATTGTCTTATACCCTTTCGCAAGGGCATTATTGACAATCCTCTCATACTGCGTATTCGTCACTCTTATCATTATCACTCGGTTTTTCGGCATACACACCTCCTACCTTGCACTCAACAATTTTTTTCATACGGAAACCACACAATTACTAAATTTACTACTCTTGAATAGCAACAATAGTATATATACCTTTTCCTTATAATATATATAACACCTTATAATTATATAATTCTTATATAGATTCAGCCCATACATGAAAAAATGAAGATCCCACCCAAAACAGAACCCAGAAGATAAAAACCAAATATGAACAAACCTCGGAAGATAATCTACCATGTTTTCTAAAAACAGCAATACAAAAGCAATACAAACTTTAAATACTACTCAAAAGTGACAGTGTTTATGGAAAACAACCAATCAAACCAAACACTATCAGACTACATCACCATCGCACTGCAGAATCCACACTTCATCTTCCTCAATACTTCAGAAAGAAGAACACGAATAGAACCAGTAACACTTGCATTCGTGAAGAGAGAAGAACATGAACTACACAACGGAAATAAAGCATGGGTAAACATTCCCAACTACACCTTGCAATCCGGCCTGATAAAAGAACTACGCCTCGACCTTCTCAGCAATGGATACACCTATTCAATTAATGCTAGATACGATTCACCATACATCATCACACCAGAAGACAAAGAAAAAGATAATATTCCACAAATCGAGAACACGAGAACGCAATTGCAAAAACCGCCAAAATCATGGAAAATCTTCGGAACAAGAAGAGAAAAAGATTTGTACCAGCAAGGATGGATGCAACTCAGAGCAGAAACAAAGATTCCACAAAAAGCAATACCAGAAAACAAAGAAGAAGCAGAAATGAGACTCACAACAGATCTCACAAAAACACTACAAGGACTTACTAAAGCAATAGAAGCAGTCAACCAGATAACAAGAGAAACATATCCGCCAAAAGGAGAAATACAACTTGCACATATGACCCCCTGGAAATTAGCTGAAATCATCTATCAAGGCAATCCAAAAACCATCGCCAAATCCTACGATATATTCACCATCAACAACATTCCAGTCTACACACACTACATAAGCCCCCACGTCGGAAACAAAAAACTCAGCACTGCATCTGCTCGGAAATCAATTTTTTAAGAGCAGACGACACACCAGGAGGAGGGATGATAGGACGTGCGAAAAAAGCATCCTCAGGAAAAACAAGCTCATCCAAAGTCCGCACACTCGCAGATTCTACCATCGCATCCAACTTATCCACCCTCTTAAAATGATCCTTCTCATACGAAGGAGAAAGACACTCGCCAATAAGTTTTCTCGTAAAACCAATCTGAACAATATCACCAACACCCACATTAGACCACCCAGTCTTCTCACGCATACGCTCAACATACGCCAAAGGAATCCTTCGCGCCTGCCTCATATCAAAAGCATCATACACAATCACACACGCATCATAAGATACCATACCTTCACCATAAATACTCAAAACAGCCGCATACGTACCCATAACGCATCACCTCACATTTATTTCATTTTCTTAGGAAAACCATGCACTTCAACAACCACACTCCAATCCGGCTCCACCAACTCAAACACAACAATAAGCTTAAGCTCGCACAACCGCTGAATACCTGTTTCTGCAATGATTTCCCACGCATAAAACAAACAAGATAATACATTTAATAAGCTTTACCAGAAAAAAAGCAATAGACTTCCGACACACACCGGAAAAAAACTGCGAGGGGAGGGATTTGTCCACGCAAAATGCAAACGCATTTTGCTCGAGTTTGCACCTGCTAACGCATCCGCAAACAACCCTCGAACCCCACAAAAAACCAAAATACCTGCGAGGGGAGCGCAAACAACCCAAGGTTTAATGCGACGCAGCCAAAACGTGCCCATCACCTCCAACAAAATAGAACAAGTTAAAATATTATTCGATTATCAATTTTAGATCTAGAAGTACCAACAATAGTGAGAAAAACTCGGACATCAAGCCACTTCTCCATGCTCCTGTAAGTACAGCTTGACTGCGTTTCTTAAATTGTTCCACTCTTCATCTGTAAAATCTTCACGATTCATGGCTTTCAACCCCCATAAAATGAAATAACGCTATGAAGGTTAAAAGGATTGTATCACAAATGTATGACCAGGAAAAGTGTCCTTCCCTGCACCAATTAAGCGTTCCCAACGAGCAACAAGTGAAATTGTAGTCGAAAGTTCATTTTTTTCCTAATTGGATTTTGCGAATGATAATCCAGCCAACGTCTTCTCCCAAATAATAAAAAATTGCCAGAGTACAAGCAGTAAATTCAAAGTGTGGCTTCCGTTTAGATATCGAATTCCAAACTGTCACTAGTTTATCATGTGATAAGTCAGTAAGGGCGACACTGGAATGGAATTTCCACTGAGCACCTTCGATTGCTTTCGGTTGGATTCCGAATTTTTTCCCCAGATCGTCCCGAATCCTTTCTTGAAGTCCCTTCAGATGCGGGTTTGATTTGACATCGAGGAAGATGACACCGGGATCCGTGAACTTGCCAAACCCTTGAATCTCAACTGAAAAAGGTCGAACATCTGTAGCCAGATCCGTCAAGTAAGCCACGAACGGTTCCAAGGATACGGTCTCAAATGGGGGCTTTACTGTGATGTGAGGTGGCTGTCGCAACCCCCAGCACACACCAAATCGTGAACACAATTCTAGCTCGACCTCTCGAGCGTAATTCTCGGCTTCCTCACTTAAGAGGATTGCGAAACCAATGTGCATGCATCACCTGTTTACGGCTCTACATAAAAACATTTCCATAATTTTGTTAAAATAAGCCACACATCATCAAGTCTTCTTAGCAATCAACCAACCCCGTTTTTGCTCTTTGTTTCTCATCTGTGTCTTAAATCCATTACTTTCGAAGTGCCAAATGAGCTCATCAACCGTGTGGTGTTCATTTAAGTCTAGATGATATAATACCAAATAAAGGTCGGTTTTCCGTAAATACTCTGTTGGGGTTCCTAGCAGTATTTCGAATTCTGACCCTTCACAATTCAGTTTCATGAATGCGCAATCCGTAATCATTTGATCTTTGAGGAAATTTGGAAGCGTGTCTGTCTGGACCTCTTCTCCCTCATCAAACTCTTTGGTGAGTGTGTTCCCCCAATTTTGGTCTCCGAACTCAGTATCGTCCGGATAGTAATTCAATCTCATCCTTGATTTTTTATCAGATAAAGCTAACTGATAAGGAATCACATTAGGAATGCTGTTCATGGCGATGTTTTTTGTTAGATATAAAAATGAGGAATTGCATGGTTCAAGAGCATGAACTCTACCCTGCGGAACTAGTCGAGATGCAGGAATGGAAAATGAGCCAATGTGCGCTCCAACATCTATGATGACGTCATCAATACTCGACTCGAATTCAGGAATCAATAATGCCGCAGGATTCTGCCGAAGCTGATACTCGTCACACCCCTGCTCCCTGTAAGCATACTCAAATCCATAAAATGAACCAAGTCTCACTCGTTCCTCTTCGACACGATCATTTTACATTAACCAAATGAAGTACTCCAAACGTGTACGGTTGATTACCTAATCTGTGGTTCACCAGATACGTTTTGCCATTATCGTGAAATGTCTGATTTCCAAGAAGCCCGAATTTATCAGTATTCAGGAAAGATCGTCGGATATCTGCTTCATTTCTCAAGGCATTTTCTAATCCACTATCCGGTCCCTTTCCGTGCACATCCGGTGCAGGATTCTTATAGTCAAAAGTGACTCTAAGGACACCTCCTGGCTTAAGGACACGACTAATTTCTTTCAAAGCATCCTGCTTAACCTGGTAATCAAGATGTTCAAACACACATACCGAAAACGCATGATCAAAAAAGTCATCGGGATAATCAAGCTTACGCATATCCATCTGACGAGAAGTCATATTCCAGCCCATACCGCTGGCAAGCTGATCACCAATTACAATTATATCTTGATTGAGATCAATCGAGTGAACATCCAAACCTAAAGATGAAAGATAACAGCTGAACAAAGAGGATGTTCCTCCAGCATCAAGAACAACATCATTCCGTTTCAACTGAGGTTCACCAGTCATGACCGAGACGATTTCCCAATAAAGGTACCAAGGAAAACGACCATCATCCGCAGCACCATCAATGGGCAAATAGTTTTGCCCCCTGTTAGGAACACCGACTCCTTCATGACTCTCAGCTTCAGGGTCATCAGTTATGTATCCGTACCAATTAGACATAACAAGACTCTTCTCCTTCATAGACAGAATCAAGCAGTTTAGGTCATCAATTATCCGACGAGCATGTTCGGTATCCAGATCATCTCGTTCCATCGTCTTATTCAGAATTTTTTCATCATTAACTCGTGTTTCATCCGTATGCATCTTCATGGTTGACCAAACCTCCCTATGAGTGGCAGCCTACCTCTTGGTCCATGACAGTCTGAACCATATGTGATTCGGAGGCTAAGTTGATCCGCAACTCCATTAAAATATTCATTCATCCTAATCTCTTCCTCAACTGTGACGCTGCAGTTTCCATGATAGTGATAAAGTTCTATTCCATCAAGGCCTTTAGCTTGAAGATTACTAACAAAGAGACTCGGACTAATACCGCGTTCTTGTGATCCGTCTGGATTATTCCAAGACTTCACGAGCAATCCGGAATCATAAAACCGAGAACGACCGGGATGAGCGATGACTGCGATACCGCCAGCATGATGAATCTCAGATATAACACGTTCAAATGACTTCCTCTCTTGCGGAATTCGGAATAAAAAGGGATATTCAGATCTAACTTCATCTATGATTCCTTTCTCTCCGGACAAATATCTCCTCGCAACATCCAACGCAGGATTGAATGTACTGAAGAGGAACATAACAAAGTCAAAATCGAGTATGATGGGGTCAGAATGCACATAATGGCAACGACGACTCTTCCAAATTATGACATCATCAACTGAAACCTCATGGGGTGAAAGTAAGGGATACTTTTTGAAACTATCTTCCAGTCCGAAATGAGAGGAGTTGAAGTATGCATTCAATGCATCAACCCGTTTTTGGAGGGCGGTACGCCGATAGCCTGCAAGTTCATGAACAAATCCTGCCATCTTTTCCTGATTAAAGTACAATCCTAATAGTTCAAAGTCATCAACAGCTACACCTTCCACAAAATCTAAGACCGAAATTTCTATTCCCGAAACTACCTCAACACCAACATTCTTTCCTGTCTCAAATGCCTCATTAAGGCCAAAAGTAGTATTATGATCTGTAAGAGCGATTGTTTCCAATCCACATTTCTTTGCCTCCAAAACGACTCTTGACGGTCTCCACACTCCGTCAGACGCTTTAGAATGAAGTTGAAAATCCTTCCGAACAGCCAAATTACAATTCCTCCAAAATCCCTTTAGCGGTCTTAATCCGAGATATTAATTCATGTCCATATTTTTGTGCCATTTGATCACAGAATGCGTATATCGCCTGACCAGTCGGTTCCATATTGGTTTTTCTCCAGTTAGAAATATCTAAGTAAAACGGAATTTCAAAGTCTCCGAAGAGTTGTTGGTTCTGACCAATCAAACTGGGGTTGGTGACACAAGGAAAAAGAATATAATACTCTATCACAAATTGTCTCACTGGTTCGAAATCTATTGAGTCAGCAAGCAAGTCAACTCGTGAGTAAAGACCTTTTCCTGTTTCACGAAGGTTCTGGGAGAGGTCGCCAAGCTGGTCGTAAGTTTGTATTCCAAAAAAGCGTTCCGGATCTCCAAGCAGCCTTCGTTCACTATTTTCCAACACCACCTCCGGAACGAACTCGAGTCGCGCACCTTGCCGCATCAGTTCAGCATACATTCTCCAGGTTGGACCGTCAACTTCCTTTCCTGAACTTGTGAACTCACGCTTATACCCCCCCGTATAATCATACGCATCCTTACGTATTGCATAAAATCCCCCACTTGGAGGTCGAACGAATCTTGAATAAACATCATCGGTAAACACGACATTTTTTCCTTCCAGATCAAATTCTTTAATCGTTTGAGCAGGAAAAAAGAGAGTGCCAACTTCGGAAACGTATCGACGTACAAGATTAGGCACCTCTTTCCAGAATCGGTGAGGAAATGTTCCCGTGTATGACAGCACATCGACAGATGAAGATTCGAAACGCGATAGCATTGAACTAACCCAGTTCGAAGGGGCGATAACGTCTGCATCGCAAAAAGCGATATATTTAACCCGCTCTTTCATCTTACTCTCTGCATACCTAACCCCTGCCAGCCGTGCAGAAACAATACCCTTCGTTGACTCCCTGACTATCTCCACAGGAACACTGCTTGACTTGGCAAATCCTTCAACAAGACGAAGAGTGCTGTCCTCACTCCCATTATCCACTACAATGATGCAGTAATCTGACCGACTAATTGCTCTCGAATCAAGTCTATCCTGCACTTCGAGTGAAAGAAGCGTATCTCGAATTGATTTCTCTTCGTTCAAAGCCGAAACGATAATTGCAAGTGACAAGTTACGTCCCACCTTTAGGAGATTGCTTTGCATTCATTTCTCCCATGTCCGACTGTCCAAGCATTCGAGCTTTCTGGATAACACTCCGCTTTCTTCTGATCCTAAACCTAACCTGATGACATCAACAAGACTGTCACGGTCTTTTGCCTCGCCAAGAGCAACAGGATCCGCCGCCACCAAACCCGAACCCACCTCAGGAATCAATGCGTGAATAATCCCTGTCTCCACCAGTTCATCGATAAAACCGCTCCGATCTCGAGCTTGAAGGATGGCTTTAAGCATGGAAGACAACGCAGACGAGAATGGACCAGGATAATCATCATAGTTTATACCTCTCAAATGATTCTTGAGAGATCCGACAAAATCAGCTCCCTCCAGACTTCCCACCATTGAAATGTCATACTTTGAGCAAAGGCGAACATACCGAGAGAGGAAATAAAGCGGATTCTCAGAATCAAGCGTTCGAACAGGAACAATCTTTTTCGAGGCTAGGCCTCCAAGCGCGTTAAATCGGTCAACACAGTCACCTTGAGGATACCTCCAGTACAGCGACTCGACGTTAAAAAGACCGACCAAAGAAGGGTCTTCCATAAAACAGACATCTAAAAAAGTTTGGTCGTTTTTTGCATAGACCAAGACTACCGGTACACGCCCGTTCTGTATACGGTAATCCCGCCCAGCCTCAACAACCTGAAAACCCTGCTCGGCAAACCGATGATTTAACCCACGTATTTTGTCCCAGTCAACTCCTTTGAATGCGATGTCGATGTCATTGAAAGCCCATCCTAAGTGCATGTCAATTGGTGAGCAACCATACAGGATAAATCGGCCAAGACTCGTGACCTGTTGTGAGTACTCCATCACGTTCAGTATCCTATCATGGTTCTGCATCATTTTTTCCAAACAGTCTGATCAAACAATCTTTTTTGCTCAAGAATCGTCTTAACCGCCACAGTCGCGTATTCAGAGTTAAAGTGAGGTGACACAGGGTAAAGCTTCACCCCCGCAATACCGGCACCATTTGACAGTGTTATAAAGTCCGAGCTGAAAGAGTACTCAACCCCGACACCCAACCTCATTCTCTTATCCCGATCCCACGAAAAAAATGATTTCATGTACGCATTCACATCCTTGCTAAACACGACCGTATCCAACGAATTCGAGTATAACTCAGTATCCCTTCGACCATCACAAACCATATCGGGAGGATACAACCTTAACATAGTCACGAATCCTATAGAGGCATCCTCAAAACATATCTGAAAATCACGCTCCGGTCTCAACAAGTCCCTCATGACAATTGTGTTCTCCACAAGGTTGGCAAGATTTCTTCTGTAACCGTCCAATCCTAGAGTTTGGAAAGTCGCAAGGGCCGCGAGTGCTGGACCAATTGGTCTAGTTGTCTCCAGTGTATAGTCTACTGGCTGAGAAAAACTGAACTCGGGAGCGACGTGGTGGGTGGGAATGTCACCCTTCTTCGATATGTACCTGATGTCTCGCCCGTCATTCAGCATGAACACACTACAGTCCACAGGACAAGCCCCAACACCTTTATGGAAGTCAACAGACCACGAATCAGCCATCCCAATCTGACTCACACGCAAAAATTGTTTTCGAATCAATTCCAATGCATCACCATTCACGCCGAGCGTATTTGCCTCAAAATCATAATCCCTGAACACAAGCCAGCACCAACCAATAACAGAGTCAACGTGAAGATGCGGAGTGTACTTGAGTGAGTAGTCTTGAACAAGGCGATCACGCAACTCCACGAATGCTCCGATATCATCAACGATGTGATTATACGTCGTCCCCCCATTAAGAGCGATGGACGTTATGAGGTCTCCCCGACTAAGAGCCTGACGCATCTTTTCTTCCGCATCCAAAAGGTCGCTCCTGCGGTCACAACCTGGCTCGATGATTATAGCATTATCATTTCCAATACCCAACCAATCAGCAGAAACCTCATGAGAAAAGTGACAGTCTCGCGTGAACACGACCCTTGCGCCATGTGGAATGCCTTGTCTAGACGACTGAGGAGCAGCCTTTTTAAGACCTATTTTCTTCGCGTACAGATTCGTGCTCGTCCCCCCAAAAGTGAAAACGCCTCTCGGCTGAGTCCCCGTTCCAGCAAGCTGACCAAGGAGATTCGAAACAGCATCCTCTGCCACAAGAGAGTTTCCTGCAAGCCCGTCATTGATGGCATAAATGTTCTCGGACATGGCAAGAGCGTAAACAGCCAATGCCACCGAATTGACGCCAGTACCGACATTGTACTGCAAGTTCGGGCTGTTCCATCGCGGAACGCCCCCGAACAAGTCACCAACAATTCTGTCCAGAACCTCTTCAGAAGGTCTCCCAAAAGATGATAAAACCGAGTACTTACGGACGAGTTCTTGAAAATCAGATTGTTTCCCCGAGGAAGGGATGCGAGCGGCATCTTCTTTTCCTTTCATCTCATCCACTCGTGTTAAAGACTGTTCGAGAAGATGAACAAGGTTTTTATTCCCTTCAAGCGGAAAAAAACTTCTTATCCGCTCATATATTTCGTCTTTGTGCATACGCAATCATCCCCGAACTATTACCTCAAGTGAGTGAGCCTTCGAGAGCTGGCTTCGCAGCCGGTCAAGCTCTGCTTGATCAATCTTGCCGTAAAGAGGATTTGCCTCTCCAAGAACGTGATTATATGGAAAATCAACGCGGGATGCCCTGAACCAGCTACCCGTCTGCCCTGGTGAACCTTCAAGGTGAAGCTGGTCTGTCCAGAAACGCTGCATGCTTGAAGGCAGGATTGGACTAGCAACAATGGCCAATGACTTGCACAAATTCAAAGCAAGATAAAGGGACTTTCTTGCAGTCTCCATGTCCCCTCGCTTAATAGCATTCCAGGGAGCGGTTCGGTCAAAGTATAAGTTTCCCTCAGACGCAAACTGGAGGACGGCTCGATAAGCGTCACGGAAATTCGTACCTGCGAACAAGTTCCCAATCACGCCTGGTTTATCTCTGATTGCATCCATGAGGCGAGCATCATTCTCATCAAGACCACTCACACCATCCCTTTGCAGATTTCCGTCGAAGTTTCTCTGCACAAGGCTGACCGTTCTATTAAAAAAGTTTCCGAGCTTACCAATGAGTTCGCTGTTCGTTATCGTTTGGAACTGCTCCCAATTAAAGTCGCTATCCCTTGTCTCGGGAAGAACGGCAGTCAGGTATGATCTAAGCACATCAATATCGACATCAGAATTCAAAAGATTGTAGCAAAAAACGCCCACGCCTTTACTTTTTGAGAACTTTTTTCCTTCAAAATTCAGATAATTATAGCCCACCACATTGGAAGGTAGGTTGAAGTCGCCGTGAGCGAGAAGCATACCCGGCCAAAAAATAGTGTGAAAGGGAATGTTGTCCTTTCCGAGAAAGTGGACGATTTCCGATGATGGATCCTTCCAATAGGTTTCAAATGCCTGTTCGCCCAGCTCTTTCGTGAAACTGATATAACCGATCGGAGCATCAAACCATACATAGAATACTTTGTCTTCCAATATATCCCGTGGAAGCTTAATTCCCCATTCCATATCGCGCGTTATTGACCTGCTTCTTAGACCCTCATCAATCCATCGCTTCGCTTCATGATATACCTGAGGTCGCCACACTCCTTTATTTGAATCTATCCACTGATCAAGTTGGTCTGACAACCTGTCAAGGTCTATGTACACATGCTCGGACTCCCGAACACTAGGAGCGGTCCCGCAAGTCTTACAGGTGGGGTCTATGAGCTCGTTTGGACGAATAATCGTTGTACAGCTTTCGCACTGATCCGCGTTAGCCTCTGTATAATCGCATTTCGGACAGGTTCCGACAACGTACCTATCTGGAAGAAACATGCTATCCTGCTCACAATAATACATGCTTATTCGCTCGTTGTGAGTGAAGCCGTTACTTCTGACTGTTTCGAAGAATTCTCTCACGTTATCATGATGGGCGGGCGAGGAAGTTCGAGAATAGATAGTGTAACTTATGCCCAGTTTGTCGTAAACTTGACGGTGAACATCATGAAGTGCATCAACAAGTTCTTGTGGTCGCAATCCTAGCTGTTTTGCAGCAAGTGCTGAAGGGGTTCCATGCTCATCAGATCCCCCTACAAGTATGACATTATCTCCGATTGATCTTCGATATCTGAAATAGATGTCTGCGGGAAGGTGAGACCCTGCGATGTGTCCCATGTGTGGAACATTGTTTATATAAGGCAATGCTGCGGTAACCAAGACATTTTTTCCAACCATAAAAACACCATTATTGTTACTACTCTTGAATATCGATAATCACGTTATGTTTATAAACTTTTTCTGTTTTTTCCAAATACTCTTTCGCATAATCCAGAAAATTTTTCTCTGAATTCGTCGCAAATGAACAACATCACACTCAAACCAAACCATGCGTCAAACCAATCCTGCATTCAGCGTTTCTTAAATACGAGAAATTGAAAAAACCGTCATCGTTACCACTAGTAAGTAATAAATCTGCGAGGGGAGGGATTTGAACCCTCGGACCCACTAAGGGACAGGATCACTTACAGCTAACAGAGCTCTGCAGCCAGCTGACCGTTCTGTCAGCAGTTAGCTGCGCTCCGTCGGCAGTCTTAAGTCCTGCGCGTTTGATTGTCCGAAACTACTTCTCCAGACTTCGCTACCCTCGCGAATATCTCTAGAATGACATGGGCGTTATATAAATGTTTTTGCAAGAAATCCTATTGTACATCCTTATGATATAAAGCAAGAATGTACACCATTTCCCCTTCAAGAGCATAAGACAAGCGGTATGGTGAGATATACAACTCTCGTGTCCCTTTTCTGCTATATCTCATCGGCTTTCCTATCTCAGGATTTGTTTTGATCTTAGAAACCTGTGCAATAATCCTCTCTTTTATTGCCTTGTCCTTGATTCTCTTAAAATCTCGCTTAAATAATTCGTCAAAAATGACCTCTACCACTTTTTCATCTCACCAATAAAGTCATCAAAGTCCATCTTCTGCCCTTTGCCTGCCTTGATTCTCTTCCAGGCATCATCGGTCTTCTTGGCAAAGCGCAAGTCTTCCTCAAAATTCACATCCAGCTTATCTGACTTCTTCATGATGATCTGGTCATTGTTCCGTATCACAATCAACTTATCTCCTTCCTGCAGGCCTTCTCGCATTTCCGCAGGTATGACCACCTGGCCTTTTGAACTCATCCGGGTTATTGCAACATCCATGAATATCACCATGTAAGAACAATCTTACTGCCTATTTAAATGTTTTGGTTTTTTTCGCAACCTTTAAATCCAGGCCAGACCAATGTATCTAGTATGAGGCAATTCTGGACAGCCTGGAAGAACATGAGCCCCTTAGAAAAAAAGGGGATACATTCCTTGCAGGCTGCAAAGAGAATCATCCTCAAACACATCCCAAAAGACGAGATCATCGCAATCTATGCCAAAGGAAGCTTTGTCAGGCGGGAAATGACGGACAAAAGCGATGTTGACACCGTCACAATCCTCAAGACCCTCAAAGTATATACCAACACTCAAGAAGCTTGAAAAGAAGTACAGGCAAAAGTTCGAGCCGAACATCCAAATCACAGACTGCTCCCTTTGGGAACTGAAAACAGGCAAGCGTTGTTATCTGCGAAAGAAGAACTCTGCAGCGCCAAGCAGGTTCTCAAAGTACATAGCCCATTACAAACTCATCTTTGGTAAAAACCTTGACAAGGACAAGTTTCACCTGCGCTCAGAACAAGAAGATCTCACAGGCATGATCAAGGCATTCCGCACAATCTTCCTTCCAGCATACGAACGGCAAGAAATGGCTTTTTCTGAACTTGCAAAACAAGTCTTCTGGCTTGCAGAAAATGAAGAGCGCTTCCTCGGACGAAAGCCACCCCACCATTGGAAACACCTAACAGAATCAATCACTGACAAGAACCATATCGTACACGATGCCTTGCATATCAGGCAAACAGGAAAAGGAGACAAGGCGGCATTCGTAAAAAAACTTGATAAATACCTTGCCCGATTGGAACGCCTCTGAGTAACCTTTTAATACTACCTCTTCTCCGAGAAAATCTATGCGCATGCAAAGAGAGCTGGCTGAGGAGACTGTCATCTTTGTTTCCATCGTCAAGTGGGTGCTTCTCGCAGGGATGATCGGTATTGTCGTGGGACTCTCCACTGCTGGCTTCTTGAAACTGCTCTCCTGGGGAATCGGAACTGCAAAAGCACATCCCTACTACTACCTCGTCCTGCCATTAGGTCTTTTTGTGAGCGCGCTTCTCGTCAAATACCTGGCAAAAGACGCAGAAGGACACGGCACAGAGAAAGTCATCGAGGCAGTGCACAAGCGCTTTGGCGAGATCAAGCTCAAAGTCGTCCCAGTCAAGGTGCTTGCGACAATCATCACGATCGCGACCGGAGGAAGCGCGGGAAAGGAAGGCCCGAGCGCGCAGATCGGAAGCGGTCTTTCTTCGTGGATCGCAAATTTTTTACGCTTTACAAAAATCGACAGGAAGAAGCTTGTCATCTGCGGCATCTCTGCAGGATTCTCGGCAGTCTTTGGAACACCGATTGCTGGTGCTATCTTCGGAGTTGAAGTCCTCTTTGTCGGAAGCATCCTCTACGAAGTCCTCCTGCCCTCATTCATCGCAGGAATTGTCGCCTATCACGTCGCTGCTATGTTTGGCATAGAACACCTACACAGCATCATCTTCTCCATTCCAGAATTCAATCAGGTATTTCTCCTGAAAGTCATCATCGCAGGCGTCTTCTTCGGCCTTGTCGCTTTTCTCATCATCAATCTCTTCAAATATATTGACAAGATATCTCATAAGGTACGTATATGGACACCCCTCAAGGCATTCCTTGCCGGAATACTCCTCGTCATCCTCGCCCACACCGTCTCCACCCAGTACCTGGGACTCGGCCTTGACACGATCGACTCCGCACTCTCAGGAGCACATATCATCTGGTACGCCTTCCTCATGAAAGCCATATTCACAGGCATCACACTCTCCTTTGGGGGGAGTGGAGGCATAATCACACCACTCTTCTTCATAGGCGCAGCTGCAGGAAGCCTGTTCGGCCAGATGTCCGGGCTTGACACAGGAGTCTTTGCAGCGATAGGATTTGTCGCAATCCTTGCCGGTGCGACCAATACCCCCATTGCCGCAAGCATCATGGCGCTTGAACTCTTCGGTACAGGAATCGCTCCCTACGCTGCTCTCGCCTGCGTCATCGCATTCCTCATGACAGGGCATCGCAGCGTGTATCCCTCGCAAGTGCTCTCGACGACAAAATCCGCAGCCCTGACAGGCTCCATCGGCAAGGAAATGGAGAATATCGAGTCCAATGTGGAATTCCATGATGTCGGCGACATGTTCAAGAGATGGGGTGAAGAGACGAAACACACTGTCCGCTTCAAGGAAATCCAGGAAATCGTCGACCAGATCTCCCTTGAAAAACTCCTGCAAAAGGACAAGAAGCCGTTCTGGAAGAGGAAGAAGGAATAATTTCTCAATCAAGAGTATTATCTTATTTCTTTTTATCCGCCACGACTACGGCGGCAGACAGACACTCCTCACATTCGTTCGTCGTGTCTTAGGCACCACCCCGAAGGGGGCACAATGCAAATCTCTGATTTGCATGTGCATGTGAATTTTCAATTCACATTGCATCCCCCGGTACCTCTGCGCCGTCGGAGTGTCGGTAGGACAAATCGAGCAAAGTTTTGGCATATGCCAAAACCCGAGAGAAACCGGCACGGTTTCGACCATGGCGAAGATTTGGCCGTCGCACCGCCACCTACGGCGCATATCAAATAATCAAATCAGTATGCATCATATAACTGCATTCCCTGCAAAGCTTTAAAAACCGGCCAGGGCTCCTTTATAAACATGCACGTCCTACGCACCTCATTCAATGGCAACCCGAACGTCGGGCTGTACGGATATTCGACACCAAAGTACTTGCTCGTCGGACCAGAAGTGCCAAAGCACCTGCACGCCGACCTTAAAGAAGTGTTCAAGCAGGAGGTCAAGGTCATAACAATCGCAGGAACAAGCCTCCTTGGCGTCTTTCTCGTCGGAAACTCACGGACACTGCTCGTCCCTGACATCGCCTATGAAGAAGAGGTCAAGAAAATAAAAGATCTTGGCATCCCATATACGCTCGTCAAGACAAAAATGACCTGCCTGGGAAACAACATCCTCGCAAATGACAACTTCGCAATCATCAGCCCAGAATACACAGAGCGGGAAGCGAAGGTTATCGCAGACGCGCTTGACGTGTCACATATAAGACGAAAGCTCGTTGGCGTGACGACTGTCGGAAGCGTCGCCATCATGAACCAGAAAGGATGCCTACTCCACTACGAATCAGAAAAAGAAGACATCAAATACATCGCAAAGAAATTCAAAGTGCATTGCGACCACGGAAGCGTGAACCTCGGAAACCCCTACATCAAATCAGGAATACTTTTAAACGATTCCGGCTTCATCATGGGAGACCTCTCCGGAGGGCCTGAGATCGTGCACGCAGACCGGGTCTTCGGATTTATAGAATAGGAGGACATACATGGACCAAGAAAAGATGATGGAACTGCAGATTCTCAGCCAGCAGATCGAGCAATTGCAGCAATACCTACAGAACATGGACAGCCAAATCGAGGCAGTGACCCATGTCCTTGAAGCGCTCACAGATGTCGAAACGCTCAAAGGAGACGAAGAGGTATTCATGCCAATCACAAATGGTATCTTCATCAAAGGCAGAATAACCCATGCCAAAAAACTCCTGGTCAACGTCGGCGCGGACACCGTCGTCGAGAAATCAGTCGAAGACACGAGAAAGCTTCTCACGAGCCAGAAAGACGAGATCGAGAAATACAAAACAGAGGCACTCGGACAATTCCAGGAACTCCTGACAAGGGTTACCGAACTTCAGGAAGAATACAAGACATCCCGAGGATAGACAATGTTTAAGTTCTTCAAGGACAAGCTGAAAGGCGCACTCAAGGTCTTTTCTAAGAAAGTAGAAGACGAAGCAGAGATAGAAGAGGTTGAAGTAGAACAGCCAGAGCATAAAGAAGACAAGAGAAAAGAGGAAAAGGAAGAAGAGAAAAGAAAAGAAGAACGAGAAGAAGAAAAAAAACTGGTAGAAAGAAAAAAAGCAGAAGGAGAAGAGCGCTGCAGAAAAGAAGAACACGAGAAAAAACTCGGGGAAGAACGGGAAGAAAAGGAAAGACGAGAAAAACAACAAAGAGAAGAGGAACAAAAAAGGAAAGAAGAGAAAAAAAAGCGCGAAGAAGAAAAAAAGAGAGAAGAACAAAAGAGAAAAGAAGAAAAGAAGCACGAAGAAAAGAGACTAGAAGAAGAAAGAAAACAAAAAGAAGAACAAAAACTTCGAGAAGAACAAGAGAAGAAACAAGAAAAGCAGAAGCACATCCCTGAGGAGAAGCAGGAAGTAGGGAATAAAAGGGAAGAAGACAGAAGAAAAGAGGAAAAACTCCGGGAAGAAGAGCGAAAAACAGAAGCGCAAAGACAAGAAGAAGCAAAAAGAGAAGAAGAAAGACAAGAAAAGAAAAGAAAAGAAGAACTGGAAGAAAAGAGGCAAGAAGAACGACAAAGAAAAGAACAGGAAAAACGAAAAGAAGAGCAAAGGAAACAGGAAGAAAATCGAAAAGAAGAAGAACGGAAAAGGGCTGAGAAGGAAGAACAGGAACGAGAAGAAGCAAGAAAAGCAGAAGAACAGAAGAAAAAAGGATTTCTTTCCCGTATATTCAAGAAGAAAGAGGAAAAACCAGAACCTATAGAGAAGAAAAAGCCAGAAAAAGAACTCGAAAAAAGGAAAGAAGCACAAATAATTGAAGAAGAGAAAGAATCAGAAGAAGGAAAAGAACTAGAAGAAACACCGCAAAAAAGCTCATTTCTCAAAAAAATCACAGAGACCTTCACAACAATCCAGATAAGCGACAAGAAATTCGAGGAGATATTCTGGGACTTAGAAGTCGTCATGCTCGAAAACAACGTAGCTCTTGAAGTCATAGAAAAAATAAAGGAAGACCTTCGAAAAGAGCTCACAACGAAAAAAATCTCACGAAAGAAAGTCGAAGACATCATTCTCGACACCCTCAAGACAAGCATAAAAAGCCTCTTCGACGTCCAAGCGATCGACCTACTCAAAGAAGCCAAGAAGAAAAAGCCTTACATCATCGCATTCATCGGCGTCAACGGAAGCGGAAAGACAACAACGCTCGCAAAAGTCGCAAAGCTCCTGCAGGACAACGGATTTTCCTGCGTGATCGCCGCAGCAGACACCTTTCGCGCAGCGGCAATACAGCAGCTCGAAGAACACGCAGACAGGCTCAAGATAAAGCTCATCAAGCAGGACTACAAGTCAGACCCTGCAGCAGTCGCATTCGACGCGATCGCCCACGCGAAAGCCAAGGGAATCGATATCGTCCTCATAGACACTGCAGGACGCCTCCACTCGAACGACAACCTCATGAACGAATTGAAAAAACTCATCAAGGTTTCCCAGCCAGACTTAAAGATCTTCGTGGGAGAATCCATTACTGGAAACGACTGCATAGAACAAGCCCGCCTCTTCGATGAAGCAGTCGGAATTGACGGCATCATCCTCGCAAAGGCAGATGTCGACGAGAAAGGAGGAGCAGCAGTCTCCGTCTCCTTTGTCACAAAAAAACCCATCATGTACCTAGGCATGGGACAGAAGTACGAAGACCTGAAGAAATTCAAGCCAGAGATCATCCTTGAGAACCTGGGACTGGATTAATATACCTTTTTTGATGATTGAAACCTGCCGTGGAATACTGTTTCTTCAAGCGGCTTTCTTAGGCTTGGCACTTCCCTTTCTTGAAGTACCTCTGATAGATCTTCTTTCTTTCCCTTCTTTCCCACGGCAATCATGCATTCAATAGTAAATTCATCCGGTACACCAAGCACTTCTCTCGCCTTATCATGATCAAATCCGCCCATCGCATGCACCACAAGATTCCTGCCAGTTCCTTCGAGAGCAAGATTTTCCCAGGCAGCGCCTGCATCAAAGCTATGTGTCATCAATTCGCCCCGGTCATCCCTCATCTGAGAAATGACGACAATAAGCACTGCCGCATGTACGCACCACTCCTTGTTGCCGTCTAATAGAAGATCAAAGAAATTCTTCCAAGATACAGAATCACGAACAGAATAAATGAACCGTCAGGGTTGGCTGTTCCGTGAAGAAGGCGCCCAACGTGCAGCCTCAAAGAGCGGCATGAGCTCCTCATCAGATAATGATTCGCCACTCATCGCCCGTGCAGACCACCTGTTCAAGATCACCCTATTTATCGGAAATTCAGATGTTCTATCTTCAGCCATAATTTGTATGAAGCAAAACCCCTTCAAATAGATTTCGATAACTTTAAATAAACTTTCAAGTGCCCTTGTTTTTATGAAAAAGACATTCATCACAAGCGAAAGTGTAACAGAAGGACATCCTGACAAAATCTGCGACCAAATATCAGACGCAATACTCGACGAGCTTCTCAAACAAGATCCGAATTCACGGGTCGCTGTCGAATGTCTCACCACAACAGGCCTCGTTGTCGTCGCAGGAGAAGTGACAACCAAGGGATACGCAGACATCCAAAAGATCGCAAGGAAAACACTCAAAGAGATAGGATATACTGATCCCGAATTTGGAATCGACTGCGAAGACGCAGGAGTTCTTGTCTCGATTCACGAGCAAAGCCCGGACATCGCCCAGGGCGTCGATGACGAGAAACACGAGCAAGGAGCAGGAGACCAGGGCATGATGTACGGATTCGCCTGCAATGAAACCCCAGAACTTATGCCATTTCCAATTGTCATGGCTCACAAACTCACAAAAAGACTTGCAGACTCCAGGAAAACAGGAGAAATCAAAGGATTTGGACCTGACGGAAAAAGCCAGGTATCTGTCGAGTATCATGATGGAAAGCCGGTGCGAATCGACGCGATTGTTGTCGCGCAGCAACACAACGAAGACATATCTGAAGAAGTTTTACGAAAAGAAATTCTCGAGAAAGTCGTCAAACCTATATGCGCTAAATGGATGGATGATAAAACAAAGGTTCATATCAATGCCACAGGCAAGTTCGTCATCGGAGGGCCTGAAGGAGACTCAGGAGTTACTGGACGAAAGATCATCGTCGACACATATGGTGGAGTCGGCAGGCACGGAGGAGGCGCATTCTCAGGAAAAGACCCCTCAAAAGTCGACAGGAGTGCAGCCTACGCGGCCAGATACGTCGCAAAAAACATCGTCGCTGCAGGGCTTGCAGAGAGATGCGAGGTTGCCCTTTCCTATGCGATAGGGGTTTCTGAGCCAACGTCCATCAATGTCGACTGCTTTGGCACAAACAAGATCCCGGAAGAAAAAATCAACGAAATCGTAAAGAAACACTTCAAGCTCACCCCCAAATGGATTATCGACCACCTGAAACTGAAGCGGCCAATCTACAGGAAAACCGCTGCATACGGCCACTTCGGACGGGCTGATCCTGACTTCACCTGGGAAAAAACAGACATGGCAGCGATACTCAAAAAGGACGCTGGCTTATAAACGGAGGAAAAACAAATGGCAATCGAATACAAGGAATTCAAAGGAAACAAGATAATCGTCCTCAAGAAGTCCGACGAAGACCCCTTCCCCTTCAGCTTTGGGAAGAACAAGGCAAAACTCGTCGTCGAGAACTTTGAAGCGATCAAGAAGTTCGCAGAAGACGAGTGAAATTCAATATCCGTTTATTGCTTTCCTTTCAACACTTGGAAGCCTGCAAAGTGAAATCACTCCCCCAATCTTACGTTTGGGGGAATCTTCCATCGCATTCTCTGAATGGTAGCAGATTGCATTTTCACAACATTTAAATACGAGTAAGTCCTGCCTTACTGCTGGTGAATTATCATGGAATATGCTATCGCAAAGGTCAGCACAAAGGGACAGATCGTCATCCCAATACATATGAGGAAGAAAATCAAGACAGGGGACGAATTCCTCATCATCAGGGACGGTGAGCGCCTCCTCCTCAAAAGCATGGACACACTCACAGCCGACCTTAAGGATGATCTCATCTTTGCTGAGCGGGTGGAAAATGCCTGGCAGGATTATGACAAAGGCAAGTTCAAGAAGAAATCCAAGGAAGACTTCCTCAAGGAGCTCAAGTCATGCTGACTATCGAATACAAAGACGAATTTCTCAAGCGAATCGCCAAGATAAAAGATGCGAGCCTGAAGGAAAAAGTGAAGAAACACGTGCAAAAAATCGCAGACAATCCTGAGATCGGAAAACCTATGCGATACTCAAGAAAAGGAACACGAGAAGTCTACACCCCCCCTTTTCGTCTCGCGTATGCGTATCTTCCTGCAACGAATAAGATCATCTTCCTCGATTTGTATCACAAGGACGAGCAATAGCAGGAAATCTCCACACACCACCCATTATTTGTCCCCACTATAGAATGGAAAACTATAATAAGGAGTTCTTGCCTAATAGGTTTTCGTGGGTGGAATGGACAAGAACACGCAGCTCTATACGCTTCTTAAAGACTTGAGTCTGCACATCACTGATACTGATGATCTTGGGCAGATTATAGGCTACTCTGTCCTCCAAAGCCTTATGCAATTTGAGACAACCTCTGGCTCTCCCACAGAGATTGAATTCCAGGAGATCAAGGCAATCTATGCAGGGCTCGAAGAAACAATCACATCCTGCAGGCAGGAAGATCCCTATCGTGTGCTCTGCGACCTTGAGGTCGACGTGCGACAAACATTAGACCAGGTCATTTCTGAAATGAACCAAACAAAGGATGACGCATCATCAGGATCACGACTTATAAAAGACATCATCATAACACTCAAGGATGGGCACAGGCATTACCAGGACCATGTCAAGCGCATGGGGCTGTCGCTGAAACAATCAGTCTCAGATAAAGGGGAAATCACCGGATGGAAAAACATTCTCATCGCAGACTACAAAACAGTGCATGACATATTCGTTTACAAGTGAGACACCATGACAGCATACCACGAAATATTCATCCCATTCCCAGACGTGTACAGGCTGGCAGGGCCTAACGTCTTTCGCGAAACCATCAGGAAAGAAGAAGAAGAGACAAACCTTCTTGTCATCCCGCACGCCTTCGTCCATGAGCTTTCAAGGATCAAAAGGGAAGAGCTTGATTTCGGAGCAGAAGACACCCTTGATTATCTCACAGAAGAGGTCTGGAAATCCGATCGTGAGCGAATAGATGGTTTTGTCCTCCACAGGTTCAGGGACAACCTTCATGTCGCCTACCTTGATGATCCTGAAATCACCTTAGAGAATTCAGAGGTATTGATTGAGCGTATTCAAAAAAACTTTCCCAGCAAACACCCACCACTCTGCCTAACGAATGAGAAAGAGCGCAGATTACGGCTCGATGCAAAAGGACTTCGCATCGAAGAGCCAGAACTTGTCCAGGTCGATGAGAGCATTGTCAATGAAGGGATCATTGAAGGCACAATCCAATTGCAAAGCGCACTCTATCAGAACAAGGGAAGAATATCCCTGGCAGACGCTACAGATATTCTTGGACGGGAACTATCTGTCCACCAATTTGTCCGGTTTCTCGGCAGGAGAGAACATGAATATGCAATTGTTGCAGGCAAATTCGAATATGACCGAAGCAGAGGGACGCGTGTCGTGAACGTCCGCGACCTCGAACTCAGGAAACTCGAACGCCACCTCAAAGAGATCAACAAAATTTCTATAGGCAACCACAAGATGGATGGTGTACTCGGCATCCATCCCTATGACATGGAGCAATATCTCGCTCTCCAATATGGGCTTCTCAACCCTGACGTCTCACTCCTCTTCCTCTGCGGCGGCCAAGGGTCAGGAAAAACCCTTCTCGCATACGTTGCGGCAGTCGAACTCATCCTCTGGTATGATAAACAGACTCGCCCTCTCAGAGGACAATCTGAAATAAAGGATGGCGGATTCTTCAAACAGATCGTCTTTTTAAAATCAATCGACATCCTTGGAGGAAAAAGACGAGAAATCGGATTCCTTCCCGGAGACATGTATGAGAAAATCTCAAACCACCTGCAATCTTATGTCGATGCACATGGCGAATCAACCCTCGCAAGCAAATTCCCATTCGAAGACATGATCAAACACCCGCGGTTCTCCAATCAATTCGGCGAACCAAGAAGCGACCAGGCAAAAAATGCCAAGATCAACGAAGCAGCATACCTTCCTGGAAATATGGAAGCGGTTCAGATGACGTATTCAGGATTCATGCGCGGGCGCACATTCAGGGACAGGCTCGTTGTCATCGACGAGGCGCAGAACTTCACACCCTACGAACTCAAGACAATCATCGAGCGCGCAGGAGAGGGCGCAAAATACATCGTGCTTGGAGATCCCCTACAACTCGACAATCCCTTCTGCTCAAGGAAGATCAACGGCCTCACCTCAGGGATCCAGCATTACCTGCGCCGACCCTATTCCTGCCTCATCAACCTCACGAAGAACTACCGCCACCAGATGTCAGAGGATGCAAAAGACTGGCGGGTGTACAGCGGGGGAAGCTAAAACTGCTGACGGTCATCAGCTGACAGGGATCAGTGGTGGAGTGGGGATCGACAAAATATAAAATCATTTCACAATGAGAAATATTAACTTCAATTAATCACTTCTTCAGCTTCTCTTTCTTTGCCCGATCAGAAATGATCGCCGAGTTTCCAGTCGGATCCTCGATGATGAGCTTGACTTTTTCCTGGCCCCACATGACCTTTGTCAGTTTCTTCAGAAGATTCTTTGCCTTCTTTCGATCTCCTTCATCATCAGAATAATCACGGAGGAACTCGACCTGCTTCTTGATGCGGTTGAGGACGCCTTCGACATTCGTGATGTAGCCATTCGCTGCCTCGCCAGGCTCAATAGATCCCACATAGGGAATGGTGACTTTCCCATTGGCTGATTTGACGACACGAACCTTCATGTCCTCTTCCTTTGAGATCTCAAACGTGAATTTGCTTGGCTCCTTTTCTTCTGCAGCCTCAACATCTGCCTTGTGGTACTTGCAGCTTGAGCAATCCATGGAAAACACAAAGCACATGCCAAAGAAGGGCACCTCAAGTTCGCCCTCCATGAGAGTAAGTGTTTTTTGGTGGCAGAACGGGCATGGTTCTCCGGTCAGCACATCTGGTTCTTTTGCAGCCATTCATGTCTCCCCTTGGAAAAAGGCTTTAAAAACTTTTATGTGCTTGAACATTACGCAATAGAAAAAGTATGTTGCATAACAATCAAGTTTAAAAACCCGCTTATCTGTTCTTTTTATGTTTTTTCTTTTTCCTGATCAATATCAGGAGGGTGAGTATGCTGATGACGAACAGGATTGCAATAAAGAGTAAGTAGGGGACATTTTTCTCAGGCATCTCCTGATCTGTTCCTTTCGGTGAGACGATCAATCGCTTGTCAGAAAAGTCATATCCTGCGATGCTGCAGATCTCTTCTGCACCCCTGCCGAAATACGAAAGCGATTGCACTGTTGTTCCTTTGGAACAGTCCAGAATGTCCACATAACTGCTCAGATGCACATTAAAATCATCCCTTTTCTTGAGTTTGGGAATGACAGAAAAACACATCCCCTGATCCAAAGTTATCTTCTCCCAGCCGGACGGGATGAGCACATCCAGCTCGGTATTGAACCCTTCGAGGACACGGCAGTCCTTTGTCGTCTGATTGACTATTATGACCGTATAATCAGATTCAGCACGAGCAATCGCAAGAGCGGACAGCATAATGATAGCGATGATGAGAAAAGGCCTGATCCTCTTCACCTCCGAAACGGCCACACACGCCTCTGATAATACGAATACAGATAGAGCAGATACAGGTAGAAGATGATCGTTATGATGGAAAGTATCCTGTCCTCAAAATACGCTGTGGAGAAGAGGAACAGGGAAATGATCGCAAGAAGCACGAAGAGGAAGATGACAAACAGGTGCAGGTGAGAGCAAGCCTTTGCTTTTTCCTTCTGCCGCGGCTTTGCATGGTGAAAAGAGACATAGGCAGTGACGATATTCGACGCGATCGCAAGGAGTGCAAGGGAATAGGATATTCCCTTCCCAAGGACGGTGAGATAAAAGGAGAGAACAATCGCAAGAAGTGTTATGGTGAAGAGTTTCCAGTCCAGAGTCGTCTTCATATGTTTTTTCCTAACCTTGCTTATATATAAAGTTTTTGAAGACATCGGCTTCATCCAAAAATTCGCCCGACGGCGTGCAGTGCCAGGTTCGCCTCTCGCCGATTTTTTCAATAGCCGACATTCCCCGTAAGGGACAGACCCCCTTGTCGGCTCTGATGACCAATTAATTAGGGCTCACAAATGGGCACTGCACCATTTTCTGGATGAAGCCGAAGACATCTGTACTGTTCCCATGAACGCATAGCAACCTTTAAATAATAGCGTGGCATTAAGATAACCAGGTGGTTACAAACATGGCTGAAAAAGAGCTTCCCTTCCCAGAAGGGTATTATTCCTTTGACAAGTCTGACATGAAAAAGCATCTTGACCAGTTCCCAAACCAGATTCGCGAGGGAATGGAACTTTCCGGACAGGTCCGGGTGGAAAGCTCATCCCACATCTACTTTTTCGGCATGGGAGGAAGCGGCATTACCGGAGACATCCTCAATACCTATTTCTTCAGGACCGGAATAGCAGTCCATACCATCAAGTCCTACGACCTGCCAGAGCACATCCCAAAAGGTTCCATCCTCATCTTCTCCTCCTACTCAGGAAACACGGAAGAAGTACTCAGCTGCTACAAGCAGGCTGTGCGCACCCATAATAACCTCGTCAGCATGAGCTCAGGCGGAAAGCTCGAGGAGATGGCAAAAGCCAACAGGACAAAGCACATCCTCCTCCCAAAAGGTCTTCCCCCTCGAATGACACTCGGCTACCAGTTCTTCGCAACACTCACACTCCTTGAAAAGGCAGGTCTCACCAACGCCCAAGGCGAAATACAGGGACTCCTGAAAAACCTTGACCCGCAAAAGCTTGCCAAGATGGGAATGGAACTCTCAAGCCACCTCAAGGACAACATACCGATCGTCTACGCATCTGGCACGTACTACCCGCTCGCCTACCGCTGGAAGACACAGATCAATGAGAATGCGAAAGTCATGGCCTTTGCAAACGAATTCTCAGAGCTCAACCACAATGAGATCATGGGATACACCTTCATCAGGGGCAATTTCTACGGAATTATCCTGAAATTCGATGACGACCACAGGCGTATCCAGAAACGGATGGAACTCATGAAAGCCATCATGAAGAAGTCAGGCGTGAACGTGACCGAGCTCGCGCTTAAGGGCTCGCTTCTCACAAAGCTCTTCACCGCAATCCTCATCGGAGACTACACTGCCTACTATCTCGCGCTCAGGTACAGGATCGACCCCTCTCGGAACAAGCTCATCGACAAGTTCAAGGCAGACCTCGGACCCTTTGTCTAAGAGAGCTGAGCCGACGATGAAACGAAAGGTTTATATACACCATACGCATTTAGACACTAACAAATAATAGTAAAATTTGTGAGGAGGATCGATCATGAAAAGCTTCATCTCAAAATTGACCAAGCGCACCCACCATGATTATGACGATGCCGACGCAGGAGACCAATACCTTGAGATTAACACCGACACCGGAGGCGACAAGCAGGGAAAGATCATGATCAGGCCATTTGTCATCAATGACTTCTCAGACATCAAGCCCATCCTCGACACGCTTCGCGAAGGATACACGATAGCACTCGTCAACATCAGGCCTCTCAAGGACAAGGACCTGGTCGAACTCAAGCGAGCAATCAACAAGATCAAGAAGACAACCGAAGCGATAGAAGGCGACATCGCAGGATTCGGAGACGATTACATCGTCATCGCACCACACTTCGCCGAGATCTACCGAGGACCAGGCACAGTCAAGGTCGAGGAAGAGTAGATTGAGATTTGAATCCTGAACCATTGGTCATTCAATCGTGAAAGACACAATTCTCTAATGCATGTCTGTCCTTCACTTATAAAGCGAAATTTTTTTAAACTTACTCCTTCTGTACAGCATAAAGGTGATGGACTATATCTAAAAAAGGACAAACCGCACTCGAATTCATCAGCAATTACGGCTGGGTGATTCTCATCATCATGATCCTCGCGATCATCATGGCATTCTACATGGCACGCGCAGACATGTTCGGGTCAGACCAATGCGTGCTCAAGGCAGGTTTCGGCTGCAAGGAATTCGAATTCACCAGAAGCGATATCAAGGTCAATGTCATCAACAGTCTCGGAAAGAACCTGCAATCCCCAATCACTGCCACACTCGAATGCAATGAGAAGAACAAATTCGGGCAGAACAGCTTCACTGACACATTCAACCAGCCAGTCAAAAACGGGTTCAATTTTTCCTTCTCTTTCGCCCCGCTCGAGTCCATATCGACGCGTGCGAACTGCAGGATAACGATAGACTATACCGAAGACAAATATGGAGCATACCCAAAATCTGCAGAAGGGACAGTCCGCTGGAAAAAGATAGCAAGCCAAGGCACTACACCACCAGAAGACTGCGGGTGGGAAGGAGATGACGACTTCGACGGGTGCGATGATGACAGGGATTCCAACTGCAATATCAAGGAGTTCGGGCTTGACGGGCCAAATAGCTGCCTTGACGGCCTCGACAATGACTGCAGCTATGCCCCAGACTGCAGGGATGACAGCACCGGCGACTGCTGCGAGGCAGAAGCCCGCTGCTCTGACAACACGATCGAAGGAGATCTGGCAAATCCTAACGAGTTCAACGAATTCTGGTGCATCTGTAACGACAACCGGGCAACAGCTGATGCGCATGAGAGCGACATGGATTGCGGCCTCAACTGCACAACGTACTACAACAAGCGCTGCAACGCCGGGCAGGGATGCCAGACAGACAATGACTGCTTGCCCGCCCTCATCTGCTATAATGGCATCTGCGAAGAAAAGAATTGCAATAATGACGTGCTTAACCTTGACGAATCAGATATCATAAGTGGATTGGGAGCATATAATCCAGGAGGATGGGCGAATGATTGCGGAGGCATCATCTCAACCTGCCCTCAATGCGAACTGCTCCGTCACTGCATTGTCAACAACGACTGCCAACCAACCCTAACTTGTTGTCCATGTGGTGATCCTATGAACGATTACTGCGGAGAAGGTGGGAGCCCGATCATCTTTAAACCCATGCCACAATGCGATGATACTTGCTAATCATTCTATCAAGCGCATGATCTCCCAGAACTTGAGGAATGCGACAAACGCGAAGATAATCATCGCGACAAGCAAGAAATAACTAAATGCAAGATTGTTCTCAAGGATCCGTTGGGCATATGCACCAAATATCAGGAAGAGCACAGCTGACGCGAGAAGCGGCCAATACCCGACCCCCAATTGTTTTCTCTGCAGGATGAGGGAAATAGAAAAAAATGCAGTGACCACGAATATCCCCAATACCAGCACCCACGTGAACATCACATCCATCGTCATTCATCCTTCTCAGCAAATATTCCCGAGAGAGTGTCAAGCTCCTTTCTCAGCCGTTTCACCGGGTAATGCAGCTTCTTTCTCAAGAGATCATTCTTTTTCAGGCGCTCATGCTTCCTGTTGTACTCCTCGATAAGCTTTTTCATCTTGCGCTCGAAACCAGGACGGAGCTTTAAGATATCCTGGTTGTTCGATTTCTTCACCTTGACCATGTATTCAGCCGAGATACGCTCTTTCTCCTGCTCAAACCATTCCTCGATTTCCGCTTCCATAAAATCACCTGACATGCTGAAGTTTTTAAATTTGCTGGTACATGCATATATGCCTCCGCAAGATATATAAAGAGAAATATTCCCTGATACTGCTATGGCATTCAAGCAAGTCATCCTCGTTCGGCAAGACCTTAAGCTTCCGAAGGGAAAGCTCGCAAGCCAGGTCGGGCATGCAGTCATCGATGCAGTCTTTGCATCCCAAAAACAGGTCGTGAAGAAATGGCGAAGCGAAGGCATGAAAAAGATCGTCCTGAAAGTAGCTGACGAGAAAGAGCTCCTCAAGTATGAGCGATTATGCATTGATGAAGGCCTTCCGACATCTCTCATCATAGATGCAGGCCATACTGTGACAAAGCCTGGCACGATCACCTGCCTTGGCATCGGGCCTGCGCCAGAGGAGAAGATCGACAAGATCACAGGAAAACTCAAGATGGTCTAGCGCACATTCTCCAGATATCCTGTCCTGACTGATGGCAAGAAATTCATGAGTCCGAAAGAGAACCAACCCTCCAGGTGAGAGAAATCCTCATCATGCTGGATGAGGTCAAGAATGCCCTTGGAGATGCTTCCCCTGTACGCTGACGAGACGCACCCGAAAAGTGTCGTTCCCCAGGCATTTATCGGATGCTGAAGCACATCATGCATGGTCAAATGAGGAATCAAGTCCAAGAAGCCACGCCGTGTCTGGTAATTGAGCATTTTAGCATCTGCAATCTCGACAATCCTCTTCTTCAGAAGCGCTCTCGCGAGAGGTGTCGGCTTACCCTTCCTGTCTTTCCACGTATAATTTGCAGCACACTTGAAATCATATGATGCGAGGCCTTCTTCCTCGATCTCCCTGAATGCAGGATCATTAGCGATAAGGTCCAGAACAGCAGCAGAAGGGCTGTAGTCATACGCATGGGAGAGCATGCTGCCAGGTGTCGTTCCCCAATAATTGACCTTCTTCTTCCTGAACAATTTATTGTCAATGAACGGCAAGAGGTATGAGAACCCGACAACTGTATGCTCATCCACAGACTCCTCCTTTCCCATCTGGCCTAAGAGGAGCCGGCTCATCGCTCTCGCAGCCTGTGTCGGCTGTCCTTCTTTTCTCCAGAAGCGATTTCCTGCTTTTGGAAAATCGTACGGGTGGATGCCGATAGCCTTGATTGCGGCAAACCGTGGGTCAGCATACACGAGATCGATGACTGCAGCAGCAGGGCTTCCCTCATATGCTGACTGGAGCATGCCGCCAAGTGTCGTTCCCCAATAATTGATCGGGAGGTGATTAAAATTATGCTGATTGATGTGAGGAAGCAGGCGCCGCATGCCGGAAGGCGCTTTTGGGTTTGCATGATACTTCATTCCTAGAGCACATAGAAAATATTTGGATGCAGTCCTTGCCAGATCTGTCGGTTTTCCTGTTTTATCCTTCCATGCCCGACGGCTTGTCGTGGGAAAATCATACGGCGCAAGGCCTACTTTCGCGATCTTCCTGAAATCAGGATCATGGGTGACCAGGTCTATCACTGCTGCAGACTGCTTATGCTGGAATGCGTGTTGGAGCATGCCCCGCAAGGTCGTTCCCCACCCATTTATCGGATGCAGAGCGAACGTATCATAGGAAAAGGAGGATAGTAGCTCTCGAAAGCCCTCTGGTGCAAAGGGATTAATGCCTTGTTCACTGGCAAGCCGTTGAACGAGCGTTTTTGTCGCATGACGAAAATACGGCTCTCCTGACCAGCGTTTGGCTTGCCAGACACCGATTGTGCAGTAGAAGTCATAGGGCTCGACCTGCAGTCCCTCTCTGTGTAATTGACGTGAGACATACTCTGCATCACACACGTCCAGGCGAGTCCTATACGCATCGTACACATCACGGGGGCCCTGGTCTTTCACGATCTGCACAATCGTCTCAAGACTTAATCTCTTAATCATCTGCATAGAATTCAATATTGAGTATTTAAAAGTGATGAAATAAATGAGAAAAAAGAAAAAATTTACTTGGTTGAGATACCAAAGTATGCGGTAACAACTCCGTCCTGAGTGATCTTTGCCTCACCAAATGCTCCTTGATACACGATGGAGATCTTAGCGAAAGGCTGTGATTTTTCGCCTTCCTGAACCGTTGTTCCGATGCTTCCTGCGATACCTGCTGATGTCTTATACCCAATCTCCGGGGTGAACTTGACACCAGTCTCAGTCTCGGCAAACGCGAGGCAGCCTACAATGCCTGGTTCTGTTGGCTTGTTTGCGATACCGTTGATGTAGGTCTTTGTCTCTGAGAACTCTCCAATGGTGAAGGTGTTCTGCGAGATTGCTGCTCCAGCAGGACTTGTGACTGCGCCTGGGTGCTGTGCAATCATGATGATACCGCCAACCTGGTCTGCCTCCTGGTTGTAGGTGACCTCAACGAGTCCACCGACATCTCCTGCAGTGAAACCGATATCTCCGCGAAGCTTTCCTGTGTAGTCGCGTCCTACTGCGACACCGACGTCTTCTGTCTTCACGCCGACGAACTCTGCGTGGGAGTCTTCTCCATCCTTCACAATCTCGTAGTCGACTGTTGAGTCGATGGTGAAGTCTCCTGCGATTGCTGTTGCCGTTCCCCAAACCGTACTTCCTGTGGTATTTCCGTCGCTATTGAGGTGGAGGTAGACTGGCATGAGCTCAATCTGTACTTTATCTTCGATAGATCCGCCCATGGAGAATCCTGCACTTCCGCCTTCTTCAACCTTCTGTCCGTAGAGGGTTGTCGGTCCTACAGTGACTGTGGCAAGGGCGCTCTGCTCGACTTCTCCTGATTGCGTGTCGTGAGTTTCGAGAGTGCTGAGTCCGATCTGGATTCCTTTCACTTCTGTCGATGCCTTCAATCGGTATTCAATAGTGTCTTGATTAGTGCGAATATCAGCCTTGATTGTTGGCTGTGCAGTAACTACTGATGCTGCTGTCGCAAGTCCTAGAATCGCTAATGGGACTGTTGCGTATTGTCGTAGTTTTTGTAGTAAAGTTTTCATGTTCATCTCCGCTTTCATCTAGTTGTTTCTTGTTATAACTATATAGTGATTATAAGTATAAGGATGTTTGTAGTGGAAAGTACGTTTTCATATAGGAAATCAGTAAAGAGAATAGGTAAAAACGGGAAAAAATGATGATTTTGCTAGAGTAGAAAGAAAGTGCGGCAATAGTAAAGGGAGTTCTTGAGATTCCAAAAACATCTGCCCTGCATTGCAGGGTAGTGATTCCGCCCTTCTGGGCGGCTTGTTACCGGAACGCTCGCGTTCCTGATTTATCCCTGCCCTTTGGGCAGGTTGTCATTTCGCCCTTGTGGACGAATCCGTTTTTTGGAACAAGTGATAGTCGTACTACTCCCACTCAACGTCGTTACCCTCCTTCTCAACGGCGATACTTCGCCTTCTCGCACCACTCCTTTTCGTCCTTTTTTTGCTTTCAGAATTTTTAAGCTCATTCCTTTTTTCTTTCAGTAGGACAGACGTGTCCCTTGCAGAAAAAGACAAACTTTTTTATATCTCCACCATTCTCATCAGCCCCATGGAAGACGAACACAGGCTGATTGTTGAAAGAAAGAAAAAGATCCAGGAACTGCGCGAGATGGGAATCGATCCCTACCCGAGCGTGTTTAGAAAGACGCACCTCGCGTCAGAGATTCTTGAAAAGCACAAGAAAATCAAGGTAGGAGAGCACGCGAAGGGAACTGTGAAAGTCGCAGGACGGCTCATGACATTACGCAGCATGGGAAAAGCCTCATTCGGCAACATTCAAGACGGAAGCGGCAGGATACAAGTATTTTTCCGCGAGGACGACCTGGGAAAAGAGCAATACAAGATTCTCAAGAAACTTGACCTTGGCGACTTCATCGGATGCACTGGCGCTATCTTCAAAACAAAAACAGGCGAAACAACCGTCTTTGTCAAAGAAGTCATGCTATTGACAAAATCACTCAAGCCACTTCCAGAAAAATTCCACGGGCTCAAAGACCAGGAACTACGCTACCGGCAACGCTACCTCGACCTCATCATGAACCCTGAAGTAAAAGAGGTCTTCATCAAAAGAAGCAAGACAATTTCTGCAATGCGCGAATTTCTCGTCGGCAAGGGATTCATCGAAGTCGAAACGCCAATCCTGCAGCCCATCTACGGTGGTACATCAGCTCGGCCCTTCAAGTCGCAGTTGAATGCGCTGAACATGGACGTGTACATGCGCATATCCAACGAATTGTACTTAAAGCGGCTCATCGTCGGCGGATATGAAAAAGTATTCGAATTCTCGCAAGACTTCAGGAACGAAGGCATCGATCGCACACATAACCCGGAATTTTTGCAGATGGAAACCATGTACGGCTATGCAAACTATGAGGACAACATGGACTTCCTCGAAGAGATGATCGAATACATCGCAAAGAAGGTCAACGGGACGACAAAAATGAAATACGGCGAAATCGAACTTGACTTCAAGCGACCATGGAAGCGAGTCAGCATGGTCGAAGCGATAAAAGAAGCTGTTGGTAAAGATTTTCCATCCGACCTTAACCTCGAAAAGCTCAGGGATCTTGCCGAGAAGAGCCTTATCGACGGTGCCCATAAGATGATCTGGGGGGAACTCTTAGAATCCCTCTTCGAGCACTTCTGCGAGGCGAAAATGATACAGCCGACAATCGTGTACGACTTTCCTGCAGATACGAGCCCCCTTGCAAAAAAGAAGGCATCAGACCCACGCTATGCAGAACGGTTTGAACCCATGGTCAACGGATGGGAACTCGGTAATGTGTACTCCGAACTGAATGATCCGCAGGTACTTCGCGAGAACTGGGAAGCCCAGCGCAAGAAACTCGAGGCAGGAGATGCCGAGGCACAACCCATGGATGAAGACTTTGTCAACGCACTTGAAATAGGCATGCCGCCGACGTCGGGAGTCGGCATAGGAATGGATCGACTTGTGATGCTTCTGACAAATCAGCCAAGCATCAGAGACGTGATATTCTTTCCGTTCATGAAACCAGAGAAATGACAATGTACACTGGAGTGATTATCAAAGAGAGTCTTGAAAATGCCTCCGTTCTCAAGAGATTAAATATCATAAACACCAAAATCGAACCAGTGACTGCAAAGCACAAGACACCCTGGGTATCCCGATGGACATTGCACACGGTGGAGATTGATGAGCGTCACGCTGATAAGATTGCCCAAGAAATCGCACAATCATTGGACAAGCAGCATCAGTGGTATGCGGACTTCAAGAATGAACGCATTCACTATATCATATTCCGGAACAAGGTATTCAAAGTGGACAGGTCAAAGAAAGAGGAATACGATAGGGCAATAGCCTACGGCATAGCTCTTGGAATACCCGACTACCAGGTCGATTTCTCCCCATATGTACATGCATGGACACGATAAGGTTTAATCCTGAAAGATTCATGCAGGAATAAGTTTTATCCCGTCTTTCTCAGGGATCATAGTCATTTCCTCATTGTCCTTGAGATTATATTTCTTGATGAGCTCTTTCGGGATGCGAAGGCCGACACTCAAGCCCCATTTTGAAAGTTTCACCTGATATCGCTTCATCGTCCTGTATTTTTCAGCCACATTATGGAGCTGTCCCATATTGACAATCTCCTCCCCGCAAGATTGGCACTTGAAATACTTGTAAGTAATCCCTTCAGGCGTCTTTGCGCCCTTCTCAATCATTCTTCCTTTGCATTCTGAACAATTTTTCATCTTTTCCTCCGCTCAATAGTTATTATTTTTAATGTCGCCCCTGCAAATTCACCAACACAAATGACTGACTTTGTCGTGAATCTGACATAATTCTTCCCATGCCTCTCCTTTTTCCCACAGAGAATACAATGCTCAATCTGGTCTGGGGAAATTCCCCTTTGCATCGCTCTTTGCATTGCATGGTGCTTGATCTCTATGTCATAGTTGTGCATATCCACAGATATCACTTGATATCAAAGAATATCTTTATCTATATAAATTTTTCCCTTCATGAAACCAGAGAAGTAAAAGTTTCCAGTGCAAATGTCCTAACCGTAGAGCATTACTGTTTCGCACAACGTAACAGATAAGCGATACCTCGATCCCAATCCTTCTTACCGTCGACAAGAGTATCAACATAAGGTGTGGTCACAAGATCCCTTACTGCTTCAAATTCATCTGTGTGGTGATAAGTTGATGTGACGATTGCTACAGGAATAGATAACTCTCTTGCCATATCAATGACTGCAATTCCCAAAGGAAAAGTCTTTCCTGATCTCACCTTAAGCGGGTCTGTCTTTCCAAATTCAACTGCTGCATTCACACATATCTTAATCAACCTCAGCGTATCTGCCGTGTCCTGTCTAAACTTTCCAATAACAAGAGGAGTGTCGTCTTTTTCCATAGTTATCACCGTTCCCTCTCCTGAACAGTCCACCTATAAATGCTTTTTGATTTAGATGCATTGCACTCATGAACAACATTTAAATATCTGCATTGAACACTGCAATAACAGGTGATTCAATTCGCAAAAAATACCCGACAAACAAGAAACAGGATACTCATCACGTCAGCCCTTCCCTACGTGAACAACGTCCCTCATCTGGGAAACATCATCGGTTGCGTACTGTCTGCAGACGTGTTCTCACGATATTGCAAACTGCGCGAATATGACTCTCTCTTTGTCTGCGGGACTGACGAGCACGGAACTGCAACAGAGACAAAGGCCATCGAAGAAGGATTGACGCCAAAGGAGCTTTGCGACAAGTACTTTACGCTCCACAAGAAGATCTACGAATGGTTCAACATCGGATTTGATATCTTCGGCAGGACAAGCACATCTGAACACGAGAAGATCACCCAGGATATTTTTCTGCAAGTCAAAAAGAACGGGTACATCAAGGAAGATCGCGTAGCGCAACTCTTCTGTGCAAAAGACCAGAAGTTTCTCGCAGACAGGTTTGTCGAAGGCACCTGCCCGCACTGCGAGTATCCTGACGCGCGCGGCGACCAGTGCGATTCGTGCGGGCACCTCTTGAATGCGACTGAGCTCAAGGATCCGCGGTGCAAGACCTGCGGAATGCGGCCTGAGGTTCGCGAGAGCGAACACCTCTTCCTCGACCTTGAGAAACTGCAGGGGCAGCTGACGCACTGGGTGGAGACGCGAAAGCAAGAAGGATTCTGGACAGGAAATGCCATCTCGACGACAGAGAAATGGCTGCGCGAAGGGCTCAAGCCGCGAGCGATATCAAGGGATCTCAAATGGGGAGTGCCCATCCCGCTTGAAAAATATAAAGACAAGGTCTTCTATGTCTGGTTTGACGCTCCCATCGGTTACGTGTCGATCACGGCAAAAGAAAGGCCTGACTGGAAGGACTGGTGGCAAAATCCTGATAATGTACGGCTATTCCAGTTCATGGCAAAGGACAACATCCCCTTCCACACGATTCTCTTTCCAGGAACGCTCCTTGCGACAAAGGACAAGTGGACTTTCCTGCATCACATCAATTCAACAGAGTACCTGAACTACGAGGATGTAAAGTTCTCCAAGTCCAGGAAAAGCGGCGTATTTGGAGATGATGCTATCGAGACAGGAATACCTAGTGATGTCTGGCGGTATTACCTGCTCTCGAATAGACCCGAGAGCGCTGACACGGTCTTCTACTGGAAGGACTTCCAGGACCGGCTCAATAACGAGCTTGTGGCAAACATCGGAAACCTCGTCAACAGGACAGCTGTCTTTATCCAGAAGTTTTTCGATTCCAAAGTGTACCCTATGCAAAAAAAGGAACTTGATGCGAGCGAAGCCATCGCAAAAGTTGAAGCGCTTTACGAGAAAGTGGAGATCAAGCGAGCTCTTAACGAGATCATGGGAATCTCGCGGGCTGGAAACAAGTACTTCCAGGACAAGGAACCATGGAAGCTCGTCAAGGAGAATCCAGAAGAGGCAAAGAACGTCCTTGCCAACTTGTATGGATATGTCCGGGATATTTCCATCCTCATCTGGCCATACCTGCCAACGACAGCAGAGAACATCTGGAAGCAATTCAACCTGCAACCACAGAAATGGAAGGACATCGGAATACCCATCGGAGAGATCAAGATAGGAGAACCAATCCTGCTGTTCAACAAGCTCGAGGATTCGCGGATGCAGGAACTGAAAGCAAGATATATGGGAAAGCAGGATGAGAATGGGAAAGACGGGAAGGGGAAAACAGTCAACTTCACAGACCTCGGACTCAAAGTCGCAGAAATCCTCACAGTCAAACCACACCCTCAGGCAGACAAGCTCTACATCCTGTCAATTGATATCGGCGAAGACAAACCACGACAGCTTGTTGCAGGCCTTCGCGGATCCTATTCCGAAGGAGAGCTCCTGCACAAAAAGATCGTCGTCGTATCAAACCTGGAACCAGCAAACCTTCGCGGTGAGAAAAGTGAGGGCATGCTCCTTGCCGCAGGAGACCCGCCAGGACTCCTCCTTGCACCGGGCAGCCAGAACGGAAGTCCAGTAAGCACAGAACAGACCAAAGAGGAAAAAGCATCAGGGAAGAAAGTTTCCTATGCAACATTTTCCACATTCATCCTTGGCGCAAAAGACGGCAAGGCACTCTATGATGGAGAGACGCTTCGAACAGATACAGAAGAAGTCATCGTAGACAGAAATGCGCATGGGAAGATCAAGTAATCTATTCTTAATCATTTCTCGTCGAAAACTTTTCGGTAGAACAGGGGAAAGACTTATAAATCTATGATTCCTCAAAGTATAAAATGATTTACTTGACCTTGTTTTGGATCTTGACAATTGGATTTGTGCTCATCTATTTTTT
>JBDRSD010000074.1:0-14302 GCA_043825215.1 Nanobdellota archaeon
CCCTCAGAGAAGAGTGTTGTCAACGACTCACCACCAACACATTTAAATATGAGGTAATTAAAAAATGTAACGGACAGAAACACGAGCTTTGCAGAAGAAGAGAAAAATCTTCTTCTCATTGCTTAAGAAATCTTAGAGAAATATTTATAAACAAAATGCATCCAAGAACACCCATGAGACCAGCGCACTATGTCATAACACTCTTTATCCTCTTCTTTTTCATCACTGCCTGCACTGGAGGAAGCTCATCTTCCGACTCCAAATACTATTCAGGCTATGACGGCGTGTCCATGAAACTCGGGCCAGGAACAGCGCCACGCCTCTTCTACTACTACGCAAATATCTACCCCGGCCGCCAAAATACCATGACATTTAATGTCGAAGTCGCAAACAAAGGAAGCGCAGACACCTACGGCGGGGTGTACATCAGCGGATACGACCCTGGATTCATCGAAGTCACTGATGTCTATGTCGAGAAAACAGACTCAGCTCTTGACTGCGACTGGGACGGGCTTTTTGCCAACCATAACTGGCGTGCAGTCATCGCTTGCACCTTCCTCGATTCCAATACCTATGTCGTCCTAGGCAGCGGAAGGGGAACACTCGACGCATTCGGAGGCCAATTCGACGTCGGACGAATCATAGGATCCATCTTTCCAGACAGTGTCCTTGAAACAAAACTCCTTGGCAAAAAGCTCTACGACTGGACAAAGAACATACAACTCGACGTTGACTGCGACACGTCAACACCTGACAAGCAATGCAGCATCGGTGTCGACTGGATCACATCAGAATTCGACTTTGGCGCCGCAGCAAACGGCAGGGTCTCCATACTCTACTTCACGTCTCTTTACGCAGACATCTACGGTAACAGGAATTTCATCAACAGAAACCATGGCAAGGAATTCCTGCTTTCCGCAGACAGGCCAACCTATCCTGGAGGAGAACTCACCTATGTGCCCTTCGAAGCAAAAGTAGTCGACTGGCCAAGGGGCCTGCAGCAGACAGAGCAAACCTTCCTCTTTACGAGCTGCTATGTCTACACCACATACGCAGACCCCCAGGTCTGCATCGACCCCTACCCGGACACGAGCACAAGAAAAGTGTGCAAGCCAAAAGCAACCACGTTTCCAAAGGGACAGGGAGCGCCAGTCGCTATTACCTCCATCCAGCAGGAGAATACACCACAGAGCATCTTTTTCACGATAAACGTCCAGAACAAGGGAAAGGGCCTCATCTATCACCCGATTAGCCTGCACAAATGCGATCCTCTCAATGCAGACCGGGTCACGGTAAAAGACCTCAACGTCGTCTTTCTCGGTGACATCAGGCTGGCAAACGAGGCCAAGCAATTCAACTGTCAGCCTCGCAACCGCATGATACGCCTTGATGAAAAAGGAAAGGGAACAATCGTCTGCGAATACCCCATCCTTTACGATATCAAATCAGCATACCAATCCCCTCTCGTTGTATCACTTTGGTACGGCTATTCCGACACCATCCAGACAAAAGTGCTTATGAAACGAGGAAACTAGGAAAACTATATAAATAAGAAACAAGAAGAAGAACAGAAGAGGTGCACAATGAAATACCCACTACTCATCCTCGTCCTTATCGGACTTGTCGTTACGGCATGCCAAGACGGCCAACAGGTCATGACCAACAATCCCTTCATCGGCGGCGCAGAAGGACTTTCCATGGATTTTGCCGACGGAGCGCCACCTGACGAGATCTATGATTCTGGCCAATTCCCCTTCAGCGTGAATGTGGTCGTCGAGAATGTCGGTGAGAACACTGTCCTTGCAGAAGAGGCATTTGTCCGCCTCATCGGCATCAACCCCTCCACATTCAACGTCACCCCTGCAGACATGCACATGTACCTTGATGACAACCTCCGAAGCGCTGCAAAACTCATCGACGGATCAAGCGTTCCCGGAGACATCACGACATTCGTCATCCCGCCAGATGACCCACCACTCCTCTACAAGCCAAACCTCCTCGGCACAGACGAAATCATCCTGCGCGCAGAACTCTGCTACAAATACATGACAAAATCCACGACCCAGATCTGCATCAAGGACCAAACCCTCGACACCCTGAACAATGACAAGATCTGCTCAGTCAACGAGATGAAATACCCGCAGAACTGGGGAGCGCCAATCCATATCAGCGAAGTACGCGAATTCCCCCAGGGAAAGAACAACATCGGAATCACCTTCAAAATAGAACACGTCGGAACAGGTCTCTTCTTTGACAAGAACGATTTTGCCAAAGGATACGATCTTGCCTGTGACGACTCCATCACCAATCCCAATGAGAACAGGCTCTGGGTGAAAGTGCACTTTGGCGGTGAGTCAGACCCGCCGCAGATCACCTGCCCCCTGCTCAAGAAAGGATCACCTCCCTACGGCGATATCGTCATGTTCCAGGGGCAGCCGCGCGAGATCACCTGCACGATCAAGGGAGACAAGGACGGCAGGAAGATCTACCAAGGGCTTCTCAGCATCGACCTTGAATACACGTACCTGAACTACATCGAAAAACCAGTCATTGTCAGGGACGTATCCACAGACGACGAGCCGTAAAACAGTTTACTGAACGCAGCCAACTGCCGACAGGCTGCCGATACTCTCATACACTCTCACAGCAATCTCGTCAGAATCAATGCAGAGGGTTGAGGCGAAGCTGAACACCCTCTCCGTTCTCGTTCTATCCGGGCGAAACCGGATCAAGGGATCAGAACCCCGCTAACTGCTGACAGGAGTTGTCCTCTCCCGCAATTTTTTTCGTCCTCCTTTTTCAGAAGTTAATCTTTCCAGGAGAATATTTACCTTTTTTTTTATCTTATCGTACAGAATGCAGCAAGGAGTGCCTCTAACTGGATGAACTCGTCACTTCCCTCAACCATGCGAAACTCAGCATCTCCGCAGAGCTTGACCATCTCAAGACGCTTTTCAGGAGCAATCTCCAGGTTCCATACTTCTTTTTGGATCTGCTTTATTACATCAATGCCAGAGAGGCCGTACGAGAGCATGGTTGACAATAGTTTGTTCTTTGCTTCTAAGAACTTAGCCTTTACACAATCATCAAGAACAGCTCTAATCTCCTTTGGCTTTGCAATGCTTGCCATGTTATAGATGACATCCTCTGTAATCTTGTCAGATGTCGCAGCACAGGCCTGCAAGATGTTTTCGACACGCCTGCAATCCCCATCAGAAATCTCAAACAGGGCAGAAATAGCCTTTTCATCAATCTTTAACTTCTCCTCCTTTGCAATATGCTCAACAATCCTCTCCACATCCTTCTTTTCCAGTGGGGCAAAGCGAAAGATCGTGCAGCGTGATTGGATGGGATCGATAATCTTTGAAGAATAATTGCACGAGAGGATAAAACGCGTCGTTGCCGTGTAGTTCTCCATGGTTCTACGCAGAGCTTGCTGCGCTTCCCTTGTCAAGGCATCACACTCATCAAGATAAATGATCTTAAACGGCACATTCCCAATGGACCTTGTCCGTGCAAAATTCTTCACTTTATTCCTGACAACATCAATCCCTCGCTCATCTGAGGCATTAAGCTCAAGAAAATTATCACGCCAAGACGGGCCAAAAAGCTTTTTTGCGATCACCAACGAAAGGGTAGTCTTTCCCACACCAGCGGGTCCTGAGAACAAGAGATGGGGCATGTTCTTCTTTTCCACAAAAGCACGCGTCTTTTCAACAATGTGCTTTTGTCCACGGACCTCATCAAACGTGGACGGCCGGTATTTCTCAGTCCAGATAGCATGTTCCATACTGTTGAAGAAAGAAGAGATACTTTAAAAGGTTATGGTCAGATGATGTCCTCTTCAGCAATAACCATGTAATCGCCAATCGCGACTACCGCTGAAAACGGCAGAAGAAGCTGCCCTTCCTTTGTCTTCTCAAGATCCAGCTTCTCTGTATAGATAGTAGGATTGATGAGCACCATATGGATCAGCTCGCCAGAGCTTGTCTCAAACACGATATCACCAACCTCGCCGAAACGCTTCCCGGCCTTGCTGACGACTGTCTTTCCGATAAGCTGCTTTGAGAACTTCTTCTCTTCCTCATGGACTTCTGGCATACCCGACCACCTTGGCTTTTCCATTTCTTTTTTCATGTGAAACCCCTTGTTTATTATTTACTAATGGATACGAATGAATATATAAGCTTTTCTGTTTACCTCAGAAACAAAGAAGGTTCCTGGTGAGGCCTTTTGTCAGCACCTCCACGTCTTTTCCAAGATACACATCATCCTCGATCCGCACCCCCATCTTCTTATAGATGGCAGGCTCTATCGCAAGGGCCATCCCTTTCAGGAGATTATGCCCCTTCCTCTTTGACAGCGAAGGGTATTCATGTACCTCACGCCCGATGCCGTGGCCAAGCGCGTGGATGAAGTGCTTTGCATCAGGTCCTAAAGCCTCCCTGGTATACGCGTCCACTTCACACCCTTCCAATCCCTCTGAAAAACCCATCCGGACAAATGCGATTGCGCCTTCCAATGCAGATCTCACTGTTTCATATTGTGACTGTTCAGCATTCGTGGGATTCCCCAAGAAAAACGTCCGTGTCACATCACTGCAATACCCATTCCATTTCACGCCAAAATCCACAACCAAAAATCCCCTTCTCAGGCGTTTATTTCCCTGATAATGCGGATTTTCCGAATCAGCACCAGATGCGACAACAGGTATAAATGCGAGCTCACAACCTGCGAGAAGCGTCTTTTGCTTAAGAAACAAAGAAATATCACCTTCTGTGCGAAAACGCCCTTTTTTCAGCCCCTGTATCAGCAAAAGAAATATGTCTGTTGTCATCCTGCACGCCTTTCGAATCTTCACCATCTCGTCACCGGTCTTTATTGCACGCAAGAGCTGCATATCCTGTCCCACATCCTTCGGCCGAAAGGAACGAAGCGCCCGGTACTGCACAAGAGACGTTCCTGACTCGTTAATGCCGATCATCCTCGTTTTTCTCTGCTTGAGCACTTCTTGCACGTCTCCAAGCACATCTCTCTTTTTCCTGACACAAAAAGGAAGACCTTTTGTGAATTCTAATGGATTTGCAATGATGACAGGCCTGCCGTTTTTTGGAAACACGAGAACAGACGATTCCATATTCCTGCCTGTAAGATACGCAAAGTTCGCGTCATGCCCGAACAGGACCAACGCATCAAGACCTTTCTTATCCATAAGGTTAGTAATCCTTCTCTTCAGCATACCACACACCTGCTGCGGATTTTTTTAAATACTTTTCGAACAGTCCCATCCCATTGGATGGCACTTAACAAACATGCACGAAAAAACAACAAAAGTAGATTCCAAAAATTTAAATAGTAGTTCTCCCTCCCCAAGTCCTATGAGTTCTCGTGAAAAGGTGGATAAAAACATGTTCTCATATTCTTCACTCACAGATATCGGGACGCACGAGGAAGAGAACAGGATCCTTCGCGACACCATATCGCAGCTCAGAAACGAAGTAGACAGGTACCGCGCGCCAGCGCTCATGGTAGTCGACGTGTGCGAGCTCATCGGAGAGCAGGCAATCATCAAAGTGCCAAACGGCAACAGGTTCCTCGTGAACATCTCCTCGTCAGCAAATGGCATTAAAGTCGGAGACACCGTCCTTGTGGAACAGAAGAACCTGACAATCGTCGACAGGATCAAAAGCCACAGGAAGTTCAATGTCGAGCACTTCATCATCCTTGAGAAGCCGAACGTGACCTGGAAAGATATCGGCGGCCTTGAAACGCAGAAGAACGAGATCATCGAGGTCATCGAGCTTCCCCTCAAGCAACCAGAGCTTTTCATTGACATTGGCATTACCCCTCCAAAAGGCATCCTCCTCCACGGGCCCCCGGGGACAGGAAAGACACTTCTCGCAAAGGCAGTTGCGCAATCAACAGACTCCTGCTTCATCCAACTCGTCGGATCAGAACTTGTGCAGAAATTCATCGGCGAAGGCGCAAAGCTTGTCAAAGAGATTTTCATGCTCGCCAAACAGAACGCTCCAGCAATCATCTTCATCGATGAGATAGACTCACTCGCTGCCAAAAGGATAGAACTCGGCACATCAGGAGAGCGCGAAGTGCAGCGCACATTCATGCAGCTCCTCTCAGAAATCGACGGCTTCAAGAACCTCGGTGATGTCAAGATCATCGGCTGTACGAACAGGATAGACATCCTTGATCCTGCAATCCTTCGTCCAGGACGCCTCGACCGACTCATCGAAGTACCCATCCCTGACAAAGAAGGCATCAAGCAGATATTTTCCATCCACACCGCAAAGATGCGGCTCGAATACGTGAATGCAGACAAGATCATCCACCTCATGAAAGAATTCTCCGGAGCAGAGATAAAATCCGTATGCACAGAAGCAGGCTACTTCGCGATCCGCGCAGGCAGACGCGTCGTTACCGAAAAAGACTTTGAATCTGCAGTGCAGAAGATCAGAAAAGCAGATGATACCTCCTGCATGGCAATATATTCTTAAAACCCTTGCCGTCAATACACTTATAAACGTGCCCTCTTTTTGCTCTATCGCGTGCGCAATGAATGCGTGAACACCAACCGAGCGAAAGCAATGACGAACGGAAAGTAACTTATGAGCGCGCGCAATTTCTTAAAAAGGGATCGGAACGCAGCTTACTACACAATAAGGGATCTGAGCGCAGCTAACGGGAACGACATCCGGCTGACTGCGGGCAGGTCTGCTTATTCTAAGAATTAAGAATACGTATTTTCTTCAATTCCTCCCGTAGCTGTAGAGGGTTCTCAAAGCGTATTCCTTGCAGCCCATATATCTTCGCTTGTTGGATGTTTGCTGGCGAGTCATCAATAAATAGACAATCTTCATAAGGGATGTCAAGTCTCAACACTACTTCATCGAAGATCTTTTTCGAGGGTTTCAATACACTTATTTCGTGAGAAGAAACAACAACATCAAATAATTCACGGAGTTTAAATCTGTCGATGAATGTTATTTCAAAATTTGTCGTGTTGGAGATGAGCCCCAACTTAAATTGCTTATGCACTGTACGCAATATATCTTCCATACCTTCAATGAGTTTTGCATTCTTAATCCCTTTCTCATATACTGAAATGATATATGCAATATTATCCTCATTTTGCTTTAGCTTGAACTCTCGCAAGAAATTCTTTGCCAAATCCTCTTTCTTTTTCCAATTGCTCAATTGAATTGCAGTCTCATACCGTTTTAGGAAGTTTGGCGTGTTTGGGATGTCGAAATGTATTCTGAACTCCTTTGAAATTGCAAATCCCTTGCTTCCAATAGTGTCCCACAAGTCAAAAATTATTGCTCTTATCATGTTGTCTCCATTCATAAAATAACTGCATCGACACAAATCCGGAAGGTCCTTGGTGCATTCTGGCCTGCCTTCACTATTCGCAGAATCTTACACTTCATTCCTGCTTTCTTACATGCACTCTTGACCATGTCTGCGGCAATATCAAACTCACCCTCCTTCTGAAAATTATAGAAATGGATTATTGTTCCCTTTTTTGCTACGAGAAGAGCGGTATCCAGAAAATCACCAGCACTCTTCGGAAGCGGCATGATGATCCTGTCAAACGTCGTTTGTCGTTTGTCGTTCTTCGTCATGAGTTTTGGAACGATTGTTTTCACGTCGCCGCAAATCAGATGTACGTTCTTCAACTTATTTACCTTCACATTTTCGAGACCATACTTGTGGCCATCCTGATTAAGCTCAATTCCCGCAATCTCCTTTGGTTGTGCATTCTTTGCGATGACGCAAGGGAAGGGAGCACAGCCAGAGAACATGACAAGCACGCGTTCACCAGGCAATACCTGCCTTGCGATACGCAAGCGCTCATTTGCTGTCCGTGGTGAATAGTAGACCTTCTCCACATCTAACCTGATGATTGCGCCATTCTCCTTATGCACAGCCTCAGTCGTTCTCACTCCGGCGAGAAACTCGAACTTCTGCAAGCGCAATTCTCCCTCATGACCGCCACTTTTCATCAGAACCGTCTTTATGCTCTTATTCTGCCTCAGAAACTCCTTGCCAATAATCTTTTTTTTCTTTTCAAGACCTGCATCAAGTTCAATTATTGCAATAGAGCCGATAGTGTCTGCAGACGTCTTCAACTGCTGCATCTCTGCAGACGAAAGTGCGTCCTTCAGACGCGTACGGATGTCTCTTGGAACCTCACGCGGCTCAAGCGCGATATCAACCACAGGGTAGGGCAGCTTCACTGCCTTTTTCAGAGGAAAGTAGATGAACGAACCGCTCTTTTTCACCTTCCACTCTGCTGAAAGCAGTCCCTTTCCTACTAATAGCTCCTTTACCTTCTGTGCATCTTTCAAAGGAACCTTCAGCCCGTGCATCTCCTTTACAAGTCAGGAATACTTTATTAATATTTAGTTCACGTGGACTCAAGATTTCATCAAACCGAAAAGTATAAATACGTGTACTAGTATACATAATCGTATGTTAAAAACTGGTCTGTATGCTATTGTCGTGCTCTTAGGGCTTGGTGCCTACGGAGCAAACCACGAGGAAATAGAGACTCGGCACAAGACAATAAATGGAATCGTCGCAGGCGAACCTGCCTATACGCAGCAATTGTTCAGGGCAGACAAGCTCTACTTTCCCCTGGAAACAGACCATGGCATCGTATACTTTCGGATAATGGGTGATAACGAAGTAGAGCGAGCACGCGCAATCATCAAACCAGGAAGCCACATAGAATACGCCCTCGGTATCTTTGATTATGCCAAAGCAGAATCCTTTGAAGCAAGCGACCTTGAACGTATCGCAGTCGATGGCGAGAAGATACCTTAGAAGAAATCGCCCAAACCCTTCTGGCTGACTGGCTTTCTCTTCTTGTTCAAGCGATCAAGAGCTGCCAGTACCCGTTCTTCACCAAACTCGTGATCCTCAACAAGAATCTTCACGATCTCCTTTTCCTGCATAGGTTTCCAGGAGAGCTCGTACTCATCAGTCGTCTCCACACCCTTGAACAATCTGAATACCTCTTCCCAAGGGTAGGCAAAATGCTCATCCCATTTTACCTCAGCGAACAATGCAGAGAGATCATTTCCGTGCTTGTGCACCAGCTTGAGCGCGTTTTTAGGCCCAATCCTTTTTATGCCTCCGATATTATAGTCAGTTCCGACAAGCATGCCAAGCACGATGAGCTGATCCTGGGTTATTGCAAGACTTTGCAATGTCTCTTGGAGCGAGATGAGTTCAGGAGAAACATCCCGATAGGCAAGGGCTTGTTTTTTCCTTCCGGTAATCGATAAGTTTTTCACCACCCTTGCCCCTCCAAAAAGCAGGCAATCTGCATCCTGGCTCATGACTGCAAACGCCTGTCCTTTTTTCACCAAGTATGCTGCCTGAGCTTCGCCCTCAGAGGGTGCCGTGATGACGGGGCATCCTAGGGCACGGATGAGTCGCACTGCCTCATCCCTCATCTCCTTTGTGAGCTTTGAGGTTCTCGCAGCAAACTTCTTCATCCCTACCACATCTTCTGCCTCAGCCGCCTTCTCATACGCTACCTCTGCCTTCAACTTTGCCTCTTTTCGTCTTGCCTGCTCCTTCCACTTGAGCTCAGGTACCTTGCCATCAAAGACAAAGACGAACCTGATATTCTCCTGCATGAGCTTTGCAAACCTGAAGAAGAGGCCTGAAAGATGGCTCGTTACCTGCCCTTTACTGTCTGTGAGAAGCGCTCCATCAGGACCTCGGATGCTTGAGAGAAACATGTACAGCTGATTCATCGCATCAACAGCGAGGATTTTTCCTGAAAGATCCTTGAGAGAAATCTCCTGCTTCACAACCAGGTCAGTTATTGCGCAGCCCATATTGGTCATGATTGGCCTGATCTTAATAAATCTGTTTGTTTACCCATCAATTCGAGAACGCGAGCCCTATAGATTTCTTCAGTATAATCAGCTGCATAAAGCGCAAGGACTGACTGTTCTGGCCTGATGCGCAGTGATGTGTGTCGTTCGTATCTTTGCTCCGGGATTTCATCTGGCATAATCTTCTCGTAATCTGCGTCTTCTTCATCCAGCAACCTATGTTCTACCCATCTGCCCATATCTTTATAAAATTGGTCACGTATGTTTTGGACGTATTGTTCAGGATTTCCCTCCAGTACTGCTTTTTCAGCAACCCTTGCTGTCCAATCCACTCGATTATTGAAATCCCTTTCATGACCAAGATTTCTCACGAGCACATCGATGTTTATCTCGCCTTGTTTCATTTTTTCCTCCAATACTCAATCCGCGGCGGGCATCCGAAATTGAAATTTTTCTCCTCTTCCCGTATCTTGGCAAAAGTCTCCTTGACAGCAACAGTCTTGACATTTCCATAACGGTGCTGCTGGCCCGGGCATTCAAAGATGTCGCCCAGAATGGTCACATAGATTGATGCTCGTCCATTCTGTGTGCAAGGAACACTTCCAAGGTATGGAACAAATCGATCGTACATAATGCCAAATTCCTTTTCATCAATCTCTTGAACCTTCCTTGCCAAGGCAATGTATTCTTGAAGAGATATTTCCATGTCTGTCCTCTCCTTGGTTCTTCCTGCAGGGATGAAGGTCTTTATGAGGGGCATGATGTTGTGCATCCTGCAATAGCGGAAAATGTCAAGGATATCATCCTTATTCTCTTGGCAGATGACAGAATCAATGCCAAGACAGGTATGATAAGGTCTTCCTTGCGAATCAATGCCTGGCGATGCAAAGCCTGCACTAAGAAGAAGCTTAAGACCCCTGTCGCGTTTGGCGCTGTACCCTTTCCGCCCTACAAGTGCATCCTGAACTTCTGCATGGAAGCTGTTGACCTTGATGATGACTGATGAGTTCGTATCCTTAAGCACATCCACCAGTCGCTCGTCGATGGTTCCACCATGCGTGAAGACCACTGGTACAATACCATACTGTGATATGTAGTGAACGATCTCTTCAAATCCGGGATCAAGCGTCGGCTCTCCTGCACCAATGATATTGATCGTCTTTGTTCCCAGATCTGCCAATTGGTCGATGAGCTGTAGCGTTTCCGTAATGGTCATCTCGCCCGGAAGCCTACGCTTTGCAGGAAGGCCGAGCTCTTCACGAAAGCAGTACTCGCACATGAGATCGCACAGGTTGCTCGTCTCTATCTGTGCAGTAAGAAGGCGGCCATCATCCCATGCCTCCTTGTACTCTTGAAGAGAGCAGTCCCACCCTCTGACGAGGATGATGTTTTTATTTGTATTCATTTTTCTTCACCTTTTTTACTACTCTTTGATAGTGTTAGACATTATTAAATATTTCTCTCTCTTTTTTTAACAAAATAGTAATATTTATATAGAAATTACACATTTATTGTAAGATGGACGAGGAAATTCTCGATCTCAAAGACAGAAAGCTCCTCTATGCACTCGATAAGAACAGCCGTGCAAGCTTGACCGATCTTGGCAAGAAGACTCATCTTTCCAAGGAAGTCGTCTTCCACAGGCTGAACAACCTGATTAAAAGAGGCTACATCCTACGCTTCCAGACAGTCGTCTCCACGTACCGCATTGGCTATCAATCCTACAAGATCTATCTCAAACTCCAAGACATGACCGCAGCACGACACCAAGAACTTGAAGAGCACCTCCTGAAAGATGATAGCGTTTTTTGGATTGGCAATTGCCAAGGTAGATGGGATGTCATCATTGCACTTTGGGCCAAGAACAGTGACGATGTCGGCCTATTCCTTGATAGCCTTCTGAACAAGTTCAGTCCCTATATCCACGAAAAGGAATTCTCCATAACCCAGGAAATGAAGCAGTGGAACAGAAAGTGGCTCATCGAAACAAAGGAGGAACCTGTTGAGATGGGTGTTGGGAAGAATATGCCGCCAGCAATTATTGATGAGGTTGATGTCGCAATCCTTCGCAACATGGCAACGCACGCTCGCATGAAACTTGTCGATATTGCGAAGAAAACAGGTACCTCCTTGAGTGTTGTCCGCTACCGCTTACGAGAACTAGAAAAGAAGAAAGTTATCACCGGCTACAAATTCGCTCTCAACCCTAAGCTTCTCCATTACGAGACGTGCAAGGCATTCATCACCTTCAAGAATGTCACGCCACAAAAAAAGCAGGCGATCATTGCTGCGTGCAAATACCAACCCAACATCATCAATATCGTACTCACCCTCGGATCGTGGGATTTGGAGATAGAGATGGAAGTGGAGAATTTCAAACAGTATTATACTATTATGAACTCCCTAGTCGAAGAGCACAACGAGATCATCAGGAATTATGAGTCTGTGTTCATCTCTTCAGAACCCAAGCAGGCCTTCATGCCAGCGGCACTATAGCTTATTTGGCATAACATCACGGATTCATCCTTTGGAACACTCTTTCTGAGTTTCGGGGTATTTGCTCTCTCATGTAGTCTGCCACATCCACTAAATTTTCGAATGAATCTGTCTTCACCACAAGATCAGTTATTGCACAGCCCATCAATTTACATAAAACCGACTGTATAATAAAAAGTTACTTATTGCCCTATATCTATAATCCTTTCTTACTGTATATTTAGTTTTAACATCTTCAATTATCGATCCACTTCATCGCTACTAACAAGTTGTGAAAACAATAATATTTTTAAATGTTGGCATACTCCTCGCTTATATGTTTCCTTCCCGCTACGAAATCAAGGGCCAACCCAAAACCCGCTATAACCAGCACAATATAATCCAGTCTACTTTTCAGCCGCACATCAATGAATTAACCTATTCTCTCTCTGACTTTGGAAATATCGACGAGTTGGTCCAAAAGATAAACCCCCGTAACTTCTTACTTTTTGGAGCTTCAAGAGGCTATCGCATTCCAGGACTCGAACCAGGAACGTATACAGTAACTTGCGATCTGCATGCACCCTTTCAAAAAGAAGAAAGAAGAACAAAAAAAACAACTATACACCATTCAATAGACGGAGACTATAGCAATTTGCTACTCTTGTTTCCCCAATCTCAACCTGTTACTAGACTTCTTGATCGTATCAAAGAAATGGATGATAGCACACTGTCCTGCGGTCCGAATCTCATCGACAGAGCAAAACGTTTTGACGAATATCTCGCCAAACATTCAGAATCTTATTTATCAAGAGCCCTGCCTCACTTCTTCGATCCTAACGAACAACAGCTTTGGGAAGACATTCGCAAAATCTACTCGTCCTTAGCAAGAAACACAAACCTTGTCCAACACTATTTCAGACAGATGGCATCACTTATGCTTCTTGGTTCATTCAGTGATACTGTGGGCATGAAAACACTTACAGGAATCAAGGGAATTCGCAGTGAAAACATAGCATCAGTAGTGTCAAGCTGGTCTTTGCCCGGATATGATGGGAGTGTAGAGATCACTAATGTTGTTCCCGATCCCAAGCGGACCACGGATCTCACTGAACTTCTTGCATCCGACACTCCGTGGTATAAGAATACAAAACTCGCAAAACCCCTGAACATTTCAACACTCATCAAGGAATTCAACAAACTCGGCCGTGCCAACCGGATGCCATACCAAGATGAATCAGCAACAACAGTCAGCGCTGTCGCGGCCGAATCAATCATCAATGACATCTACCAAAGCGCAACAGGACAAAACAGCCAACGCTCTGACACTCTTGAAACAAAACTAAAAGCGATCGCAAAGAAACTTGACGGAGATAAACTCCTCCAACCCTATATTGATATCTATAAAGCAGAAAAGAAAATCACGCCTGCAATCATCAGAGGAGGAGTAATCCACGCAGGCTCTCCTGGCCAAGGACCAATGGATGACGTCTACGATCAATGGACGCAATTCTATTATGATGACCTCATCAAGACAATCATCACCCTTATAGCCGGACAACCCCGGGCATACTTCGACTTTGACCATTATGCGCGCTGGATGAATATCATCAATGACAAAGATAAACCTGCTGCATTCGTACCAATAGACATTTCGAAACCATTCGAGCTTCTAGACTTATAATGAATATTCTTTCTCAAACAAGTCCGGGCATGATATCATTTCTTATCATGGTACATTTTCCGAAAAAACCGAACACATTTCGAATACCGTTATAACCATCAAATATGAATGTTTTAGCCCATATAACTAATTTTGGCTCTTCTCCCATTTTAGGCAAGCCTTCGCATGCTGCTTTGGATTATTTTTAGCATGAAGTATTCGATGTCTTGAATGCCGTATGCTCGTCTTTTGATGATGTTGATTTTGGTGTTGAATCCTTCGCTTATTGCGTTTG
>JBDRSD010000075.1:0-19463 GCA_043825215.1 Nanobdellota archaeon
AAGACCTTCTCCAACTCCTCAGGGCGAAGATACCGCCATTTTCCTTCTTTTACGTCTAATCGAAGGGAACCGATGGCGACACGCTCCAAGTGTTTGACCCTGTATTCGAAATGATTGAAGATCCTCTTCACGATCTTGTTCTTGCCCTCATGGATAATAAGCTCAGCAAGCTTTGGAGAAATCCGCCGAACAAACGGCCTGACAAAACCATCATCCAATTTGATGCCCTTGTTCATCATCGCGGCATCCTCCTTCTTCAAAACCCGATCAAGGATTGCAAGATAGGTCTTTCTCGTCTCATAGCGCGGGTGCATGACCTTATTTGCGAACTCGCCATCATTCGTCAAAAGAAGCATGCCTGACGAGTCCCGATCCAGGCGACCGACAGGAAAAACCCTGTCAGGCACGAGGTCAACAACCGTTCTCCTCTCATACATGTCAGAAACAGTCGTTATATACCCCTTTGGCTTGTGCAGCAATATGTAGACCTTCTTTTGCGCCTTTATCACTGTCTTTCCAACAAGGATATAATCCTTCTCAGAATCAGCCTTATCACCAAGCTTGATCATCTTCCCATTCACTGAGACACGACCATCTGCAATGAACTCTTCTGCCTTTCTTCTGCTGCAGTACCCTGCATTCGCGATAATCTTCTGGACGCGCTCAAGCATGAAGCACACCCCGTCCATCCTTGCTTAAAAATGTTTGTACCACTTCCAGGTGCGCCTCATACAATCTCGCCTTTGATCCCGGACGCTCCAACTCATGCGCATTCAAGGCATCACGCGCATCATTCCTCAATGCCTCGTGCATGTACGGGCACTCGACAAAGGACGGGGAAATTCCCAAGAGAACAGCGTACAACAAGACCTCTTTCTCCTTCAAAAAGCAGAATGGCTTCACCCTTGGTACGAAGTTCTCAGACTTCGGGCTCTTGGGAAGCTGCACATGCATGAGATCGGGCTTAAAAGTACACAAGTTCATGAGAACCGTCTGCGCCTCATCATCCAGGTTATGGCCGAGGGCAAGCACGTCAAAACCCTTCGCGCCCTCGTTCAAGAGCTTTCTGCGATAAACCCCGCACACTGAGCAGGGGTGCTTTTCTTTTTTCATCCACTGGTCAAGCGTCTTTCCTGTACGCTCTTTGAACGAAAGAACCTTCAACGGGATGTTATGCGCTGTACAGAACCTCTTCAGGTGCCGAAGGGTGTGGGGACGGTAGCCTGCGATGCCCTCGTCAATAGCAAGCGCGACCACGTTCTTGAAATATTTATTAATAATATACAGAAGGCTCATCGAGTCCTTGCCGCCAGAGACAGCGACACACAGACGGTCGTTTTTGGTAAATAGTTTATAGTGCCTTATGGTGTCGAGCGCTGTTCGTTCGAAATAGTCGATAAAGTGATCCCTGCAGAACGATGGATTTGTCAGGACTGCGGAGCGCTTACATTTCTTGCATTTCATGCCGGTATGAAAATCCCCCTCTATTTAACTATGATGGAAAAGGTATAAATACTGCACATAATTTCCCACCAATACAGATGAAACTCATTCACGCCACACAGTACAATCCGCACACCGGAGCACACCATCTCCCCCAACGCGATAACCACCTCACCCACAAAAGCGATCACGACATCCACCTTAATATAGACATCCTCCACCAATATTTGCCATTTGCATCCGAACCACACAGCATGAGCACGACCGACCTCGGGCTTTCTGCAGCGCGAGAACTCTTCAAAAACACAGGAATTTCCGCACATACCCTAGATTCAATCGTCGTCGCCACAAGCACGGCAGAAAGAGGATTTCCAAGCGACGCCTGCTTAATCCAGCTCGGGCTTGACGCAAGAAACGTCAACTATGCAATAGACGTGAACGCGTACCCTGATAATCCCTATGTAGGCATCTATACCGCACTCAGCAGCCCAAGCTACAGCAACAAAGGCCACAAACTTGTCATCATCACAGACAACCACCACAAATGGGAAAAACTCGGACAAGGAAATGAACCGCCAAAATACCTGGGAAGTGCGATTGCACTACTCTTCCTCAACACAACAGAATGCAGATATCCAGCAGAAATCAGACACCTCCCCTATCTCGCCACAGGCCACTATCTCCCAGGAGCAGCCATAACAAACGAGGACATCGTCCGCATGGTTCCTGAACTCAACCAATACGACCAGGACGAACAACGCGTGAAAACATTTCCCTCAAGCATTCCCTGGATAGAGAGCATGGTCGGAACAAAAGTAAGGCACACATCCAAACCAGATGAAGACTGCGTTGACCTCACCGAACAGGCACTCAGCAAGATACAGAAAAGACATCCATTTCCCATAGACCAATTAAACACAATCATCGTCTCAACAATCAGTGCGAGCCAAGACCTCTATAACCCTGCATGCAATAACGCAGGAAATCCAAAACACAGTGTCGTTCCCGTCGCCAGACGGCTTGCTGAGCGCATCGGCGCAAACCCAGACTACACAGTAGACGTCGGCGCGGCTTGCGCAGGATTTGCCATCGCAAACTATCTTGCCAATACGGCACCACGCCCCATTCGACTCCTCAGATACGGCTATTCCCTCCTCTTTGGCGTGGAACAACTCAGCAGGATGATCGACTTCAATGATGATCGCGATTCCAACCTCGTCCTTTTCGGTGACGGGTGCGGAGGAATCCTCCAAGGACCACCCAGCTTTTACCAACCTCACGTAGGGCTACACTCCATCTCCACAACAAGCTTTCCCTTCGACGGGCGCGCAATGGACATCTTCAGAAACGAGCGCGGACTCATCAGAATGCCGAATGGAAGCCGAGTCCTCAAGGACGCAACGCGCTCCATGATCGAAAACGCCCATGCTGCAATGGAATACGCTGGCTGGACAAAGGACATGATCGATCTCATGGCACCCCACCAGGCAAACCAGCGCATCATCGATGCTGTCATCAGAAAAGACGGACTCGACCCTGCAATCGTCCTTCAGACAATAGATAGGACAGCAAACATCTCCAATGCCACAATTCCTGTGGGCTTATCGCTGCTCGAAGAAGAAGGCAAGATCCAGTATCTCTCAAGAGAAGAAAAAGGCATGAAAATCGTCATGACACAATTCGGCAGCGGAGAAGTCGGATCAGCAATCGCAGCCCAATTCTAGCCGCCAGAAACCACACTCAACAACTTAATCTCATCACCCTCATCAAGCTTATCCTCTTCTGTCACGACAGCACCATTTCTCACAATGAGGACAGTTTCCGGATTTACCTCGAGCATCTTTAAGAGATCACGAACAAGCCCATCACACTTCACTTCTTTTCGTTCTCCTGTACGCTCAATGAACACGCGCATAGAACAATGAAAAAGTCGCACCCATTTAAAAATGTACGCTACATTTAAATATATCTGCACACACAAAAAAAACATGAAATGGGAGCTCAAGGTCGAACTCGGAAGAAAGCTCATCCACCTCACATCCATCCTCATACTTCTCATCTACACGCAGATAGGCCAATACAGTACCAGGCTTGCGCTCTTCACCCTCACAATAATCCTCGTCCTACTCCTTGAATTCCAATACGTGCGGCTTGACTTCGAGAAAAAACCAAGAATCATCCGCTATATCGAACAGTTCAGGCGGGAAAAGGAGAAAAACCACATCGGCGGCGAAGTCTTCTTCATGATAGGAGCAATCATTGCACTTGCCATCTTCGACTTTCGAATCGCAGCAACGGCAATCCTCATGACAACATTCGGCGACCTCACCGCAGCCCTCATCGGCAAACGCTTCGGAAAACACCGGGTGTTCAGGCTGCAAAAGACATGGGAAGGAACCATCTCTGCCCTCGCCACGAACCTTCTCATCGGCTGGCTCTTTGTGCGAAGCGCGACAGACGGCACCATCTGGTACTTAAGCGGCGGCATACTCCCATATGGCACACCCATCTGGCCAGTCATCATCACTATGGCAATCACTGCCACATTCATCGAAGCCATAACAAACAAACTCGATGATAATCTCCTCATTCCCATCTTCTCCGGATTCAACGGACAAATCGTGCTCATCCTGCTGTCTGCACAAGTCATCCTGGTCTAACCATCCAGATATTTAATAAGGACCTACTCACTTCTCAACACCACATGTATAGATTCATTGATGCAGAAGGAAGACGCCTCATTAGGCAAAAGGACGTGCCCGCAGACGTCAAACGCCATATCATCCACCAGGCAAGATACCTGGCAGGGCTTGAGGCAGAGCTCTTAAATTCACGAGAGATCTCAGAATCATTCCACCCACAACCAGGAGACGTCCCTGTGCTCGAAGGAATAGACCTCTACGGAAAGACCATCGGCCTCGCAGACATCTCCCAACGCGCCAAAACCCTTCCTGCCACAGGAGGAGACCACCTCATCTGGGTCGCATTCAAACAGCGATACAATCTCGACCAACGGATCAAGCGAGCAAAGGAAAAACTTGCAGAAGGAGAACTCTTACAAGAACAAGTCATCGACAACCTATTTCTCAATTATCATCGTGCAGGCATACTCATCGCAGACGTCACCGGCCACCAACAAACCGACGCACACCTCAACCACATCCTTCACCAGGCATTCATGGTTGGAGCAGACTATGAGATCGACCATAAAGGAGAAATCACCACAAATCTTCTCGAAAAGATCAATTCCCGCTTCTTCCGCACATCAGCGCTCACCGTGCAACCAGAAGGCAGCAACACCATAGGAAAGATCAAAGCAATCACCATGATCTATGGAGAGATATGGGAAGGGGGCAAATTCAGGTATATCTCCTGCGGACACCCCTATCCTGTCGCATTCTCCCATGACAAAGAGACGCTCACAGAAGTTGTCAAAGAGACAAGCATCTCCCTTGGCTTGCAACTCTCACACGATGATATCGATAAATCCAACATCTGGAGCCCCCTCGGACTCAAACCTGCCTATATCACCAATGAAATGCAGCTCGAAATGCCAGGAGACATCCTCCTCCTCTACACAGACGGCTTCTCTGAACCAGACAATACACAACCGCCCTTCCTCGGAGAACCCGCCAGACAAGCGCTCATCAAACTCAAGGATCGGAATGCCAAGGACATACACTACCATCTCATCCAAGAACTCCTCGCGTATACTGCCAGTCCTGCCGATGATATCACACTCATCGTCATCAAACGAACAAAATAACTGACCAAGCCATCCTCTGAAAAAAAACAACAGTATTTATAAAGCCCGACACAATTCCCTTTATAAAGAATATTCTCTACAGGAGGGGAACACATGGTAAAGAAAACAGAGGAAAAAAAGAAAACAGAGGAAACAAAACCCAGAGACATCCAGGTCGTAAACATCGTCGTCTCCACAAGCCTTGAGCACGACATCCCCCTGGAGAAGATGGCAGCAAACCTTTCCAATACAGAATACAACCCAGAACAATTCCCAGGACTCGTCATGAGAATCAAGGAACCAAAGACATCTGCACTCATATTTGGATCTGGCAAAGTCGTCTGCACAGGTGCCAGAAGCATGCAAAAGGTAGAAGAAAGCATCCAAAAGATCATCGAATCCTTAGAAAAGATCAACATCAAGATCAAGATCAAGCCGAAAATCAACATCCAGAACATCGTCGCATCAGGATCCATCGGCATGGACCTGAATCTCAACACACTTGCAATGAAGCTCGACAACACAGAATACGAGCCAGAACAGTTCCCAGGACTCGTCTACAAGCTCATGGAAGCAAAAGCGACATTCCTACTCTTCTCCAACGGCAAAGTCGTCTGCACAGGCACAAAATCAGAAGAAGAAGTGCATCATGCACTTGACATTCTCATAAGGAACCTGAAGAGGGTTATGAAGTAAAACAGATATCAGAACGCAGCAGACAGGAGCAGCCTAATCTGATTTTATCTCTTTTTCAACTTCACCAAAAATCCTTCGGGCAAGCCAGCCATACATTTAAAAACCTGTGCGCGTTCTCTCCTTTTTCGGGGTTAAGAGCATATGGATGCAACCAAACAGATTGATATCTTCCAAGACCTGATCGAAAAGAATTACTACGAAAAACTCATCGAGAACGTGCGCCAAGGACACAAATTCCTCACCATCAGCTTCTTAGACATCTCCAAGCACAACCTCAAGCTCGCAGAGGAACTCCTTGAAAATCCCGAAGAAGTGCTCAAGGCAGCAGAGGTCGCAATCGAACGATTCGACGTCATCGGAGACGTCAAGGGATTCCAACTCAGAATCACCAGCCTTCCAGACAGCCAACGACTCAAAATAAGAGACATCCGCGCACAGCACCTGCAAAAACTCCTCGAAATCGAAGGCATCGTCAGGCAGAAATCAGACGTCCGCCCGCAAGTCACAAGCGCCAGATTCGAATGCCCCAGCTGCGGCACCATCATAAACGTACTCCAGCTTGACGCAAAATTCAAGGAACCAAGCCAGTGCGGCTGCGGCAGGAAAGGAAAATTCCGCCTCCTCTCAAAAGAACTCGTCGACGCCCAAAAAATTGTCATCGAAGAATCGCCAGAAGAACTCGAAGGAGGAGAACAGCCAAAACGACTCAGCGTCATCCTCAAAAACGACCTCGTCAGCCCGATAAGCGAGAAAAAGACAAACCCTGGAAGCCGCGTACGCGTCACCGGCTATGTCAAGGAAGTGCCCATATTCGGCCATGACGGCGGAAAACTCACCCGGTTCGACCTCATCAAGGAAGCAAACAACATCGAGCCTGTGCACGAGGACTTCTATTCCATGACAATCAAGCCAGAAGAAGAAAAAGAGATACTTGAACTTGCCAAAGACCCCTACGTCTACGAAAAGCTTGCCGCATCAATCGCGCCTTCCATCTACGGCCACGACAAGGTAAAAGAAGCAATCCTCCTCATGCTCATGAGCGGGGTTAGGAAAGTGCACGACGACGGCAACATCACCAGAGGAGACATCCACGTACTCCTCATAGGAGACCCGGGAAGCGGAAAATCCCAACTCCTCAGACGAACAGCCTACATCGCACCAAAATCCAGATTCATTTCTGGAAAGGGCGCCTCAGGAGCAGGATTGACTGCAAGTGTCGTCCGGGATGAATTCATCAGGGGCTACGCGCTCGAGGCAGGAGCGCTTGTTCTTGCCAATAACGGCATCTGCTGCATTGACGAACTCGACAAGATGACCAAAGAAGACAGAAGTGCTATGCACGAAGCTCTTGAGCAACAGCAGGTGACGATTGCCAAAGCCAACATCCAGGCAACACTGCGCTGCGTGACAACCGTCATCGCCGCGGCGAACCCCAAATGGGGCAGGTTCGACCCCTATGAACTGCTCGCAAAGCAAATAGACCTACCATCAACCCTCATCAACAGGTTCGACCTCATCTTTGCCATACGCGATTTGCCCAACCTTGAGAACGACTCCAAGATGGCATCGTTCATCTTAAACATCCACCAGGACGAAAATGTTATCCTCCCAGAACTCTCCACAGACATCATCAAAAAATACATCTCCTACGCAAAGCAGACCTGCAAGCCGAAACTCACCACTGGCGCCCTTGAAGAAATCAAGCGCTACTACATCGAGATGAGAACCAAAGGACAAGAAGAGGGAGAAGGCATAAAGTCAATCCCCATATCCGCACGCCAGCTTGAAGCACTCATCAGGCTCTCCGAAGCCTCGGCAAAGACAAGGCTTTCTGACAAGGTGATAAAAAAAGACGCAAAACGGGCAATTGACCTCGTCCACTACTGCCTCTCCACGATCGGCCTCGACCCCCAGACTGGCAAAATCGACATCGACAGGATCGCGACAGGAATCCCTGCGACCGAGAGAAGCAACATCCAGATCGTACGCGAGCTCATCACAGAACTCGAAGAACGATACGGAAAGGCAATCCCTGTAGAAGACCTGGTCAAGGCTGCAAAGGAAAAAGGCCTCTCAGATGACAAGGTCGACGAAATCCTCGAAAAGCTGAAACGGGCAGGAGACATCTTCACACCAAAGTCAGGAGTCATCTCAAAGATCTAAATGGCAATCAACCGCGAGACCGCAAAAATCTGCAGGATCTCAGACCTTCTCGAAGGCACCTATGTCATCCAGGAAGGCTGGCAGCCAAACTACATCAAAGCAACCATAGGAAACATCTCACGGGCAAGCATCATGGGCGCAGTCGTCTCCATCGAAGACAGCAAAAACTTCCATCTCGATGACGGCACAGGAAAGATCCTCGTCCGCTCATTCGAAAAAGAACAGCCCGTGACGACAGGAGATCTCATCCTCATCATCGGACGCCCCCGCGCCTATGGATCTGACATATTCCTCACGCCAGAAATCATCAAGACCATCACAAACCCCCTCTGGGTCGACGTCAGAAAAGAGCAGCTCAAAAAACTTCCCATCATAAAAGCTCTAGAGAAAAGCCCTGCGAAAAAGGAATCTGCAAAACCCGACACGACAGAAGCACTCATCGCCAAAATCCAAGCAGCAGACACCGGAGACGGCGCCATAATCGATGCACTCATCGACAATCCGGAAGCAGAAGCACACATACACAAACTTCTCGAAGAAGGACGCATCTTCCAGAACAAGCCAGGACACGTGAAACTCCTCTAGAAGATCGCCGGCGTCACAAACACTTCTAACACCGCCGCGATGAGCAAAAGCACAATAGAGAGAATGATAAGGTCAGCTGAATCCAATAGCACATGCTCAAACTTCCTATTCCCAAAATCATGCTTGATCACTGCAACAGAAATAATCCCTCCTGCAAGACCTGCAGCAAAATACGCCAAGATCTCAGGAATACCATGGATAGAATACTTGAAAAGACCAATGGAAAAAATCTGAAAATAGCTTCCCAGGTGCTCGAACCCGAACGTGTCTGACACAAGGGTCAGATTCGTCCTGATAAAATTCCCGATAGCAGCACCTATAACCGACGCATTCCACGTCAAAATGAAAATCCCGCCCGCGCCATACAGAAAAGAGAACAGGAGGCAGAAGACCAAGACCTTCACGTTGTTCAGGAAAATCTTGCCAAACAAGCCCATGGACGATGCGACAGTCATTCCTGTCATCCGGCCGTTGATCGCCTGGATCGTCGATGTCTGCGAATCAAAGAGCACAGACAAAAAGTCAGAAGGAACAAAGACATAGATGAATGTGAACGCGAGCACGAAACCGATAAAAAGATACATAAAGCCCGACAGCGCACGAAAGTGCTCCTTCAAGAGCATGCGCTCAGTGAAATCCTGCAAGTCCTTCTCCTCCTCCCACTTGATCGTATGATACATCAACGGAATGCAGGCTATTGCCGTCAGAAAGACCATGATCATGCTCGCATACGTCTTGAATATCCAATGGCTCAAGAGAACAGCAACACAGCAATACAAGAACCCGACAAAAATCATGTTCCGCGGTGTCTTCTCGAGCTTTGCGGGATTGATCAGGGACTCAAGGACCATAGGGAATCATCCACGAGAAGCGTTTAAATAGTTTGCGATTGAAATAACCAATACGACACGACGAAAGATTTAAAACAAGACAACGACCACCATGAACCCATGGATGAATACGAACAGCTTCTCGACAGGGCAAAGGAGAAACTCCCTGCTGACGCAGAGACACAATCACGATTCGAGATCCCCAAGGTCAAGGGCCACATCGAAGGCAACAAGACCATAGTCTCCAACTTCATCGCCATAGCACAAGTCTTGGGCAGAAAGCCAGAACACTTCCTCAAATACATCTTAAAAGAGCTCGCAACACCAGGAGAAATCTACAAGCAGGCAGCAATCTTCAAATCCAAAGTGCCCGCATCAAAGGTGAACGAGAAGATCCAGCAATACGCAGAACTCTTCGTCATCTGCAAGGAATGCGCAAAACCAGACACCAAGATCACAAAAGAAGGCAACGTGTACTTTGTCAAATGCCAGGCCTGCGGAGCAAGATACTCCGTCTATGCAAAAAGCTAACGCGATAAAAATTATCTTTTCTGGACACGTCTACAACGTTGGATTCCCCTTGTACATCAAACGAACCACAGACATGCCCAGATTGCAGGCCAGGTACAAAATCTTGGTGATGGAACTGTAGAAGCAGTATGCCTAGGTGAAAAGAACGAAGAAATGTGCGAATTTCACAAATAGTAATGACATCAAAATGCAGAAGATAAACCTACAAAAAACGCTCACTTTGTTTTCAATCCGTCAATAAATTGAAATATGACCTGACGAAAAAAATGAACAATACACTAATAAATATCATTGCTGTTGACAGAATCATCCGATAAAAGAAATTTCCTTCCACAGTAGGATCGTTGCTGATAAACAGTGAAAAGGTAATTGCATCGGGAACGAGATAGATGAATATCAAGAAAAAGAAAAGAAGAAATAGGATGAAAAGCCAAAAAAAGGACGTCTTGAAAATGCTCCTTCCTTTTTTTCTGAACAGATAATAGAATACTGTGCCTGCGAGAACACAAAGGCTTGCAATCTTAAAATATTGAGAAAGGCCATACAAAAAATAAATCGAAAAAAGTGATGCTAATATAATCGCCCCTGCGCCTGCAGCAACCAATACATCACCGAATCTCTTCTTTTTCCGCATAACACCAATCGCTATCAAAACAGAACCAATAATAACAAAAATGAAAAAAACAACCCTTGAATGCCGATATGTTATTGATTGTTTGAATAAATCTTCATTGCAGTTCTTTAACGCAAAATCACATTCCTTGAATTCGCTGCTTCGCCTGAATGTATTGATACAATTCGCATAAATCAATTCATCATTACCCTCGTGAATATATTGATAACACGAATTTTGCAGATTTTTGCAATCAAATGTCTGATAACATTCATTGTTTCCAGCATACCTACCGTATGCTTCAGCAGATGGTTCTGGAAGAAGCTTATAAAAGCAGATGGTGATAACAATCATAAGAAAAACAATCGTTGTAGCTTTTAATCCTGCATTCAATACCATGCGTTCTAACTCTTCTGTTCCTTGTTTAAATATTTTCTCTTGACATTCAACCCATGAAACCAGCAAGTCCCTGCTGTACCTCCTTCTCTTTCCCAAAAACAGACTCGATCCTGCGTTTTGTAAGTTCCAGGCTTTCCTTCAGGTACGGCGCGACATTATACTTTTCCGCAAGAGTCAAACTAGCTTCCAAGTATTTGATTACACTTCCCTCAGAAATCGTGAAGAGGAGCCTGCCTCCACAACCGCACTTCCCGATCAAGGGCGGGCGCCTGAACTTCTCATTGCAATCCACGCAGCGGAATTCCTGCTGGGAGAACTTCTTCAGGTTCCCCTTCGTATCCCTGATAAAATGCTTCTCGATGACCAAGCGCGCGACATCAGACTGGTTCACAGCACGAATCTTCACCGCAAGAGCCATCTGACCTTTCAGCTTCTCAGCCATACTTGGCAAAAGCTTATACGCTGAACAGACCACACCCTTGTTGAAATCAGCAGTATCATGCGTGAAACCCAACCCCTCAAACTGCGCAGGCGTACCCAAGACATGACCTATCTGCGCTACCTTCACGTCCCATGGCATCTTTGAAGCTTCTGCCGCGCGATAGAATTCCAACGGATACTTCCACGCTGTATCCATGTGAAATGCCATATCGTCAACCTCCTGCGGGTTCAAAAGATAGGTCAAAACCAGAGGAGCATCCATCGTGCTCCCGCGTGATGTGGGCAAAAATGCCCGGGAAAAATTCAATAGGCCATCCATCAAGAGAAAGAGGCAGCTCTCATCACCATCACATTGCCTTGTAAGGATTCCATTTGCAACAACATGATGATTTTCAACAGTTAAGCAATAGCTCTCTTCTGGAGGCTGAAACTCGACGCACTCGATCAAGTCATAGAAGTACTCATCATCATATTCGCAAAACAAATTCCGAAAACGCTTATTCTTTAATATATGTTCATGCCGTTCTTGCTTCTCTTTTGAAAGAAAAGAAACCCACTTGCTCAATTTATGAACAAACCTGCTTTGAATAATTCCCCTCGTGCAGGTAAAACTGGGAACAGAACGCCCCTTTTTCTCATAAAATGCGCATACGCGCCTGCCGGGTTTTCTTGTTGACCTCCTGAGCTTCAGAAAAATGCCCAGCCTGCCAAAAACAAATTCCATGTCGTGCAACAATCCCTCACTCACCGTATCAAACACAATCCGCAAATCAGTATGCGATACGCTGCCATCACCCTCCAGATAGCCTCCAAGGAGCTTTCCCAATCGCTTTGGAGGAAGCAATAATAATCTGGCAGGAATCCTCTTTTCATACGCAGACTTCCCCGCCTCGAGAATGCTTGTGAACAATTCAAAGAGTATTCTGCTCGAATAGGTGACACGATCTTTTTTCCGATCAGAAGGAACCAAACCAAACGAGCCAAACGTGTCCCGGATAAAAGAGCGGATTTCAGCACGCTCGGCAGCAATATACACCTGGTAACTTCCCTTCTTGCCTGTCTGCCTCCTGGAAAAACCCTCTGCAATGTATAATCCGATACACTGCAAAAACTCGTCAGTGAGCCTTAAGACAGCAGGAATGGCGACCGTATCCCTCTTCGCAGCAACAAGAACTGATGCATGATCGATCTTATAGGTCCGCATCACACGAATCGCCACCTTCACAGGCACGCTGTCTCTCCGAGCGAAATTATCTGCCGCCTGTTTTGACAAGCCCTCACGATGCAAAGCACCAGCCAAGCCAGACACGACCTTCTTTAAGCCGCGCACCATCAACCAATCACATCCTTTCAGCTCTTCAAGGAAATCAATCTTGCGCATATCTCTTGAACCGGCCGAGAAATTATAGGGAAGTTTAAGAATGTCGCCCACGTTCAGTTTCTCTGCCCTGACAAACACATCCTTCCCGTCCTTTCTTATGATGTGCTTGTGATTTATGGTTGTCCGCAACCGCTTACCTAGATGTGTTTTCAGTGAGACCATAGGAAGGGGTGCGTGTTTTGTGAATGCATCTACAGGAACACACACCAACCGCCCATCAACCAATCCAATTGTCGAATACCCCTCAGGTTTCACCTCACGAGTGCCGTAACTGTCCACCACCTTTGTCGGAGACAAGGATTCCACAACACACCCTATCATCTCCAACTGCCAGACACCATTCTTCCTTAAGGGAATATACGTCTCCTTGGCAAAACAATCCCTGCGCATCGCCGCATGAAAATACGGGTGGGCTAAAAATGCCTGGGTGTTTGAAAATCCTATGATCCTTCCCAAGATGCCTGCAGAGGTGTGCGGAGCAAGGCCGATGATGAGCTGACCGACCAGATCCTCTTTTCCTGCCAGGCGATAATACGGCTTCTGGCCATACAGGCGATACAACAATTCATCCACAAAATTCGCGACATTAAAGAGCACGGCATCAGCAGGCGCATCAGGGCTCTCGGCACAGCAGGGGATGACCACATCCTGCGGGAAGAGCTCCAAGACCTGATCGTCCTGTTCCAACTCCATTCCATGGATGTCTGTCGTGTAACCGAGCTTTCGCAGCCGCTCCACAGGCACGCGCACCTCTTTCGGCTTAAAATGCGTGAGCGTGACCTCGCTCGCATCATAGCGCGTCGTGCCATCCTTATTCACAAACACCTCGTGCTTGGCACGCAAAATGCCCTTGACCAAGCATTCAGACACATGCTCCCTGTTCGACGTGCCCTTCACTCCCTTTATCAGGTCAGGATAAATCTTTGTCTTGAGTTTCGATAATGCGTGAAAAAAGTACGCCTCGATATCGATCGCCATCCGCTTGTACGGCTTCTTGGTCTCGTGCGGGCAATCTTCGACAACCCCACACGTCTCGCAATGCCACATCTTTTTAGCATCACTACCACACATGGGGCAGATGGCATGCGTGACCTCTGCCTTGCAAGCAGAGCAGGAATAAAGCGAGAATTCTGCTGTGACCCTCTTCTTCTCCAGCGCAGACTGAAACGAGCGCAGACGACCTCCCTCAGATCCGACAGGAAAAAGCGCGTGCGGACTTCCCACCATCTTTCGCACCTTCGCCTTTTCAGGCCTGCCCATCCTCGCTCCAATGAAAACGCCAAGCCTGTCCTTCATAAGGACTTTGGTTAGTGTGATCATGTTCTCCAATGGCGTCCTTGCCTCATCCAGCCGCGACTTCATCTGCTCGACAACAGCCACGAATTCCTTATCCGACCCGATCCCCAAAAGCGCAAAGAGCATTTCTGCCTCTGTTTTTTCAATCACCACGTACTCCTTATTCACCACCCTATGGGGCAGGCCGATGAGTTCCAGGGAACGCTTCTCATCGCGAAGAGACGCCTCGTAAGGCAGGATAATCTTCTTCTCCCCAATGTGCGACCTTCCCAGCCGCAAGTACTCAAACAAGCGCACAAGTTCGGAAAAAGAGAGCGTATTCCAAAAGTAGTTGTATGCCGGATGCAAGGGCACTCCGACGAAACGGGAAAGCGCAAATGCCTCGGCAACTGTGGGTGGGTGGCCAAACGAGTCAACCAAGAGCGATGCGATCCTTTCGCGGGCAAGCCCTGACCTTTGCGCAATCGCATCCAAAGTCTGCTCCTGAACCTGCTCGTCCAGCTCCAGCACCCAGAATTCAGGGCAATACCCTGGAGGGACAAGCGCGTGAGCGCGGTTGAAAAAATCCCCATAATTCACCAGGACATCTCCCAGATACAAGATTTCCTTTACCTGCTTTTGCACATCCCGCGCAACAGACTCCTTCTGTATTGCCATGACAGATCCGTCCTGCAGTTTCACGATGGGACCGTCGATCGTGTCACAGGGAGTATATGCCGCTGCCTTTCCTGGCCGCTCTGTCTTCAGCTGCGTCGCCGACGCCACAAAATTATCCAGGATGACCATGGTTGCCGGATGGATAGACTGCGCTGAGAAACCAGACGTCCTTGACCGGCCATACCGGAGACGAAAGGAGCCATTCGCGAGCGGATGACCGATGACAGGACGTCCCGCGACAAGATCATGGATAAATGTATAATCAGGGGAGAGCCCTGCCTCCTTCTTCTTGCCATGCGCCTTCATCTTCTTCTGGATCTTCAAGAACTCTTCCAGAAAGCGCCAGTGACCAAGACCAAACGAGTCTCCCCAGTCAGACAGTTGCTTCCAGAGCTTTGGCGCCTTTAAAGGAATGCAGCTCGAATGAATCAGGCAAAATCCGGAACGCAGCTGGTTTGTATGAACCCTGGGAAGATCCCGCACGTTCACATTCGAAACAGAATACTTCTCAGAAGGATCGCCGGAGATCTCCACAGGCAAATTCTGCATGAGAAATTCAACCTCTTCCCTGCTCGGAAAATATTGCAGGTTCGTAACAAACTCATGATAATCCTCAAGTTCCACATATGTCCTTTTCGTCTCCCGCTCATCAGGATCATACTCTGAAAATCCGAACTTCACCCGGATGTAGTCTGCGAGAAGAACGCTAAATGCTGCGGCAGTGCCTCCTGCGTTTCGTATCGGCCCTGCATAATTCAGGCAAAAATAAAGCCCCTTGCCGTCGCGCCGCTGCTTCAATTCCAAAGACGTAAAACCCTCCAGGGGGGAAGAGACCACACCCACTGTCGCATACGTGAACCCTGCACGGATTCCTACTTCCATAGATTCTTTCTGGTCTTTAAATTTGCAGAACTTCTCCTGCGCGATCTCCTCTGCAATAACAAGTGCGATGCGCCAATCCTGCGCACCATACTCTTCTTCCAGCTCAATAATCCGCTCTTCCGCGCCAGTCCCGATGATCTGCGGTGCGACAACACTGATAAGGCTGATGACGCGCTCAGCCATGTTCTTTGCCAGACGGATCTCTACAGTTGCCTTCGGATCATATCCCTTTTTTCTTGCCTTTTTTGCAATCTCGTACGCGCGCTTACACTCCGACTCGAGCGCATCAAAGTACGCCTGCATCCGCTTCGACGCTTCCATCAGCCCCCTCCTTCAAAAAGTTCAGCACCTTCACCTCGCGTGTCTGCAGATTCACCACAGGCACACGGCCTGGCTGAGGCCGTATCCCTCTTTTTTCCTGATACTCTGTAATCTTTGTCCAACAGGACGAATTGATGAGCGTAACCCCGCGATAGCTTGCGACGGCGATCCCGTGGATGTGGCCGCTTACGAAAAGATCAGGAATTCTTGAAATGACAAGCGGGTCCTTGTGCGCAAAAGGAATATACATGTTTGACGTGTGCGTGGGTGCGAGGTGGCGTCTCTGCAAAAGAAAGCGCATGATCAGGTCTGGCCTCTTGATACCGCCTGCGTTCTTTATCGACGGTACATTGTCTGCATAATACGGAAAAGAGAACCCGTGGTAAAGGAGGACGTCAATGCCTGAAAAATTCTCGCTTGCGTGAATATTCACGTATGAAGGATTGCTCACCATACACACGTTTGGAAATGCCCACAGGTCACTCGCAAAATCAGTGTAGAGCGGCAGTTGCGGCTCAGAAATCCTTCCTGCGTCATGATTGCCAGGACAGATGATAATCTGGATGTGCGAAGGAATTTTTCGCAAGTGCTCGGCAAGCTTCTCGTATTGCTTCTTGATCTCAAAGATAGTCAACTCTTCCTCCTGGCCAGGATACACTCCGATGCCATCCACTAAGTCGCCAACCAGGAACAAGTACTTTGTCTTTTTCGCGATTTCCCGCTGCTTTGCCGTCCCAGACGTTCCCCTGATCCATGAAATGAACCTCTGAAAATCCTCTTCCAGAAAAGCAGTAGAGCCTATGTGAATGTCGCCCGTGAACACAGCATATGCGTCATCAGGCGCTTTTTTCATCTCACGGCCGTGGGGAATGTTCGGAAGGACAATCGAGTCGGCAAAGATTATCCTGTTACCGCTCATGCCAATGATTCCCAAAATATCATCAAGGACAATATCTTTCGCAAGCGCATACGCCTCGCTTTTCTGCGGCGTCACAAGCACATTCATCTTTCCTGACTGATCCTCAACAGTCAAGATGAAATTCTTGTTCTTTGTCTCTGCCTTATCAATAACACAGCCGATGATCGTTACAGTCTCTCTTGCAGTCTTTGATACGACGCGAGCAATCGCCCGCGCACCTGAGAGCTCCTCCCTTCCCTTGAGTAAACCCCCAATCAGCTCAAATCGCTTGTTGAAATACGCCACAAAATCATCCACAGTGATCTTCTTCGGCTTCTCATCCTCGGACCAGATCACTTTCACCCGCCCCTTGTCCTTTTGCTCTTTTCGTGCCTCTTCAAGAAAACTCGCATATGCGCCGTTCTTCAATGTCTCCTCCTCAAAGAGCGCAGATTCAAATGCCCGCCAGTCTGTCAGACGGTGGTCTTGGGTAAGCGCGATAACATCATCATTCACCACAAGCATATCATCAGAAACGTGCGTTGCGATCTGGGACGCGTCAAAAGAGCTCACGCTATCAGGACTCAACAATAATCCTTTCTCTAATAGCTCATGCACCTTTTCCTTCATCTTCACAACTGCAGTTCCTGCTCAAGGAGCTTTGCGATCTTGACTTCTATGGAGTCTGCAAGAGAAAGCGAAATCTCCCTCGTTCTCCCAAAACGGCCCTTTGAAATGACCTTTGCGTTGATAATGCCGAACATATCGAATTCCGCAAGCACATCAGAGACACGCCGCTGGGTCAAGGGACGAAGACCTATCCTCTTGCAAAGAAAGGCATACTTCTCATAAATCTCGCCAGTGAAAATGCCCTCCCGCTTGTCCTTTGCGATAGAAAAGATGGCGTACAGAACCAATTGGAACTGCTTTGGCTGGGTCTTGACAATGTCATGTATCTTGTCCCTCTCGATCTTGTCCTCTGCAGCATCCAGGTGCGCAATCTGTATGCTTTTCTCGTTATTCCTCTCTGCAAGTTCACCTGCTACGCGCAGAAGTTCCAATGCACGCCTCGCATCCCCGTGCTCCCTTGCCGCAAATGCTGCGCACTTCTCAATAACGCCAGGTTCTACAGACCCTTCACGAAATGCCAGATTGGCTCGCTTTCGCAAAATATCCTGGATCTGCAAGGCATTATAGGGGGGAAAGACAAGCTCCTCTTCTGAAAGAGAGCTCTTCACCCGGGGATCAAGATTGTTGATGAAGAGAAGATCATTACTGATGCCGACGATGGATACCCTTGCTTTCTTCAGCTCAGTATTGATCCTGGTGAAATTATAGATGATCTCATCAGCCACCTTCTTTACCAATTGGTCGATCTCATCCAGGATTATGACTGTCAGGACATTCTGCTCATCAAGTGCCTGATAAAAGAAATTGTACACCTCATCAGTCGGAAGTCCTGTCGGAGGAATCGTCTTTCCCAAATGTCTGGCAAGCTCTGCAACAATTCTATACTCTGTGTCTGCAATCTTTTTCAGCTTGCAGTTCAGATAGAGTATCTTCAAGGGCACATTATTGTTCCTGGCTGTTTCTTCCAGCCGCTCTTTCATGTGCTTCATGACAAGCGTCTTTCCTGTACCTGTCTTCCCATACAAGAACAAGTTCGATGGCTTATCACTCTTCAAGCTTGGCGCAAGAATGTGTGCGATCTGCTGCAACTGCTCATCCCGATGATGGATCTCATCAGGCACGTAACCGCTTGAAAGGATCCCTCTTTGTATAAACATGCTCTCTTTCTTGAGAAAATTCTCGAAATAATTGGTTACCCCATCACCCATGAAATTTTCCAAACGAAACAAAGGTATATAAAGATTGTTACAGTGGTAAATATATAAGTGAAACTAGAGACATCAGACACTATGCCCCACCCCTTCGTTTCCTGTGGAAGTAGGATGAGGCGTGCGAATGGAGATGTGTTATTCAATAAGAGAATTGTATTCGCAACAGTTTTAAACCTTAATAACAGTTTCTTGTTCTATGTACTCTATCATTTTGTCTGGATGTGCAATAATCCAAGAAGAAAAGCTTCTTTTACTCTGGAAAATCAAACGAGAACATTATGAATTTCCAGGGGGAAAAGTTGAACAAGGTGAAATATTAGAACAAACTGCAATCAGAGAAACAAAAGAAGAGATTGGATGTACTGTAGATATTGTTAAATATTTAGGGTATATTGAATTCTTTATTGATGGAAAATTGTTTCAAAGCCATAACTACTTGGCAAAAATTGCAAAAAATCAAAAACCTTACGTAGCAGAACCAGACACATTTAGAGATGTTTTCTGGCTTCCCATACATGAATTCAAACAGTATTCTATTGCACCAAATGTTAAATTATTCTGCGAACAGTACCTTTCAGGAAAATATGACATTTAATTTGTCAATCTGATTCCTTCTTTTGATTTATTCTTCTTCTCATCTTCTTTTCTTTTAATCATTCATTCACTTATTCACTTATTCACTCACTCACTCACTCACTTTTCTTGCTCTTGCTCTTCTTCTTCTTCTTCTTCTTCTATTAC